>NZ_LT669941.1:2966909-3335644 GCF_900128505.1 Parabacteroides timonensis
CTGTAAACCCTGAAAACGACCACCATCCCCAGAAAATGTAGCAGAAGGATATACATTACTTCTATTTTCCGGTGTCCACCAGGGAATATAAATACTATTGGAATTAAACAGACCAGAACCATTTGTCATATAAGCAGCAGTATTTGATTTCAAATAATAACCTCCGCCACCGAATGTGCCAGTAAGCATAATATAAAGATCCCAATTTTTATAAGTAACAGTATTACTCATATTCAATTTAAAATTCGGAGTAGTATATCCCAAAATATCGCGATCCATAGATGTGATAACCCCATCGTTATCTAAATCTTTATACATTGGAATCCCGGCCGTAACACCATTTGCTTTGATATATTCCAAATTATCTTCTTGCACAATACCATTCTGCACATAACCATAAATAGCCCCTAGTGGTTTACCGATAAACCGGCTGTTGGAAATATCGTCATCTTCTTTGCCATCGCCATCAAGGTCTTCGCCATAAAGATGTACAAGTTTATTACGATTTAGCCAGAAAGTTATACCAGTTGTCCATCTCCAATCCCGATTGTCTATATTAACAGAGCGAACAGTCATCTCAACACCTCTATTATTCACTTGCCCCATAGAAGATTTTATATTCTTGAACCCTGTCATAACCGGGATATCACGAGTGAATATCTGGTCGGTTGTTTTAGAAAAATAAAGATCCAGATCAAAAAACAAACGATTACCCAGCCAAGCCGATTCTAAACCTGTATTCCATGATTCAGTAGATTCCCATCCCAGATTTGCATTACCTAAAGCATCGGCCTGTAAACCGTAGATAATATTACTACTATTTGCAAACTCGTAGCGGATTCCTCCCGATGACCCATTTTTAACAGTGGAAAGTGTTCCATAAGGATCAAGTCCTTGGTTACCGTTTTTACCCCAAGACAATTTAACTTTCAGATTATCTAAAAAATGAATATTTTCCATAAAGCTTTCGCGGGTGATATTCCATGCAACACCTGCAGCTGCAAAGTTTCCCCATTTTTGATTTGCCCCGAAAACAGAAGCACCATCACGACGGAAAGAAGCTGTTAAAAAATAACGATCATTAAACGAATAAGAAGCACGTCCAAGATAACCTATATTAGAACGTCTATTCTTATCGAGTTCTACTTTCTGCGTTGTTGCTTTGTGCAATCCGTTGATACCTAAAGTAGTATTTCCATTCGCTGCAAAATCACTTCCTTTTAGGGTATTCTCTTCATAATCTTTACGGTCGCGTGTAGCTACAGCTGTTAAATCAATCGTATGCTTACCAAAAGTATTTTTATAATTCAAGATATTATCAATCACCCAACTATCCGTCATTTTATGCTTGATCGTACCATTGGCTTTTGCCAGTAAATTCTGATAGGCAGCCGGAGTATACCTGCTTTCATCATCATACGCCCCTTCTCTCACATAATTGGATTCATAATAGAAATCTCCCTCCTTATTCTTACTCATATTACCTGCATAATTTATACGATAACTAAGTCCCTCTACCCAAGGTAATTTAACTACAGCATAAGCATTAATACGATAATTATTGCGTTTGTCTATGTTATCACGTGAACCATCAGTTACTCCCCATAACGGATTAACTATAGACTGTGTTTGCGGATATTTTTCCAATAACCCATTTTCTTCGTCATGATACATCATTCCGTAAGGAGTTACCATAGTTGCCATATTCAAATTGGCTCCCACACCTGAATAGTCCGAAAAAGTATAAGCAGCATCCACTCCTATCTGAAACCAGCTGGTTATATCAGCATTAATCTTTCCAAGTACTGATATACGTTTATAATTATCCCCAATGATTACACCTTTATTATCGGCATAAGATGTAGACAAATAATAATTCAGTTTTTCACCAGCTCCAGAGACAGCCAATTGATAATCCTGTACCCATCCTGTACGGGTTGATTCATCAAGCCAGTTAATTTCTCTTCCAGCATCTCTATTCAATGCTTCCTGCGGAGTAAGCCAACTCAAGTCAGAACTATTATTTCTAGCCATAACCGATTCCAGCCATTGTTCACCTTTCATCAATTCTGGACGATTCTGCCAAGTCTGCATACTACCGGTAGCATTAAGTGTAATGACCGGTTTCCCGGTACGCCCTTTTTTTGTCGTAATAATAATTACACCATTCGCAGAACGAGAACCGTAAGCTGCAGCCGAAGTCGCATCTTTCAGAATATCATAAGAAGCAATATCATTCGGATTGATATCATTGATACTTCCCATAAAGATTACACCATCCACAACGATCAACGGATCATTGGATCCTGAGATAGATTTCTGACCACGCATTTCCATAGAAGGTTCCCCACCAGCAGAGTTAGTTGCACCAATATCAAGTCCAGCCACATTTCCTTTAAGAGATTCAAGTGCATTCAGATTACTGGCTAAAGCAACTGGAGAGTCTTCCAATCTAACGGAAGATACAGATCCTGTGAAATCCTGTCTTTTAGTAGTGCCATAACCAATGACAATCACTTCATCCAGAGATTCGGAATCTTCTTCTAGTTGTACCGACAGATTATGCTTGCCATCAGCCAAAACTTCTTTTCTTTCATATCCGATATAAGAAAATATCAAAGTCGCATTAGAATTTACATCCAAAGAAAAGTTTCCATCAATATCAGTAATTGTCCCATTCGTTGTTCCTTTCTCTACAACATTAGCCCCGATAACCGGTTCGCCTAAGTGATCTACAACCCTACCTGTTATCCTTTTTAAATCCTGAGAAAGTTCTCCGGATGTAACCGCCGTTAATATAACATCTTTATCAATAACTTTATAACGGACATCCGAACTTTTGAACAAACGGTCCAAAATAACAAAAACATCCTCTCCGTTCGCTTCTAAAGATACTTTACGATGAACATTCACCAATTTACTATTGTAGAAAAACTTGAATTCTGATTGTTTTTCTATTTCATCCAACACTTCCATTACTGTCTTCTCAGTTGCTTTAACAGAGAGAAGGGCAGATTGTGCATACACATGAGAAGCTAAAACTAAATTTGCAGACAACAAGAACAATAAACAAGTTAACTTCGTAATTCTTCTTATTTTAGGAATGATTCTAAAGACACAAATATTACTATCCCGTTGGATATAATAATTCTTTACCATATTTTTGTAATTGATTTAAGATTAAAAAATAATTTCGTTTAGTCCCGTTTTAAGACTAACTATCGATTATTTCATACGGGGATATGCTGATAACATATTTCCGTATGTTTTTCAATAGAGTCTATTGTTTTTTTCATCTATTCATAGGCATGCACATTTAAAGTTTAACATTTATACTAGTGTAATAATACTATTCCATCTGTAACACGACAGTAGAATATTGAACTCTTAAACTATCATCTGATTTTATATGATTAATCGTGTATTTTATTCGTGATGATATTTTCAAATAGTCCAGAACCTGCGATAACTGCTTGTTATCAAATGTACCAGTAAAGCTATAACTATTTATAGCTGCATCTTTCACTTCAAACTTAACATTATAAAAATAAGCCAGTTTATTTAAAACTTCAGGTAACGGCATATCCTTAAATATCAAACGTCCATCTTTCCACGCAGTGTCAAACTCTGTATTTACCGTAGATACAGACATAATACCTGAAGTTATATCATAAACAGCTTTTTCAGAAGGCTTAAGTTTCGTCCTAGAAACAATATTCCCTTTTTTTACCATTTCTATATTTACAGAACCAGAGACCAATGTTGTCCGTACAACAGTTTCTTCTTTATATGATTGTAAATTAAACTCCGTTCCTAGAACTTTCACTCTCATCTTGTCATTAGCAACACTTACGACAAATGGTTGTTCCGAATTATGCACTACCTTAAAATAAGCCTCCCCTGTGAGTTCTACTCTTCTTTCTTTTTTATTATAAGATAAGGGATATGAGAGGACACTTCCTGAATTCAAATAGGCAATAGTTCCGTCAGGAAGATTAAAAGACGTACGCATTCCTGCATTTGCTTGCACCGTTACCATTTGTGTATTTATATTTACATCCTTCTCTCTCCAAAAAACAATAGCTGTAGACAGTATCAATATACCCAAAAAACAAGCTACTGCCTGGTAAACAGGATATAACCAAACTTTTCGTCGTGGAAGTGATATACGCTTTTGGACTTTAACATAAGCATCCAAAGGATCACGTGCTTCTATACGTCGCTGTGTATGAATCGCATAATATATATTGGCTAATTGCAACAACACCTTTTCGTGTCCTTCATCATCTTGTAGCCAGTTATCCACCCACACTCTTTCCTCGGCCGAAACTTTCTCCCAGATATATCTTAATAGGAGCGACTCGTCAGGTTCAAATCCTTCAATATGTACATTTTTTTCTTCCATTCTATATATACGACAAAACTGGATAAGCAATACCCTAAAAGGAATTCAATCTTTTTTCAAATTTTTCTGTACTATACAATTGCAATCCTAACTGACGAATTATTTAAAATAAAAAATCTACCTTTGTGAACTGCATATCAAGATTTACAAGCAATGACAAATGATGTATCCATAATCAACCAATTACAAAAAGGAGATAAACTCGCTTATAAACAACTGTTTATTAAGTATTACTCGCCTTTATGCGAATATGCATCCCAATATATATCTGACGAAGATTCCGAGGAACTCGTGCAAGATTTGATGTTATTCATCTGGGAGACAAAGGAAAATCTCGTCATTGAAACATCGCTGAAGTCTTATCTTTTCATATCGACCAAACATCGCTGCCTGAATGCCATCAAAAAGAACTTATACCATGAGCGGGTACATAACGTAATTTATGATAAGCTCAAGGATCAGTTTGAAGATCCTGATTACTATTTTGTAAACGAACTGACTGAAAATATAAACAAAGCCATTAGCGAACTTCCCGACACCTATCGTGAAACCTTTACCTTAAGCCGCTTCGGAGAACAAACCAATGTCCAGATAGCCGAAAAACTCAACGTTTCCGTCAAAACCGTCGAATACAGAATAAGCCAGGCCCTAAAAATACTACGGGTCAAACTGAAGGACTATCTCCCCCTTTTGTCATTCTTATCCCTGTGAAATCCTTTAATTGATTTCCCCGGTAACAAAATCAATTGAAGGGAGGATCTTTTTTATAAATCCACTGTATTGATCGTCTCCTTTTTTCGTTAATAAATCGAAATCGTCACATATATTTTTAAACTTAATCCAATTCCTTTTGTCTATCTTCTCGTACCCGGAAACCAGTCTGGGAATACATTTGTTAGATACAGATAATACATTAGTTATGAAATCGGGAAGATACTTTTTATGGTTATTTCTTATTCTCTTTTCTTTGCCGGCATTTGCACAGCGGGGTGGAGTTGATGTCACTGGAACAGTGGTGGAAGAAGGGAACAACGAGCCTATCGAACAGGCTACGGTCCGCTTATTAAATGTAAAAGACAGTACAATGGTCGGAGGCGTGGCCAGTTCGCGTAACGGGAATTTCACGCTGAAGGGGATTAAGGCCGGTAGTTATCTGTTGCACGTTTCTTTTGTTGGTTTCGATCCTTTATACCAACCTTTACGGATTACAGGAAAAAACAACCCTGTCAATGTCGGTAAACTGGCACTCAGCGACGGTTCCATCATGCTGGGGGAAGCCATTGTTATAGGTAAGGCACCGGAAGTGGTTGTCCGCAACGACACCGTCGAATATAATGCCGACTCTTATAAGACGACAGAAGGCTCCGTTCTGGAAGACCTGTTGAAAAAGATGCCTGGTGTGGAAGTCGACAGCGAAGGTAAAATCACAGTTAATGGAAAAGAGATCAAAAAGGTTTTGATCGACGGAAAAGAATTCTTCTCCGACGATCCGAAGGTTGCTTCCAAGAATCTGCCGACCAAGATGATCGAAAAGGTACAGGTGCTCGACCGTTTGAGCGATATGGCACGGATGACCGGATTTGATGACGGGGACGAAGAGACAGTTATCAACCTGACCGTCAAGCCAGGAATGAAACAAGGCTGGTTCGGAAATGCTTTTGCCGGCTATGGCAGCAAAGACAGGTATGAAGGAAACGCGATGATCAACCGGTTTATCAACAACGACCAGGTCACCTTCATGGGAGGTTTGAATAATACGAACAACATGGGATTTTCGGACATCGCTTCTACAATGTTCTCCGGAATGGGTGGACGACGCGGAGGACGGGGAGGCGGTGGAGCCGGGAACGGTATCACCTCTTCCGGTAATGCAGGGCTGAACTTCAGTAAAGAGTTCAACAAAAAAATGACGCTAGGGGGTAACGTACGTTTCTCCCATTCGGATAATGAAGCAGAAAGCAGAACCAACCGGACGAATTTTTTACCCAACGACAGTTCTACAATCAAGAACGAACTGAACAATAACAATACAAAAAGCGATAACATCGGCGCTGATTTCCGTATGGAATGGAAACCGGATACGGCTACCCAAATCATTTTCCAACCTAGTTTTACTTACAGCAACAGCCATAACCGCGAGTTTGGTTCATTCAACACATTGACCAATCGGGGAGATTCGGTCAACCTGGGAAAATCCGATTACCTTTCCGACGGAGAAGGTTACAATGTGAATGCCCGTTTGGAATTCAGCCGGAAGCTAAATAACGAAGGTCGTGTACTTAGCGGATCTTTATCCGGAGGAGTAAGTGATTCATATAATAAAGGATTGAATTTCTCGAATACGGAATATTTTCTGGGAGATACTCCGGACGAATTAATCGACCAACAGTTCAGATACGATAACAAAGGCTTCAATTACCGGGCTTATTTGTCGTGGGTTGAACCGATCGGACATAATAATTTCATCCAAGCGACTTACAGTATCAGCCAGAACAAACAGGAGTCACTAAAAAATTCGTATGTAAAAGGAGAAGATAGTGAAGATTATAATGTACTGGACACGGCATACAGTAAAAGTTACCGCAACAACTTCATCAACCAGGAAGCCAGTCTGGCTTTCAAGGCAATACGCGAAAAATACGATTATACTGTCGGTATGAACTTTGCTCCTTCCCACAGCGTAAGTGAAAACTTTGTCGGCGACTCGGTTCTCTCCAAGCTGACACGTAATGTGTTCAACGTATCACCAATGATCCGTTTCAATTACCGGTTTGACAAACGTACAAATTTAAGGATCAACTATCGGGGACGCACCAGCCAGCCGAGCATGACACAGTTGCAACCGGTAGACGATATTTCCGACCCGTTGAACACTATCACCGGTAATCCGGACCTGAAACCGACCTATTCGAATAACCTGTTCGCACGTTTTCAGAAATTCGTTCCTGAGAAACAGACCGCTTTCATGGTTATGTTGAATGCCAATTACATAGTAAATGACATCGTTACCAAATCTATTTACCTGGGAGAATCCGGGAAAAAGATGACTACTTATGAAAATATAAACGGCAACTACAACGGAAACGTTCGCGTTCTGTTCAACACGCCGCTGAAGAACAAGAAGTTCTCTGTCAACTCCATGACTATGGCCTCGTATGCCAACACCAATGGTTTCATCAATGAAGAAAAAAACACGAATAAGAATTTCACGGCAATGGAACGTGCCGGCTTCGATTTCCGGTCGGATTATTTAGACTTGGGAATAAACGGGAATATCCGTTACACCGGTGCTCAAAACTCATTGCAGGGACAAAACGATCAGAATACGTTCAACTACGGTGTTGGAGGGACAACGGCGATTTATCTTCCACTCGATTTCAAGATCGAAAGCGATATCACCTGGTCGGCCAACTCCGGCTATGCAACAGGATATAAACAAAAAGAAGTTTTATGGAATGCCTCCGCTTCCAAATCGTTCCTGAAAGGCAATCAGGCTACATTACGTTTCAAGATCTATGATATCCTGCAACAACGCAGTAACATCTCCCAGACTATAAATACCGAATATACGCAATATTCCGAGTATAATACGTTGAGCAGTTATTTCATGGTTCACTTCATCTACCGGTTCAGCATCTTCAAGGGAGGTGCCAGTATGAACGATGTTCGCGGACCGGGCGGCAGAGGTCACGGTGGTCCCGGTGGACCTCCACGATTCTGATATAAGAATACGAAACTTTTCAGAATATAAAATAGTAAGCGGTGGTTAAACTCTTACGAGTTTTTACCACCGCTTACATTTTCCTATACATTATTATATATACTATACTTTCAGGCTATACGGTTCGCGTATCGGATTACCGCGCCGCTTGTTCGCTTCGTCATCAAAGAAGAACTCCTCTTTTTCCGGATTCCAAACCAATTTACGATCGAATTCGTAGCACAGATTGACGATATGGCATAGGGAAGCCGTACGATGTCCGACCTCAACGGTACTGAGCGGCTGTTTACGTGTCTTCATTGCTGTAAGGAAATCATTATAATGATCGTCACTTTTATAGAGTTTGATCTTATCATCACCTATCACTTCATCCTGCAATTTTGCAGGGATAGTATCCAGGAAGCTACGGCTAATATCGATTACACCATCCGAACCGATAAAGCGGACTGCATTACCATCAGCCTTACGGAAAGGCTCATGCGTCATAACCGTTCCATTGGCATAACGCATACTGAGTGGTTTCAGTTCGCCTTCTTCGGGAGGAGTGAATTCGATCGGGCCGGAGTCATCCATGCCCAGCGCCCATTGGGCGATATCAAACATATGAGCCCCCCAGTCGCAGATCATACCACCACCATATTCCCGATAGTTACGCCAGTTCGGGTATATATTCCGTTCCATAGGAGGAGCCAATTCATCATTATATACATTCATTGGAGCCGGGCCGATCCACATTTCCCAATCCAGTGTTTTAGGAACAGGTTGTGCCGGTAGATCGTATTTTACAGGAGGAGGTCCGATGGAAACTTTCACTTCTTTGATCTCCCCGATATATCCGTTACGAACCAGCTCACAGGCATGGCGGAAGTTTCGCCATGAGCGTTGCATATTCCCCACCTGCAATACACGATTGTATTTTTCCACAGCATCGGCCATCGCCCTGCCCTCTTCTATACTATGCGACATTGGTTTCTCCACATATACATCTTTCCCTGCACGACATGCTTCGATGGTTTGTACAGCATGCCAATGATCGGGGGTTGCTATGATTACACCATCGATATCGCTTCGGTTCAATAGTTCATGATAGTCTGCATAAAGTTTGAATCCTTTATAAGCCTGTCCTTTAGCCTTCGTTGTTTCTTTTTCGACAATTTCCTGCATGGCTTTCAACTGGCGGGACTCGCAATCGGCAGCAGCAATCAGATTGGCGCGCCGGGCAAACTCCGGCCCAAGTGTCCACCGCCCCTGTGCTCCACAGCCGATAATTCCCAGATTAATCTGGTCGCTGGGAGCTACAAAATTAGTTCCACCTAAAATGTGACGAGGTAAAATTGTGAAGCCCGCAATCGCCAGAGCTCCGCTTCGGATGAAGTTTCTTCTTTTCATTGTGTCTGTCTTATGGTATTATTAGAAATTGAGATATTTCTACAAATCTATAAATAATCCCCTAAAAAGCAAACACTTGAACGGCCTTAAATACTGAAATTATTCAGGTTAGAAGTGAGCTAGAAAGGCTGTTATCAACGAAGGATTAAGTAAAGCCGGGTACAGAAAACCATAGACAGCGCCGTAGAAATGGGCATTGTGATTGATATTGTCCCCACTACGTTTAGCCATATATTGACAATAAGCCAGATAGAGCACACCGAAGATAATTCCCGGAATCGGAATAATGGCAAACAGCAATATCTTACTCCACGGATCGAAAAGGATAGAAGAAAATAAAATAGCCGACACCGCACCGGATGCTCCGATAGAAACATAATACGGATCATTATGATGTTTCAATACATCATATATAGAAGCAAAGACCATTCCTCCGAAGTAAAGACCAAGATATCCCCAGGTTCCGAACCCGAGATAACCGAATATACTTTCTATATACGTTCCGAACGACCAGAATGTAAACATATTCACCAGCAGGTGCGTCATATCCGCATGTACAAAACCATGTGTAACCAAACGATACCATTCGTTATTCTTCACCGTCCGGTAAGGTATCAGTGCTAATTTGCGAAACAAATCCTGATTATTGAAACAGAGATACGAAACAACGACTGTTATACCTATAATAATATATGTAATCATCTTCTTTTCTTTTATATATCCGGCAAATGTAGTAAAGATTTGTTATTTCCGAATTACCTTATTACCTTTATCAACCTGTAACAAATTATAAAAAGAATGCTGGCAGCCATACATATACAATGGATCGTTGGGGTAATATTCATTATATTATACTCCATCACGATCATGGGGCTGGTATTGGTTATCATCGCAGAAAACAGAAACCCTTTAAAAACCATACCTTGGGTTATTGTATTATTGCTGGCTCCCGGTGTAGGTTTGCTCTTCTATTTCTTCTTCGGACAGGACAATAGGAAACAGCGTATTATCTCACGCAGAACATATAAACGTATTATGAAGCGTCCGCAGGAAGGCAAACTTCCCCAGGATGCCTGTACCGTACCCGGCCCATACCAACCGTTGGTTACGCTTTTAAATAACAGCAACCAGTCTTCCCTCCTTTACGGGAGCGAGATCAAAATTTATACAAATGGAGGCGAAAAGTTTAAAGACCTGCTTAAAGATATACAGGGGGCAACACACCACATCCATTTCCAATATTATATCTTTTGTGATGACGAAGTCGGTATACGCTTCAAAGATGCCCTGATAGCAAAGGCCAGGGAAGGTGTCAAAGTGCGGCTCCTATACGATGATGTGGGCTGTTGGAATGTAAAAGACAAATTCTTCAATGAGATGAAGGAAGCCGGAATAGAAGTTCACGCCTTCCTGAGAGTAGCATTCCCGGTCTTCACCAGTAAAGTGAACTATCGAAATCACCGGAAAATCGTCGTGATAGACGGACAGATCGGTTATATGGGAGGTATGAATATCGCTGACCGGTATGAAAAAGGGACCGAATGGGGGACTTGGCGCGATACGCATTTCCGGATAATAGGCAAAGGAGTGCATGGGCTTCAGTCTGCGTTCCTTATCGACTGGTATGTTGTCAGCAAAAACCTGTTGAACGATAAGATCTTTTATCCGCCGGCAAAAATATATAACGACGACAATATCATGCAGATTGCGACAAGCGGCCCGGTCGGACAATGGCGCACCTTGTTGCAGGCCTATATCTTCACAATTGCCAATGCCAAAAAGTATGTCTATATACAGACCCCTTATTTCCTTCCGACCGACGGTCTGAATCAGGCCCTACTGATCGCAGCACTGGGTGGGATCGACGTACGCCTTATGCTGCCCAAACGTTCGGACACGCGGACAGCCAACATGGCTACGCATTCTTTTATCGACGAGATGGTGAAAGCCGGTGTGAAAGTCTATTTCTATAAGCCGGGATTCCTCCACTCCAAACTGATGGTTACGGATGATGAACTTACCTGCATCGGTTCAGCCAATATGGACTTCCGAAGCTTCGAACATAATTTCGAGATAAACGCCTTCGTCTACCAACCCTCTTTTGCCTTGCAGATGAAACGGGTATTTCAACATGACCTGCACAGTTGCGAACGACTGGTTCCTTCACGTTGGCTAAAACGCCCCGTCAAACAACGGCTGATAGAGTCGTTCATGCGATTGTTCTCACCGCTCCTCTAAGCCTTTTCCTCTTTGATGAAGATGCTGAAATTAACAGAACCGTATACCCGGCGCTGATTAAAATAAGGAAGCTCCGAGAAATCGTTGTCTCTTGGATGCTCCATGACAAAGATACCTCCGTCACGCAACAGATCCTTTTCGAATACCAGTACCGGTACTTCCGGCAACTCTTTCAGGGCGTAGGGAGGATCGGCAAAGATAAAGTCGAATCCTTGTTTCGGAGCCGAATGAAGATAGCGAAATACATCACCACGGATCAGGTGCAGCGAATCGGTCTTCAGTTCTTTTGCCACCTTCGCAATAAAAGAGGCATGTGCATTATTCTTCTCCACAGCCGTCACGCTTTTACACTCCCGCGACAACAGTTCGAACGAGATACTGCCCGTCCCGGCAAACAGATCGAGCGCATCGGCCCCTTCCAGGTCGGTCAGGTTGTTAATCACATTGAAAAGATTTTCTTTGGCAAAATCAGTTGTCGGCCGTGCACTGAAAGATGACGGTACATCGAAACGTCGGCGCCCATATATTCCGCTTATAATTCGCATACAGATAAAGCTATTAAATCCAACGGAGCCTGTACAACCTCGGCTCCCAATAAGTAAGCATCCGACGGTATTTCAGCCGGACTGATATATTGTATATAATTCCGCAATGTAGCAGTGATACTGTTACGAAGGGAAGCACCTCCATACAGATGAAGCTGATCTTTCTCCTGATCCATCCCCACCTGTTTCCATACATATAATATATAGTAGAGAATATCGTCAGGCTTGTCATACTCGAACGAATTAGCAAAAAGCAACGACCCTCCGGCATAACAAACCACATCCATCATCCGGCGATGCAAGACCACATACAACTGACGAGGAATCAACTGTCGGCTCTGCTGTTTCCATAAAGCCAGTTGAGGCGTGATATGATGAATAAAAGCCGGATTGATCAGCGAACGCGAACAGAACTCATAGACTTCTTCATCGATTCCGAACACAACCTCCACTGATTCCCGTGTCAAGTGATTATTCAGACACCTGCTTTCCGGAGCCAGAAATGTGAATGACAATAAATCATTCTTCTGCTTATCGGAAAATACCTCTTCCGGCACAATAGTGTATTGTGGCGTGACACAAACCAGATTTGTCCGCTTATAGGAATAGGTGAGGAATTCATGTTCAAAGAAAAACTCTTTCAATGAAGCAATATAAGGCTTCGTCCGGTCGAATTCCACGTTCCTGTAAAAGAAGCTTTCATTCTCCGAAGGACTGTATCCTGAAAAAGAAAGTCCATCCGACCTAAGCCGGATGGACATTATATACTTTCCAGAATTATCTGCAGTCAACGTATCAGGAACACTGATAGTCATAAGCGATAAAATTATTCCCAGTTACCTGCGTTGTTATTAATTTCAGTCAGTGAACCTACGCGCAAGCCCGGATATTTGCTCAGCTTCTCAGCTTTATCCTTCAGGTTTACAACCAACTGTTTGTCCAGGTCACCCAGGTAATCGTCATACTTAACGCCTGCTTCAAATACTTTAATAGTATAACCAGAGCCTGAAGTCAGAGTTGCAGTATCCATATCAAACTGAATGTTTGTACCCGGAACCATTTTCAGATCGTCAACATTGTAGTTGGCACCGAACAAAGTATCCTTGGCAATTACCCAAACTGTATCACGTTTGATCAAACCTTTCTTTACAGCTTCTTTCTCTGTCATACCTTTTTCCAACTGCTCGTCAGTCAAAACACCTTCCTTGATCAGGAACGGAAGTTTGTCGTCCTTCAGGAACTTGATCAAATCGGCAAAACTACCTGCATGTGTTTTATACACATTCTTGTACTCGATCTGAGCTTTACGGATATCGATCAGACGAGCCTTGATAGCACTTTCACGCACATCTTTTTCTGCATCAAATTCCATTGGTGTCATAATGCTTCTATAACACATGTAAACTAGCAGGAGAACTGCAGCGGCTACTAAAATCTTTAATGTAACTTTCATGGTTTGTATTGTTTTTTTTGAATTTATTTCGTTCGGCAAATTTAAAAAAGAATATTTAATACACTACCTTTATCACCAAAATTATTGCAATCAAAATGATAAATAGTTATTTAAGCCGCCAAATTACGCAAAATTTCCCATATAATCCTACTGAAGACCAGAATTCGGCATTAAAAATACTGACCGACTTCCTGCTTTCAGATGAAAACGACTCCATTTTATTGCTGAAAGGATATGCAGGAACGGGAAAAACCTCTCTGGTCGGTGCCCTTGTCAAAACGTTGACTGAACTAAAACAGAAAACGGTTTTGCTCGCCCCCACCGGAAGAGCGGCCAAGGTGTTCTCTAATTACTCCGGCCATAAAGCCTTTACCATACATAAAAAGATTTACCGGCAAAAGGCTTTCTCCAACGAACCGACCGGATTTTTACCTGCAGACAATTTACATAAAGATACATTATTTATAGTAGATGAAGCCTCCATGATCTCGAACGACGGCTTGGACTCCTCCTTTTTTGGCACAGGGCGCTTACTGGACGATTTGATACAGTATGTTTACTCCGGAGAGAACTGCCGGCTGATCCTGATGGGCGACGTGGCACAGCTTCCGCCGGTCATGCAGACCGAAAGCCCGGCATTGAATGCAGAGATATTGAAAGGCTATAACCTCACCGTCAGCCAAATCACGTTGACACAGGTAGTCCGGCAAAGTGAAGATTCCGGTATCCTGTTCAATGCCACCCGCTTACGCAATGCCTTGCGGGAGAACACCGTAGAGATCTATCCGAAGCTCAACCTGAAAGGATTCGCCGATTTCAGGAAAGTGAACGGCGACGAATTGATCGAAGAGATATCGTCGGCTTACAGTCGCGACGGCGTGGAAGATACAATGATCATCTGCCGGTCGAACAAGCGGGCAACGATCTACAATAACGGCATCCGCAACCGTATCCTGTACCGGGAGGAAGAATTATCGTCGGGCGACCGCCTGATGGTTGCCAAGAACAACTACTACTGGACCAGCGAATGCAAAGAGATGGACTTCATCGCCAACGGAGAGATCGTGCAGGTGCTCCGTGTCAGGCGTACAAGCGAACTATACGGATTCCGCTTTGCCGATGTCACCGTACGTTTCCAGGATTACGATCTTGAAATGGATATCAAGATCCTGCTGGACACCTTGCAGACAGACGCTCCGGCCCTGCCTAAAGAGCTTAACGATAAATTATTCTACACCATACTGGAAGACTATGACGATATTCCGACCAAAGCAGGTAAGATGAAAAAGATGAAGGCCGACCCGCACTACAATGTGGTACAGGTAAAATATGCCTACGCCATCACCTGCCACAAAGCCCAGGGCGGACAATGGATGAACGTCTTCCTCGATATTGGTTACATGACAGAAGAAATGCTGGGCGAAGACTTCTACCGTTGGCTCTACACAGCCTTCACCCGTGCCACTCACCGGCTATATTTAGTTAATTTGCCGGATGAATTTGTTGAGTGACAATACATTTTTTGCCTATTAATCACGTTACATTAATAGAAATAGTTATTTTTGTTGCAATTAAGACAAAAGCGTTGTAAACACGGTCTTGTAAATATTAAATTCAGGAATGGCAAATAAAGAAAAAATAGATTATCTGTTACTTGACCTCAAGGAACTAGAGACGTTGATAGCCGGGATGCGTGATGCGGAAGTTTATCCGGTATCCTTCTTTAGCCAGACTTTTAATCTGACACATAAGATACTGAATGATCTTCATTCGCTGGAAACAGCCCAGATCGAGATGCTGCGCGAACAGATGGAAGCCCACCAGGCTCTGATCCAGTCGTTGCCAAACCCGGTCGCCGCACCGATGCCGGTTGCTCCCGAAGTGAAAGAAAAGCCGGTTGAAGAACCCGTTATCATTCAGGAACAGGAACCGAAAGAAGCTGTCCGCGAAGTGATCGTCGAAAAGAAGGAAATCATCATAGAAGAAAAGGAAACGATACAACCGACCCCGATTGTTAAACAACCGGAAGCCAGTATACCGGAGCCGGCTGTTACCGTACAGCCCGAACCAGTACCTGCCCCGGTTGTCGAACCTAAAGCAAAAACGGAAGTGCTTCACAAATCCGTTACGACGGAGAAACAAGGTGTTTTCCTTAGTGACATCCTGGAGAAGAAAAATCTCTCCGACTTCCGTAAGGCATTCAGCCTGAACGACCGTTTCCGTTTCCGTCGCGAGTTGTTCGGAGGCAATGAAGAAAAAATGAATAAGGCGATCACCGACCTCAACGATATTCATTCGTACGAAGAATCGGTCACCTATTTAAATAATGAACTGAAATGGAATATAGAAGATGAAGCCGTAGCCGACTTCATCAAACTACTTGAAAAACGATTCCTATAAGATATGGCAAAGTTAACAGTTGTACCGACTCCCGTAGGGAACCTGGAAGATATGACCTTCCGGGCTATCCGTGTATTGAAAGAGGCCGATCTGATTCTGGCTGAAGATACACGTACGACCGGTATTCTGCTGAAGCATTTTGAGGTACAGAACAAGATGCAGTCGCACCACAAGTTCAACGAACATAAGACCGTGGAGCAAATCGCCTCCCGCATCAAAGGCGGCGAAAACATTGCACTTGTTTCCGATGCCGGTACGCCGGCCATTTCCGATCCCGGCTTTATGCTGGTCAGGGAATGTGTACGACAAGGTGTAGATGTCGAATGCCTTCCGGGAGCCACTGCTTTCGTTCCGGCCCTGGTTAACTCAGGGTTACCCAACGAGAAATTCTGCTTCGAAGGATTCCTCCCTCAAAAGAAAGGACGTCAGACCCGCCTGAAGGAGTTGTCTACCGAAAACAGAACGATCATTTTTTATGAGTCACCTTTCCGATTGGTAAAGACGCTAACCCAACTAGCCGAATTCTTCGGGAGCGACCGGCAAGTCTCCGTCTCACGCGAAATATCCAAATTGCACGAAGAGACTGTCCGCGGAACCCTGGAAGAGGTTATAGCACACTTTACCGTGAACGATCCGAGAGGTGAGATTGTTATAGTATTAGCAGGCTTGAAAGATAAAAAAGAAAAAGAGACAGAAAAAGATGTTTAATTCAAAAACAAGAAGAAAATGAAAAAGTTATTATTGGTTTGTACCTGCGCAACATTACTGGTATCCTGCGGACAGAACTCGGCAGAATATAAAAAGTTGAAAGCTGAAAACGATTCTTTGAAAATAGAGAATACGAAAGCATCCAGCGAAATGAATGAAATCCTTACTACATTAAATGATGTAGAGGCAGACATACAGTCTATCCGTGATGCTGAAAACTATCTGAATCTTCAGCAGCAATCAGGTAGCGAATTCAGCAAAAGCAATCGCGAACAGATCAAGGAAAACATGCAACTGATCAGCGAAACCTTGAAAAAGAATAAGGAAACGATCAGTCAGCTGGAAGAAAAACTGAAAAAGAGCGGTATCCAGTCAGCCGCACTGAAGAAAACAATCAACCGCCTTTCATCCGAGCTGGATCAGAAAGCAACGATGATCGTCGCCCTTCAGGAAGACCTGGCAAAGAAGAACGTACGTATCCAGGAACTGGACGAAATGGTTTCTTCGCTGAATGAAGATGTGGAAAGCCTGGCAACAACAGCTGCTGCCCAGTCCGATAAACTGAACAAACAGGACAAAGCACTCAACACCGCTTACTACTGTTTCGGTACAGCCAAAGAACTGAAGGATCAGAAGATTCTTTCCGGAGGCGGCCTTTTCTCTAAATCAAAAGTATTGCAGAGCGGCTTCAACAAGGATTACTTTATCTCTGTAGATATCCGTGAAGTAAAAGAAATTCCTTTATTCGCCGGTAAGGCAAAACTGAAATCCAACCATCCGGAAGGTTCTTACGAATTCGTGAAAGACGAAGACGGTAATCTGACATTGAATATCACAGACCCGAAAACATTCTGGAGCCTGGGTAAATATCTGGTTATTGAAGTAGGATGATGAAATACAAAAACCTCTTTATAGATTTGGACGATACCCTTTGGGATACGTACCATAATAATAAAGAATGCCTCGAAGAGATTTATACCGATCACCACTTTGATCGGTATTATGCCTCCTTCGAGGCTTTCTTTGATATCTATTGGCCGCACAACGAATTGCTATGGAAGCAATACCGTGCCGGAGAGATCGACCGGCAAACGCTTATCGTCGACCGATTCCGTTATATGCTACGCCCGATGGGTATTGAAGATACCAAAGATGTGTTGGCTGTCAACAACGACTTCCTGCAACGTACCACAACCAAGACACGGCTTGTCGAAGGTGCTATCGAATTATTGGAATACCTTCGCCCCTCTTACCGTATGTATATCTTATCGAACGGTTTCCGCGAAGTACAAGACAAGAAGCTCCGCAACTCCGGACTGGCTCCCTACTTCAAACGAATGATTCTGTCGGAAGATGCCGGTATCCAAAAGCCGCATAAAGGTATTTTCGACTTCGCCCTGATCAACACCAACTCCCGTCGCAACGAAACCCTGATGATCGGCGACTGCTTCGAAGCCGATATCTTCGGCGCCCACCAATCCAGAATAGACCAACTCTGGTTCAATCCAAAAGGATTATCTCCCCAGAAATTCACTCCGACTTATACGGTCAGTAGCCTGGAAGAGATAAAAAAAATATTATAATTTCCGTAGAATGCACGTTTCTCTTTTGCATTTATATCACATTCAGGAATAAGTATTCTTGAATGTGAATGATATAAATCTGACAATAACCAAAGTCTCCGATCACGAGAAATATAAAACCAATTGATAGTAGAAAATATTTTTCAGACAGACCGTCAGGATGAAATAACACATAGATACAGACGCGTCTCGTATAAAGTCTATTCGTTATTAATCAATAAATTACAGTTTCCTCGTAGTTCTAAAGTTTGGAAACTCCAGTTCCCCGACAATTTCCTTCTTAGGAAACTCTAGTTCCCTCCGCAGGAAACTGTAATTTCCCGGGCAGGAAACATGAATTTCCTCCGCAGGGAATTGCAGTTTCCTGCCCGGGAAATTATGGCCTCCTCTGCAATAGGCTCTTGTTGTGTATTGGAAAACACAATAAGAGGATTCATATTCAGGACAAGATGAATAAACATTTCCAGTAGTATGTAGTAAATCAACTGAAAGCTTACCGGCAAAGAAACAAGGAGATACAAGTTGCTTTGTAAGAATATATTTCTATTTTTGCAAACGATAAGTGTTTTAGCTACTCGTATTATTAACTGTAAATATCATTATTATGAACAAACTTTGCCTAATTGTATTGGCTTGCCTGACGTGTTCACTTATACTTCCGGCCCAAAGAAAAGGGAATATATCGGTTAAAAAGGATATTCCACTGGATTCTATTGTGTTAAGCGATCCGGCTATTCTGGCTGACCGGAAAACTTCCATGTATTATATGACCGGGACCGGTGGTATGCTTTGGAAAAGTAAAGATCTGAAATTATGGGAAGGACCTTTTCAGGTTGCACAAACTGATCCGCAATCGTGGATGGGGCCCCATCCGATGATCTGGGCGGCAGAATTACATCAGTACAAGGATAAATACTACTACTTCGCCACATTCACCAACCAGGCGGTAATGATCGATACCGTTCGCGGTACTCCGATAGAACGACGGGCTTCACATATCCTGGTGAGTGACAAGCCAGATGGTCCTTACGTCCCGATGAAGGACCTGACCTATCTTCCGGCCGATAAACCGACACTCGACGGAACGTTCTGGATAGACAAAGACGGGAAACCTTATATGATATATTGCTATGAATGGTTACAGAACTGGAACGGCACGATCGAAAAGATCGAACTGAAACCGGATCTGAGCGGATCTATCGGTGAAGGAAAAGTCCTTTTCCGTGCCAGCGATTCCCCGTGGAGCCGTGAGAAAGACGAGAACGGAAAGATCGGCCCGCACAAAGTAACCGACGGCCCTTATCTCTTTACAACCGGAACCGGGCGTCTGGGTATGATCTGGACCAGCTGGATCTATGATATATATGTACAAGGAGTGGCTTATTCGGAAAGCGGCACACTGGACGGTCCCTGGATTCAGGAGAAAGAGATTATCACGCCACAGAACTTCGGACACGGAATGTTGTTCCAGACGCTGGAAGGTAAATGGATGATGTCTGTTCACAGCCATGAGGATATAAACGGGCATTACCGCCGCATTCCCCACCTATTCGAGGTCGATCTGTCGGGAGATAAGCTGGTGATTGGAAAGCCTTATAAATAAAAGCAGACAAAGTTGGTTAGATATGGAAAGAGCCGTGTTGAAAGTATCGACACGGCTCTTTTTATATAGAATGAGTTTGTTTGTTCAATTTTATCAGAACTCAGAAGTAAAGTGGAACTTGATATCCGGGAAGTCCTGCTGTGCCATCGTCAATACATAGCCGGAGTCGGCCAGATAGACATCACGACCTTCCTTGTCGACCGCCATATACTGCGATTTACGTTTCTTGAAGTTTTCCAAAGCTGTCTGGTTTTCACTTTCGATCCAGCAGGCTTTATAAAGACTGATCGGCTCCCATTTACATTGTGCACCGTATTCATGCAATAAGCGGTACTGGATAACTTCAAACTGCAACTGACCTACCGTACCAATGATCTTACGGCCGTTGAACTGGTTAGTAAACAACTGTGCAACTCCTTCGTCCATCAACTGCTCGATACCCTTGTTCAGCTGTTTAGCCTTCATCGGATCGGCATTCTCGATGTATTTGAACATTTCCGGAGAGAAGCTTGGCAGTCCTTTGAAGTGCAACTCTTCACCACCGGTAAGCGTATCGCCGATCTTGAAGTTCCCTGTGTCGGGCAGACCGATAATATCGCCGGCAAAAGCTTCATCCACCGTCTCCTTCTTCTGAGCCATAAACGCTGTCGGACTACTGAAACGCATCTGCTTACCGAAGCGGACATGCTTGTAAGGCGCATTACGTTCGAAACGACCTGAGCAGATCTTCACGAAAGCAATACAACTGCGATGATTCGGGTCCATATTCGCATGAATCTTGAAAATGAAACCTGTAAAGTTATCTTCCTCCGGATCTACCACACGTTCGACAGCCTGTATAGGACGAGGCGACGGAGCAATCTTGACAAAGCAGTCGAGCAACTCCTTCACACCGAAGTTATTCAGGGCTGAACCAAAGAACACGGGAGCAATATCTCCTTTCAGGTAAGTATTTACATCGAACTCCGGATAAACGCCTTCGATCAGTTCGATGTCGGCACGGAGTTTATCGGCCAGGGTATCGCCGATATGGTTTTCCAGTTCGGGACTGTTGATATCGTTAAACTCGATCTTCTCCGTTACGTATTGTTTACTCGGAGTATACAGGTCGAGTTTCTTTTCATATATATTATATACGCCTTTGAAACGCTGTCCCATATCGATCGGCCAGCTCAACGGGCGTACGTTGATATGCAATTCTTCTTCAATCTCATCCAGAAGATCGAAAGGATCTTTACCGTCGCGGTCCATCTTGTTGACAAACACGATCACCGGGGTCTTACGCATACGGCAGACTTCCATCAACTTACGGGTCTGTGCTTCCACCCCCTTGGCAATGTCGATCACGATAATCACACTGTCTACGGCCGTCAATGTGCGGAAAGTATCTTCGGCGAAGTCCTGGTGACCGGGAGTATCGAGGATATTTATTTTATGATCTTCATAGTCGAAAGCCATAACAGAGGTTGCAACGGAGATTCCACGTTGTTTTTCTATCTCCATCCAATCGGATGTCGCCGTCTTCTTAATCTTATTGGACTTTACGGCACCGGCCACATGAATAGCTCCTCCGAACAGCAACAGCTTTTCTGTAAGCGTAGTCTTACCGGCATCCGGGTGGCTGACAATAGCAAACGTTCTTCTTCTTTTAATCTCTTCTGAATATTGACTCATCTTATTCTTAATATAGTTTTTACAAAGACGCGGCAAAGATACAAAACGAAGGGGCAGATTCCAAACCTGCCCCTACCTAATTATAACGGATATAAACGGAATCCGAAGTTACGCCTTACTGCCGGTATCAAATACGGTTGATGCGGATAGGCACCCCAACTGGTATCTCCTCCTACGCCCATTTGTTTCCAGTCGATATTCCAGGTAACCATGTCTTTCGGGTGAATATCGGACATGTGACGTTGGTGTTTCTTCAGATCGACTTCACTCAGGTCGTCAGTCGGGAACAAGTAAGCACTGGTACTAATGTAAGGCTGACCTACAGCTTTCAATCCGCTCCCCTGCATATTGGTGAGAGTCATCCAGCGGACTTCGGTCTTGTTACCGTTTTCCTGCGGACGGTCGTAAGGAAAATACTGCTCCCAGACACTACCTTTATAACGCCCGACAAATGCACTTGTATAACGATCACAATAGTTTTCATACGGTCCGCGTCCGAACCATTCCATCTGGTCATACTCGGGGTTCAATGTCAGACTGACTCCCAAACGAGGCAGTAGCGGCAAAGTGTCATTGGCTGGTATGAAGAGGCAATTCACATCGACATATCCCTCCCCTGAAATCTGGTATTTTATAACAAAAGTGGAATGATCGACCGATTCCGGCAACCGGTAAGTGGATATCAGTTCGTATTTATCATTTGCGATCTGCCGTTTTTCGGTCTGTATTAATTTTGCATCCCGCCCTGCATGCCGCCATGGATCACACCGTTTAGCCAGATCACTCCCCAGGTCGTTATCCGTAGATGGCCGCCAGAAGTTAGGCTGCAAAGCTTCCTTTATCATTTCTTTTCCTTCGAACATATAAGAACATAAAGCCCCGGTAGAGAGATCGAAAGCTACTTTCATCTTTCCTCCTGTCACTTCTATACGTCCGTCATGCTCCTCTGCTTTCAACGGAACAGAAGTCTGTACCGATACAGCCGACTTACCGAACGGCAGTTTTACCTGTTCACCAGCCAACTCTTCACCGGCTTTCAATAATCCGGCATCCGATTTCTGATACGCATAGAAATTCAGATAATACTCTACACCTGGTTCTTCTTCGATCGTAGGAAAAGAAGTTCTGAATAAACCTTTCTCCTGGGCAGGCAGTTCCACTTTATCGATTATCCCGGTAGCCAATACTTCGCCGTTTCCTTCCAGACGCCAACCGAACGTGAAATCGGAAAGGTCGGTGAAAAAGTATTTATTTGTCAGTTCGACCAATCCTTTGTGATAATCGGCCAGCCGGAAAGCAATGTTCTGGTAAACTTTCTTCACTTCCCATATATGTGGCTTCAATGTACGGTCAGCAGCGATCAATCCATTCATACAGAAATTCTTGCTGCTTGGCGTTCCTTCCGGTGCCATATCTCCACCGTATGCCCAATAGAAACGGCCATCCGGAGTTTTCTGCGCGATTCCCTGATCAACCCAGTCCCAAATAAATCCCCCCTGCAGACTCGGGTATTTCTCTATCACATCCCAGTAATCTTGTAAATTACCGACGCTGTTACCCATCGCATGTGCATACTCGCAAAGGATAAGCGGTTTGTCCGGCATATAAAGAGTCCAATTGATCAGTACATCCAGTTTCTTATACATCGGACAGAAGATATCCGTATAAGGTCCCTTGATCCCATCTTCCGAATGTACCGGACGATGCGACTTGTCGTGAGCATGTATCCATTTATAAGTCGTAGCAAAGTTACAGCCTTCACCCGTTTCATTACCTAACGACCAGACAATGACACAGGGGTGGTTTTTATCCCTTTCAAACATGCGTTCCGTACGATCAACAAATGCTTTTTCCCATTCCGGCTGATTAGCCAGACATTTATCGGAATCGTATCCCATTCCATGACTTTCGATATTCGCTTCATCTACTACATAAATGCCATACAGATCGCAAAGTTCGTACCAACGCGGATCGTTCGGGTAATGAGAGGTACGAACGCTATTGATATTGAATTGTTTCATCAATTGCAAGTCTTTAATCATCGATGCTTCATCGACAACATGTCCGGTTACGGCATCGTGCTCATGCCTGTTCACACCTTTTATATATACAGGCTGACCGTTTACCCATAAGCGGGCATGTTTCATCTCACATTCCCGGAAACCGATAAAGCGGGAAACAACTTCTTCCACTTTTCCGTTTATGCGCAAGGTTAACAGTAGGCGATACAGATTAGGCTTTTCTGCACTCCAAAGCCGCGGTGCGATAATCTTTTGGTGAAATTCAATATCCGGGCTTCCTTTTTGCTGTTTCTTCCGTTCCGTGTAAATACTACGGCCATCCGGTTCCTGCAGATCGATCTCTATTTCAGCACCTTTTATCTTTTCCGGATTTCTATTCCCCAGCTCAAGATACAGGCTGAAATCAGCATCAGTATACAACTCATCCAAGTCAGTCACCACCTCAAAATCACGAATATGCGTTTGGGGGCGGGCATACAGATACACATCCCGCTGTATACCGGCAAAGCGCCAGAAATCCTGATCTTCCAAATAGTACCCGTCACTGAACTTAAAGACCTGGACGGCTATCTCGTTTTCTCCTCCCCAATTCAGGAAGTCGGAGAGATCAAATTCGGCCGGAGTTTTCGAATCCTGCGAATAACCGATCTGTTTACCATTGACCCAAACATAAAAAGAAGATGCAACAGAGCCGAAATGGAGAACGACCTGACGGTTCTTCCAGTCGGCCGGCACAGTAAACGTCCTTTTATAAGAACCTACAGGACTGTTGTCGGCCGGAATCAACGGCGGATTCTTTTTGAAACCATAGCCACTACCTACATAAAAGGGATAACCAAAACCTTGCAGTTCCCAGTTTCCCGGCACGGTAATATCAGCCCAACCGGAAATATCAAATTCCTGTTTCCAAAAACCCTGTGGACGTTCAGCCACCTTCGGAACATAATGAAACTTCCAGGTTCCATTCAGGCACAAATAATAAGGTGAGGCCGACTTCACTTCGTTAACAGCCAGCTCTTTCGTCGGATAGCCTAAGAAAGTAGCAGCGGAAGGCAAACGATTGATATGTAATACATCGTAGTTTTCCCAATCGTTATCCGAATGAGGATATTTATCATGGCGCAACTCTTTTACCTCTTCTTTTTTCTCCTGAGGCTTTTCCATAGGTGCCCCATCATACTGAGCATGGGCAGCAAATAAAAAACCGGACATGCCTATAAAGAACAATAATTGTTTTCTCATATATGTGTATCTTTATTTATTCAACAACATTCTAATAGTCATAGCCGACGACCAGCTAAAATTCGGACAGTTCAAGGTTTCACCCGTAAGTGGATTATAATTTTCATGGATAGGTCCGTCCGTAAGTAATCCCTGAGCATTGTCGATATATTGGATTATTAGCTGATCAGCTTCTTTATTAAAACCATATTTACGCAAACCTGTCACACCGAAGTACACCTGATCGATCCAAACCGGACCACGCCAGTATCCACGGGTGGGACGTAGCCTCGGATGGCTGATATCCAGTGTACCTAATGGAACTTTCGAATTGAACTTTTCCGGATCAAGCATCTTTTCCAACACTTTACGTGCCTGCTGTGGAGTAGCAACCTCGGCCCAGAGAGGCAACCAACATTCAGCCCCCATCACTTTTATGAATTCTCCGGTTCCCAACCGGGTATCATAAAAGAAGCCGGTCTCTTCATCGAACATCTTCGCCTGTATATGATTTTTTAGGGCTTCCGCCTCTTTATTCAGTTGTAATGCCAGTTCTTTCTTATCTAGTATCTCCGCCATTTCTGCCAAAAAGTTTTTTTCGGCAGAAAGGAAAGAATTAAGGCAGATGTTCTCCTGATTCATCGACCAGGCTTTTTCCGGTTCATTCTTCAGCATGACGGCATCGTCGAAACGAACTCCGTTATCCATACCGCTTTCCCAACAGGCTGCCACAAGAGTTCCATCAGTAGAGCCATATTCGCAGATACCATTCTTATCGTGGTCGCGATCGGTATACCACCATTGATGATACTTGTACAGTTTATCGAACATCTCTGCCACAAAAGCCTTGTCACCGGTAGCATCATAAATGCACTTGACAGCCCATGCAGCTAAAGGGGGCTTTGTATCACGCCAGTTGATCCGTTCTTTATTACGACTCACAAAATCGGGAATCATTCCATTCTCCGCCTGATAATCAAAAAGACAACGAATCTCATTCTTGGCTTCTTCCGGATTATATAAGGCATTGGCTGCAGCATGTTTCCATGAATCCCACGACCAAATACCGAAGAACCCATTATAGGATGGATATGTACCGTCATGTAGGATATCTCCCGATGGTGTACGCCAATTAGCTATGAGCGTCATCAAAGCTTTGACTACCACATGCCTGTACTTGTTCTCTTTCATGAACGGGCTATCATTGTCGAACAAAGATGATAAATAAGTATTCCAACGTTTTTCATTTTCAGAAAAAACAAGATTAACTTCCAAACCTTTTAGCTGTTCGAGTTCTTTATCCAATGCTCCCCTTTCAAACGCAAACGTTTGGGTTGATGCTGTTTCAAAACTACCACCGGGAGAAAGTCTCAGTTCTTCTTTTTCAACGACAAGTAAACTATCTGTTCCTACCAACCGTACATCTTCGGCTGTGGGGAACGAAACATATGTAAATGTCTGTTCCCGATTATTGGCAATCCTTATCCCTTTCTCTTCTATCGACAAAGTAGCACTGTTCTCGTAAACTCCACCACGCCATTGTAAAGAAACGGAAACTTCTCTCCCACCTGTATTTTCTACACGAGAACGAATCAGTGCGGTACGGGCAGATAAAAAACAGAGTTCGGTCACAAAACTCAATTGTTCGTTCCTGAATTCCTGTACAAGCTTACCCGGATAATATTTTGAAGTCTGTATATTACGGGCAAGATCAAACTTTTCACCGTCGACCCGGATAATCGGTTCTGCGAGCGAACGGGCAATCCATCCTCTCCCCGTCATCATATAAGGTCCGATAAAACTCCCGGCCAACTTGTTCTCTTCATTTTCAGGCAATGCATACCCAGTCCACGAACCCAGATCAGCAAAGACAAAACAATCGCGATCAGCCTCCGTTTGGGGTACATTCTTGATATTTATCAGGTTATAAAAATCATCCCGGTCGTTTTTTATTTCTTCCGGCAAAACGTTGTTCTTCAAACCTATATTACAGGAAAACAATAGGAGGGCGGAATAAACCGAAAAATAGTTTATTATATTATTCATAATAGAAATGTTTATAAAGTGAAGATTCAATAAATAGAATTAAGTCTTTACACACAATCTCCCTGCAGCGTTACAAAAGGTTGCTTGTAACGCTGCAAAGTGACTGTTTGTTATTTAAAGCTTCTATTTGGAGAAATTCGGATTTTGTTCCCAACCGGGATTCAACAGGAATTCATCGTGTGGAATAGGTAACAGTTTATGTTTACTGTCAACATAATTATCCACGAATGGTTTCTTATGTTCTTTCAAGGTCTGTTCTACAATACCCCAACGAATCAGATCATACCATCGGGAACCTTCGAGCGCCAATTCACAAGGACGTTCTACATCTTGCAAATGTTTCAATACAGCTTCTTTATTCATGTCTTTCGGGAGAGCCGTAACATTTACACGTGCACGAACCTGATTGATATAGTCGATAGCCTGCGAAGTTGCTCCCCGGTGATTAAGACATTCTGCATATAACAGGAGAACATCCGCATAGCGAATTACCGGAATATTAAAAGCACTCCAGTCCCAATACTGACTCAATGACTCATCCCAAGTAACAAACTTATGCCAGTAAATAGCGTCTTTCGAATGGTGATCACTGAATTGTTTTCCATCTTCCATGTAGAATGCTTTGGTCTTCGGATCATCGAACAGAATCGTAGCATATAGTCGATCGCTGTAATTACCGTCAACCGTTTTGTCTTGCTTCATGACATCAAATAGCCAGAAAGAGGGATATGCCTCTTCATAACCTTCAGCATCACTAGGGGCCAGATGGATAGCCAAACGATTAAACTCGCGGCGACCGCCATCCATATTTCCTGAGTATTGAACTTCGAATACAGCTTCCTTGCTGTTCTTATGCAATCCATCCCACAGATCACCATAGTTGTCGATCAACTCGTATTGGCCACTGTCTATGATTTTTTTCAATTCTACCTCCGCTTTATCCTGTTGATTACGGAACATATAATACTTAGCAAGTATCCCTGCTGCCATATATTTAGTGGCCCGTCCAGCCTGTTCCGGTTTCCATTCACCAGGTTCCGGTAAGTAGTTCTGCACATCAGTTAATTCCTTTTCGATAAAACCGGTAATAACTCCGGGTTGTGATTGCTCTGGATAGAATTCTTCGTCCGTACCCTTCAGTTCATGTTCATATAAAGGCAATCGTTCACCAAAGTTCAGGTATAACCTGAAATAATAATATGCACGTAAGAAACGGGCTTCCGCCAATGAACAGTTCTTTACCTCTTCCGATACGCCCTCTACAGTTGGGATATTGTCAATACACTGATTGGAATAATTAATGCCTTTAAACAAATCGCGCCATTCACCGTAGCCCAATGCATCGTTCGGTGTATTGTTGTACATTGCCAGGTTCATCCATGAAGTCACATCAGCACGGAAATCCAATTCATCACTCCGATAGTTATCGATTACAATATAACGTTCGAAAGGCATTCCCCACGCCATATTAGGTTGTAAATAGGCATAAGCTGCTGTCAGTCCCTTGATTATATCTCCTTCTGATTTCCAGAATATACCCGGAGTCAGATAATTCGGGTTTGTTTTCTCATCCAGAAAAGTACCCGTACAAGCCGATAAACCTAAGCTAAGTGCCAGACCGGCAATAAATATATTCTTTAATTTCATGATATTCTTCTTTAATGATTAAAAACCAAATTTCAAACCGATCATATAAGAACGACTCAAAGGATACAAAGCATCGTCTATCCCCATATAAGTAGTTCCGGTATCGCTATTAGACGTCGCCCCAGTAGCCGGATCGTATCCTTTATACCCAGTGATCGTGAATAAACGATTGGCAGCTAGGTAGACACGAAGATTACTAATGTGTAGAGACTTGCATACTTTTGCCGGCATATTGTAACCTATCTGCAGATTATTCAGACGCAGAAAATTACCATTCTCAACAAAACGATCTGATGTCTGGATATTTCCGTTTGGATCGCCTACAACCGCACGTGGAATATCTGTATTCGGATTTTCAGGTGTCCATGCATTCAAAGCGTCTTTACCATAATTGAAAACTTTATCCATACGCTGTAGCTGGCGTTTCATATAATTGTAGCGTTTTACACCGAAATTACCATAAAAGTTTGCCACCAAGTCGAAGTCGCCGTAACGCAGATTTACATTGAAGCCGACAATTGCTTTCGGACTGCCACTACCTACTTTTACTTTATCGTTCGAATCCAGCTTTCCATCTCCGTTCTGATCGATAAAACGTATATCGCCGGGTGCAGCTGCCGGTTGTAAAGGAATCCAGTTACCGGCAGCATCTTTTGATCCATGCTGGGCATTCCAATCATCCACTTCTTGTTGACTCTGGAAAATACCATCGGTCTTCAACACCCAAAACTCACCGATCTCACCACCAACATAAGTTCGTGCCGGACCATATTCATCGAGATAACCGGGATCCGACATTTCTTTCAGGACACTTTTATAATGTGAAACGTTCAGATCCAGATCATATTTGAATTTACGCCCTACACTTCCATGATAGATTGCCTGCATCTCGAAACCGGTTGTCCGTAAGCGTCCCTCATTTACAATAAGGCTGCCAAAGCCTGTACATGTACTGATATTTTTAGACGATAGCATATCTTTGGTATTTTTGATATAAGCTTCAGCCGAGAATTCAAGTTTGTTGTTCCAGAATCCCAGGTCAATACCAATATTTTTATATAATGTTGTTTCCCATTTAATATGCGTGGAAGGTAAACCGATAACAGCATATCCCATACTGATCGCATTACCGCCGAAAGGATAATTCAGATCGTTCGTATTGGAAGTAAGGCGAGGTATATATTTATAATTACCAATCGATTGATTGCCGAGAGCACCATAACTCAAACGCAGTTTGAAGGTTGATACAGTCTCTTTCATCTTCTCCCAGAATCCTTCATTCGCAATATTCCAACCCAGAGAAGCAGATGGGAAAAATCCCCATTTATTACCTTCTCCAAAACGGGAAGAACCATCATAGCGAGCCGAAATCATCGCCATATAACGATAGTCGTAATTATAACTAACACGGCCGAAAGCCGAACGCAACGCATAACGATTATACCCTCCGCCCACAGCAAAATTGGTTTGTCCGTGTTGCAGGTATTGCATATCGTTGTTCTCAAACTGAGAGGCAGATCCCGATTGGTCTTCATACTTGTTTTCTTCCTGAGAAATACCCAACAACGCCTGCAAGCTATGCTTTTCGACAAAAGTTTTATTATAATTGGCTGTCAATTCCAACAAATCTTCTGTCCGCTTACTTCTTTCTTCATATAAAGAAGCTATTTTATTTACCTTGCTAGCTCCTACATAATAGGTTGGTGTAAATGACTTATAGTGATAAAAGTTCATATTACGCCCTGCCTGGAATTTAACGATCAGATCTTTTATCGGTTCATACTGGATGTAAGCCGAAGCTGAGATATAATCATTTGCTTTAGTTGTTTTGATCAGATTATTAAAAGCAACCGGGTTTGCCGCATCCGACATCCCCATACCAGGTATTGCTCCACCATAACCACCTTCGTTATCCGGGTCGTAAACCGAAACCAAAGGTTCGATATTCGTAGTCTGGTACATACCAGGAAAACCGGTATCAGCTTCAGGAGTCGTTGTCTTACGACCATAGCTGATAGATTCACCCATTCTGAACTTACCACGTTTAATATCGGAATTCAAGCGGAAACCAAATTTTTCCGAATCTGTACCGACAATAATACCATCCGTTGAAGAATAAAAACCAGACAGGGCAACATTCATTATTTCATTCCCGGCGGTATATCCTAAATTATATTTTTGAGTCAGACCCCGACGGTAGTATTCCTTCTGCCAGTCCGTATCGGCAAACTGACCAGGATTTTCCTCGTATGCAGCAATATATTTAGGCCAACGGCTTTGAGGTAAACCGGCATTAGTCAAGGCCATCTTACGCACTTTTATAAACTCTTCTGAATTACAAACTTCCATTCGTTTAGGTAGGTCATCCATTCCAAAATAGGCGGAAACCGAAATCTTTGGTTCCTGCTTCCCTCCACGATTCGTTTCGATCAGAATTACACCAGCAGCTGCACGCGCTCCATAAATCGCGGCTGTAGCCGCATCTTTCAGAACAGTCATCGATTTAATATCTTCCGGGTTCAGAAAAGACATATCCCCAGGCACTCCGTCAATAACTATCAGAGGCTCGTTACTTGAGCCCCAGGATGTCATACCGCGTACCGTAATAGTAGGATCGCTTCCCGGAGCACCTGTTCCAAAATTGACTGACAACCCTGGTGCCATCCCTTGCAGGGCATCAGCTGCTCCTGCCGTAGGTAAATTTGCCAACTTTTCACCGGAGACTGTTGTTACAGACCCGGAAACATCAGATTTTTTCTGTGTTCCATAACCAATAACTACAACTTCATCCAGCTTTTTAGTATCTTCTGCCAAGACCACATCTACTGTACTATTTTTCCCCGGAGTTACTTTCTGTTGGATATAGCCTATATAAGAAATCAGCAAGCTGCCGTTACTCGATATTTCCAGGGAAAAATGTCCGTTTATATCAGAAATTGTGCCGTTACTCGTTCCTTTTTCGACAATATTAGCTCCGATAATAGGCTCTCCTCCACTATCTTTAACCGTTCCTGTTATCTTACGCATTTGCTGAGATTTCATTAAAGCGATGTTCCGACTTGAACCTTTATACAAGACAATATGCTTATCGTTGATGTCGTATTTAACATCTTCACCATAGAATAATTGTCCCAGTACATCTTTTATATTTTTATCGTTTACGCTCACCGATACTTTACGATGTACATCGATCTGTTCCGTATTATAAGTGAAATAATACAGACTTTTCTGTTCAATAGCAGAAAGCACTTCCTGCACCGTCGTGTTTTCCATATCTAATGAGAAACGGGTAGATTGTGAATATGTGATTTCAGCAAAAACTGGTAAAGTACCAAAGAGAACAAATAAGAGCAGACATCTCATAATAGATAAACTTTTTCTTTGCCACGATGAAAATCTCTCACATCGAAGCAAACTTTTCATAATATAATCCATACATTTGTAAATGATTAGTTAGTAATAAATTCAGGTTATTAAAAATTTATTTGATTAATCGTTTCTGAACCGGAAGTGTTGGGAGCATTTTCGGTTCTTTATTTATATTCGTTTTATTCCATAGGCAATTCGTTTTTATAAATTATTACTTGCTCGCCATTTAGGTTGAAATCAAGTTGGCGGGTTCCTTTTAATAAAGTGAGAATTTGAGATAAAGTAGCATTATTCTCTACGCGTAAAGAGAACTTTCTCTCAGCAAGTCCTTGTCCTTCTATTCTTATTCGAACATCAAAACGACGCTCCAAATCTTTTACTATCTCTGAAAGAGAATTGTCGACATAAGCAATTTCACCAGATTTCCATGCATAAAAGGCATTGCCGTTCACACGATGCAGTTTCAAACCCGTTTGTTTTGAGTAAGAAACTTGTTCACAGGGATTTAACATTACTGATTCCCGCTCATCGGTTGTTCGGACTTCCACCTTCCCTGATTCCAACGTAACGTATGTGACTTCATTCTGATAAGCTTTTACATTGAAAGTAGTACCTAACACTTTGATCGTCATATCTGGAACCTGTACAACAAATGGACATTTTTCATCGTGCGTGACTTCAAAAAAAGCTTCTCCTTCCAACTCCACATGACGTTGTTTTCCTGAAAAAACAGCAGGATAATGCAAACGGCTATTTGAATTCAGACAGACTTTTGTTCCATCTGATAAAACCAAGTTCACACGTTGACCTTTAGGTACTTCAATCATATTTGCCGAATCAGGAATCGTAGGACGATCATAAAAAATATCAATTGTGATTAATAAAGCGAGTAAAGCTACCGCTGCATACTTCCAATAGCGCGGACCAAATAATTTATACTTTTGTGATTTCGGTCGTAATAAGTTGCTCAGACGATGATAAGCTGTTTCAATCCGGCTGGAGTGAACAATAACCGCTTCGCGCTTCAACATCCAAAGTCGTTCGATTTCAAAAAAGATATCGGCATTCTCTTTACCTTCCAATATCCAATTCTCTATCTCTTCCGATTCGCCAGGAGTAGATTGACCCTTTAAATATTTTATGATTTGTTCTTCATTCATCTTGCTCAAAATTATCGCTTATATATAAACGAAGATTAAGCAAGGGAAAACTACGGGGAGATTTTTCCGTTTTTTTTACTTATATGTTGAAAAACACAAGATGAGTATAAAAAGGCGATGTAAATCCTTTCGGAGAAATATGATAGCTTGACGAATATGCCATTCCACAGTACGGGTAGAAAGTCCCATTGAATCGGCAATAGCCTTGTGGCTCATATCTTCAAAATAACATAATCGGAAAATCTTTGCACATTTGGGAGATAGTTTGTCAATCGATTCATTAATTATATCCTGCAAATCCTGGTTAATAACAGATTTCATTACTTCATTCTCATCAGAATGTTCTTCCAGCCAAAGTAAACGGGCTTCGCCAATACGTACTTTCCGTTCATACTCCTCTACGACCATTTGATGTTTTAAATGATCCAGACAACTATTTTGAGTACATTTATATAAAAAAGATTTTATATCATTTATATCAATCGTTTCTTTTCTCTCCCAATAAAATAAAAATACATTCTGTACCAAATCCTCCGCGGTACACTCATCCACAAACCGGGAGGCCAAAGTGATCAAACGTGGATAGAGCACCTTGAAAAGCCGGTGAAAGGAAGCCCAATCACCTTGTCTTACTTTTTCTATATCAAATGATAGGTTCTTCAAATTTTAAATTAACAATTTCATATTATTAGCTTTTTCATGCAAATACGAAGGCTTGTTTCCCAATGAGGTATTACAATTTTATATGTTTCTTTTATCTTACTCTTATTCAACACACTATAAGGCGGGCGTACAGCCTTTGTCGGATAATCTTTTGTTTCAATAGGGCGGATACGGCAATCTATTCCGGCTATTTGCAAGATTTTCACGGTGAAGTCGTACCAACTGCAAACACCTTCGTTCGAATAATGGTAGATACCCGGAACAAAGGCTCCTTTCTCATCGGCAGTAACCACGGAAAGGATAATAGCAGCCAAATCTCCGGCATAGGTGGGTGTCCCTATCTGGTCGAACACAAAACCCAGTTCATCTCTTTCCTTACCCAGACGGAGCACAGTCTTTACGAAATTACTTCCGAACTCGGAATACAGCCACGCCGTACGGATGATTACCGCGTCAGGACAAACTTCCATCAGCCCTTCTTCACCGGCCAGTTTGGTACGGCCATAGACAGACACCGGACGTGTACCGTCGGTTTCCTTGTATGGACGATAACCCGTACCACTGAATACATAGTCGGTAGAGATATGAATCATCTTTGCTCCGGCTTCACGGGCCGCTTCACCCAGTACACATACGGCAAAGCTGTTCAATCGACGGCAAAGCTCTTCATTATCTTCTGCCTTATCTACCGCTGTGTAAGCGGCACAGTTTATAATATAGTTTACCTGATTGTCCTTTACCGCAGCTTTTACTGCTGCCGGATCTGTTATATCCAATGTATCGACATCCGTAAACAGGAAATTGTATTGCGGATATTGTCCGGTCAGCACACGAATAGAATTACCCAGCTGTCCGTTGGCACCTGTTACTAAAATTGTTTTCATGTTTTTAATCTTCTAATTTCAGTTCTCCGTTCATATCCTCACGATACTTCTCGGCAAGAAGGGCCAGGAAAGAACTGATCTGCTTAATCGCTTCCTGTGTCTCCGGGCTTACCGGCTTTCCCTGCATCCGCAGAAGCAGAAAACCATAGATCGCATTAAAGCATGTTTCCAGTTCAGGTAACTCTTCCCCCCCGGATTTAGCCCGGAGCTGAACTATATATGGGAGCGTTTTATAGTAGGCCGCCCCGTAAATCATTTCTTTTGTAGATTTAAGCAGCCGCAGATGCAGGTCGGTCAGGGTGATGATCACATTCTTATTTAACTGGATGTGTCCCTTTTCCATTACGCCTTCACTACGCATCATTTCGATCAGTTCCTCATACCAGGCAGCGATCTCTTCCTTTACTTCATCCGGCTGGTCATATTGGGAAATGACCGTACGGCGGATAGAGTCGATATCAAAATGATTGGCACGTATCAGGTCTTCCACCTGCCACATGTATAACAAATACTCGGCTATATTTTCTTTTCTTTTCTGTTTTGCTATAATCATAGCGACAAAGATACACTATATTCGGATAACGCCCGATAAAAATCGGCATCTTTAACACCTAACTGGCGGCAAGCCAGACGGGCAGCGTTCAGATTTGTCAGGAAATAACTGTCAGGGATCCGTATCGGAAAGTCACCGTAACGGGTCTGCAAGAAGGTTGCCCCGTCTTTCTCGATCACGGCATGTTCTGCATACGGAATGGCGGTGATATCTTCACGTACCTCCTCAGCCAACTGCTTTACAACACGGTCGCCTTCGAAATAGATTAATTTACCTTCGCGTTCGATCAGGGTGGTGAAGTTACGGAAGGTATCGTAGTAAGCATCCGCCGTAGGATGGTCGGTGTCCGGTGTCCACGACAAATTAGTCAGTATAGCGATATGCGGACGGTAGAACTCCAGCTGGAAACGCTTTTCCAATGCCGAAGTGACATGCTCGTCACCTTCAATCAGGGCAATGCGTGCTTCATAGCTCATCCGTACCCGGTTAGGTAGCAAAGGGACTTCACTTGTCAAGGCATAATCGAAAGCCAGCTTCTGCCGCTGAAGGGCACAAACTATCATCGAGATAATTGATTTCTTTCCGCGGCTTCCCGCTACAACTACCCGTGTTTTCTCTTTAGTACGCTGAAATATGAATTCAGGAATTGAGAGAATCAGTAATCCTAATTCTTTTGCCTTTATCAGCTCCGGATTGTCTTGTTTGACAGTTGCACCCAGAACGACAAAATTACTATCCTTTATTAATCTCTCCGGAAACCAACCGTTTCCATGACAAGTACAACCGGCAGCACGAAGCTTTGCAACTACATCCTCTGTTATACCGTCGCCGGAAACGCTCACTTCATATCCCTTCTCATGAATAGCCAAAGCCAGGTCAAGCACAAGAGGTTCGGTTACGGAGATTAAATGAACTTTTCGCATCGCTTAGATTTTGGCGCAAATGTACACAATTTCATCAAGCTTCAACGTATCGTAGATAGAAAAAACTTGCTTATATTTGACACAAAAAAAGTGAAATGGAGATACAAATAATAGACACAGGATGTTTTTACGCGGATGGCGGAGCTATGTTCGGTGCCATTCCGAAGACAGCCTGGAGCCGGCGTTATCCGAGTAACGAGACGAACGGTTGCATCCTCTCGATGAGAAGCCTACTAATATCAAAGGCTCCTGAAAAAGTAGTCCTTGTCGACAACGGTGCAGGCGACAAACACCTCAGCCAACTCAGCTATTACAACTTCTTCGACCTGTCCGACCTGGAAGATGAATTGCGAAAAAAAGGTGTTTCTCCCGAACAGGTAACAGACGTCGTACTCACCCACCTGCATTTCGACCATTGTGGTTATACCACCCGGAAGAATGAGGAGACCGGCGAATTATATCCGTCATTTCCTAATGCTGTCCACTGGGTCAGCCGCAAGCAATGGGAAAACTTCCTGCATCCGAACCCGCTGGAAAAAGACTCTTATTTTGTGGAAAACATGCAGGCTGTTGCAGATAGAGGACTGTTACGCCTTATCGACACCGATACGGAGCTATGCACCGGCATCGAACTCCGTATCTTCGACGGTCATACGCCTGGACAGCTGGTCCCTTACATCACGACTACCGAACAGACTTTTGTCTTTGCCGGAGACGTAATACCCCTTGCTGCGAGCGTCTCACCCGAATGGATATCGGCCTACGACACCTATCCGGTCACTTCCTTCCAGGAAAAGATTCGTATGCTCGAAGAAGCTGCCCGCGAAGGACAGGTACTGATCTATTGCCATGATGCCTACACCAAATGCAGCACCGTGAAAAAAGTCAGCAACTTCTTCAAAAAAGACAAAGTGATAGATTTATAATAATTTGCGTCCTTTACTACCTGATTATTACACATATGAAATAAATTCTTATCTTTGAACGCAATCTCTGACGGAATATAAAACAATCTAAAAAAGACATTATCATTTATAACTTTTAATAACGCATGAATAAACTAAGCAAGTACGCGCTGCTTTTTGCAGCTTTTGCAGGAATGGTAGCCTGCTCCGACAGCAAAGTCGCTACCGGTGATTATGAAATCATTCCCCTGCCGCAGGATGTTTCCCTGACAAACGGGACTCCTTTCATCTTAACGCCTTCTACTTCTATCAGCTACCCGGAAGGGAATGACTTACTGAAACAAGCTGGCGAGTTCCTGGCTTCCTATATTAAAGAAGCAACCGGCTACGCACCGAAAGTAGTAACCGACAAAAGTGCTAAACCTATCAACCTCTCTATCGACAAAAGTATCACCAATCCTGAGGGATATCGCCTGACGGTAACTACCGAAGGTATCGAACTGGCAGGTGCTACCGAAGCCGGCGTATTCTACGGGGTACAGTCATTGCGCAAATCGATCCCGGCAGTAGCCGAAGGGATGAATATAGAACTTCCGACCGTGACGATCAACGATTACCCCCGTTTTGCCTATCGTGGCATGCACCTGGATGTATCCCGTCATTTCTTCCCTGCCGACTCTATCAAGAAATACATCGACATATTGGCACTGCACAATATGAACACTTTCCACTGGCATCTTTCCGACGACCAGGGATGGCGTATCGAGATCAAGAAATATCCGGAACTGACCACCATCGGTTCCCAACGGAAAGAAACCGTGATCGGACGTAACTCCGGCGAATATGACGGCAAACCGTACGGTGGTTTCTACACACAAGATGAAATCCGCGACGTAATCGCTTACGCCAAAGAACGTTTCATCACGATCATTCCCGAAATCGACCTGCCCGGTCACCAGCAGGCTGCACTTGCCGCTTACCCGGACCTGGGTTGTACAGGCGGTCCGTATGAAGTATGGACACAATGGGGTATCTCCGACGACGTGATCTGTGCCGGTAACGACAAAGCAATGGGATTCCTGGAAGATGTATTATCGGAAGTGATCGACCTCTTCCCTTCCGAATATATCCATATCGGCGGTGACGAATGTCCGAAAGTACGCTGGAAAACCTGTCCGAAATGCCAGGCCCGTATCAAAGCGGAAGGTATCAAGGGAGACAATAAACACAGTGCGGAAGAATATCTGCAAAGCTATGTCATCTCCCGTATGGAGAAATTCGTGGAAAGCAAAGGCCGTCACATCATCGGTTGGGATGAAATCCTGGAAGGCGGACTGGCTCCTAACGCAACCGTGATGAGCTGGCGTGGTGTAGACGGAGGTATCGAAGCTGCCAAACAACACCACAATGTGATTATGACTCCGAATACTTATCTGTATTTCGACTACTACCAGTCGACCGACACCGAAAATGAACCGTTGGCAATCGGTGGTTACCTGCCGCTGGAACGGGTTTATTCATTGGAACCGACTGCCGGTATCCCCGACGAATACAAGAAATATGTGATCGGTGTACAGGCTAACCTGTGGAGTGAATACATCCCGACCTTCTCACAGGTGGAATATATGGTCATGCCGCGTATGGCTGCCCTGGCCGAAGTGCAATGGACAGATCCGAGCAAGAAAGAATACCAGAGCTTCCTGCCCCGCCTGGTCCGTATGACTAAATTATACGACCGCCTGGGTTACAACTATGCCAAGAACATCTTCGACATCCACGCCGAATTCACCACCGATACGGAGAACGGCGAGATCGTTGTAAACCTGTCCACAATGGGAGACGGTGATATCTACTACACACTGGATGGCAGCAAACCGACCAGTGCTAGCAACAAATATGAAGCCCCTGTCAAAATAAAGGAAGACGGAACGATAAAAGCAGTCGTTGTACGTCCTTCCGGCAACAGCCGCGTATTCTCTGAAAAGATCAACTTCAGCAAATCGACAGCTAAACCTGTTACCTTGCGTGTCGCTCCGAGCAAAGGATACGACTTCAACGGCGGTATCGAACTGACAGACGGTCTGACTGGCGACACAAACTATAAGACCGGCCGCTGGCTGGGCTTCCAGGGAAAAGACCTCGACGCTGCGATCGACCTGAAACAGCCGGTTGAGATCAGCAAGGTAGCCTTCAACACAAATGTCGTAAAAGGCGACTGGATCATGGGAGCAGCCGGAGTGACGGTAAAGGTATCCGAGGACGGCCAGAACTTCAAAGAAGTAGCCACCAAGGCGATCCCTTCATTAAAACAATCCGACAAAGATGGTATCTATCCGCAGGAAATTACTTTTGCCCCGGTAAAAGCACGCTATGTGGAAGTAATCATCAAAAGCGATAAGTTACCGGCATGGCATGGTGGCGCGGGTAATCCGGCTTACCTGTTTGTAGACGAAATTATTATCCAGTAACAAGAAGCTGAAGTAAATAACAAAAAGGCTGCACTTCATCAACCGGAGTTGCAGCCTTTTTCATACCTTTGTCCCCCAATTAATATTATTCGCCATGAAAAGAAACATACTACTCTTGGCCGCCATCTGTTCCTGCTACAACCTCTTCGCCGAAGAGGTGACAGTGAAACAGTTCAGATACGCCGGCCCCTACGAAGTAAAGAAGCCGTTCCTCAACGACAGCCTCGATGTAAACAGCAAGAAGTTTACCGAAAAAGAACTACTGAAAACAGCCATCCCGTTCAGCAACGTCCGCCAAAGCACACAACTGCTGGATGCCAACACCAACGGAGAAGGGCAACTCCCTGCTTCCTCCCAGCCTTATCAGATCGGACTGGCCTCCTTCTACCTCAATAGCGACCGGTATGTAAAAGGTGACTTATCGGTAAAAGGTCCGGAGACATACGAAGTATATATAAATAATGAAAAGCAAATACCAGCCGACGGTAAGATCACACTCTCGCTGGAGCCCCACCGTTATGAGGTCGTTATCAAATACCTGGCCGAAGCAAACAAAGCGGAGTCATTAAAAGTAACATTCAACACGGAAGCCGAAGCAGTGGTGACAGCCACTACCAACCCCGAAAAACGATACACCATCAGCGAAGTCTACAACGGAACCCGTTTCCGTTCGGTAAGCCTTTCGCCCAACGGTAAATATCTGCTGACTGCCTACCAGACCACCTACCCCGGTGGTAAGACTCAGTCGTACCAGCAAGTCACCGACAGGACCACCGGGCAAGTTGTAATCGAAAGTAGTAATAACGACTACAATTGGATGCCTAAAAGCAACCGTCTGTATTATACCCGTGAAGGAATGGAAGGCAAAGAACTGGTAACGGTCGATCCCGCCACCCAGGCAGAAACCATCCTTTCCCGTAACCTACCCGACGGCTGGTTCGTGATTGCTCCGACCGAAGACTACCTGATCTTCACCGTTTCAGAAGAAGGGCCGAAGAAAGACAAGGATATGGAAGAAATACTTGTCCCCGACGACCGTCAGCCCGACTGGCGTAACCGTTCTTTCCTTCATAAGTACGACCTGGCGACCGGCCTGTTCGAACGTCTGACCTACGGATACAACTCCACACACCTCAACGATATATCGAAAGATGGCCGTTATATCCTCTTCAGCAGCAGTGAACGTACCCTGACCCAGCGTCCGTTCAGCATCAACACACTCTACCGCATGGATTTGCAGACCATGCAAACCGAGGCATTACTGAAAGACGCCTTTATCGGTCGTGCCGGTTTTTCTCCCGACGGTAAACTGTTGGCGATCGAAGGCTCGGGAGAAGCCTTCAACGGTATCGGATTGAAGATTGCACCGGGACAAACCTCCAATATTGCCGATGGGCAATTATTCATTTATGACCCGGAGAAAAAAGAAGTATCCCCTGTAAGCAAAGATTTTGATCCGTCTATCCAGTTTTTCACCTGGAACAGCAACGATAAACAGATCTATCTTCAGGGCGAAGATAAAGATTGTGTCCGCCTGTATGTTCTCAATCCGTCTAACGGAAAGATCAATCCGGTTCCGTTGAAAGAAGAAATCCTTTCTGATTTCACCCTAGCTGAGTCGGCTCCCGAACTGGTTTATTTCGGCGAAAGCGCTTCCAACTCGCAGCGCCTTTATTCAGTCAACCTGAAAAAGAATACAACCGTTTGTCTGAAAGACCTGTCGGAAACTATATTAAAAGATGTCACACTGGGCGAGGTACACGACTGGAACTTCCAGGCTGCTGCCGGCGATACGATTTACGGACGCTACTACCTGCCTCCTCATTTCGATCCGAATAAGAAATATCCGCTGATCGTCAACTATTACGGTGGAACAAGCCCGACGGCACGTTCGTTGGAAAACCGTTATCCGTCGCATACGTATGCCGCATTAGGCTACATTGTTTATATTATCCAGCCCAGCGGAGCAACCGGTTTCGGACAGGAGTTCTCTGCCCGCCACGTCAATGCCTGGGGGAAACGCACTGGTGATGAAATCATCGAAGGAACAAAGAAGTTCTGTGCAGAACATAATTTCGTCGATGCCAAGAAGATCGGGTGCATCGGTGCTTCTTACGGAGGTTTCATGACACAGTACCTGCAAACGAAAACGGATATTTTTGCCGCTGCAATTTCACATGCCGGTATCAGCGACATTACCAGTTATTGGGGAGAAGGTTACTGGGGATACTCATACAGTTCGCTGGCAACGGCAAACAGCTACCCCTGGAATGCCCGGGATATCTACGTAGAGCAAAGTCCGTTGTTCCATGCCGATAAGATCAACACCCCGATCCTCTTCCTACACGGTTCCGTCGATACGAATGTGCCTATCGGAGAAAGTATCCAGATGTTTACCGCTCTGAAATTGCTTGGTAAGGAAACCGCCTTTATCCAGGTAAACGGACAAAATCATCAGATCTTCGATTATAAGAAACGGGCAGAATGGAATAACACAATCTACGCCTGGTTCGCCAAATGGCTGAAAGAACAACCACAATGGTGGGAAGCCTTATATCCTGCCAAGTCCTTATAACAAAGAAACCCTCAGACTACAGCCTGAGGGTTTCTTTGTTTAATATATACTGTTACGTTACACTATCCCGCGCATCCGGTCTTCGAAAGCAGTCAGCGCAGCTTTTGCACCTTCCCCCATCGAAATAATGATCTGCTTGTAAGGAACGGTCGAAACATCACCGGCCGCATAAATACCCGGCACACTAGTACGGCAATGACTATCGATCACGATCTCGCCCGGACGGTTCGTATCTACAACCTCACGGAAAGCACCGCTATTGGCAGCCAGGCCGATCTGAACAAAGATACCATCCAAATCGATTGTACGTTCCTGCTCAGTCTCACGATCTTTGACACGGATACCGGTCACTTTTGTACCGTTACCGATCACCTCCATTGTCTGTGAGCTTTTGAACACTTCTACGTTCGGCAGGCTATACAGTTTATCCTGCAATACCTTGTCGGCTTTCAGCGTATCGGCAAATTCCAGGACAGTCACTTTCGAACAGATACCAGCCAGGTCGATAGCCGCCTCGATACCAGAGTTTCCACCACCTACAACGGCAACATGCTTTTCTTTATAGAAAGGACCGTCGCAATGCGGACAGAAGGCTACGCCGCGTCCGATATATTCGCTCTCACCGGGAACGTTCAATTTACGCCAGCTCGCTCCCGTAGCAACGATTACGGCAGGAGCAATAAGTTTATCGCCGGTAGAGGTTGTCAATATTTTATCCTTTCCTATCAGTTCTACCTTATCCACCCGGCGGTGTTCAAGGATATCGATAGGATAATCATTCATGTGCGACATCAGGTCGAGAGCCAGCTGCTGACCGGTTGTCTGAGGTACGGAAATAAGGTTTTCTATTCCGACAGTTTCTTTCACCTGACCACCTACACGGTCGGCCACTACGGCTACATTCAACCCCTTGCGTGCCGTATAGATAGCGGCTGCACTTCCGGCAGGACCACCACCTACGATAATGACATCGTAATTCTTTTCCACTACCGGCAACTCTTCTTCTTTCACCCCATACTGAGCTTCCAGCTTTGCCAGCAATTCGCCGAAATCACCACGGCCTACGTGGAGCAGTTTACCATCAGCAAACACAGAAGGTACGCCCTGTACTTTCATAGCTTCCACCTCTTCCTGGTTGATCGCGCCGTCTACCATCTCATGGCTGATCTCCGGGTTTAGGGTAGTCATTGCATTGAGTGCCTGTACGACATCGGGACAGTTCGTACACGTCAGCGACACATACGTTGTCAGTTTGATCGGGCCGTTCAGGGCTTTCACCCGGTTGCAGATACTTTCGTCGGGTATGTTCTTTCCTTTGCCATCGCTATTCAGGATAGCCAACAGTAAAGAGGTAAATTCGTGTCCGTTAGGAACACCACGGAATTTGATACCGGTCTTTTCCCCATTCTTCAACAGAGAAAATTCCAGTCCTTTGCCGTCTGTCACACGGGTAGATAGTTTATCGGAACAAGAAGCCACGTCGTTTAGAAGTCCTAGTAACTCGTTGCGGCTTTCATGTTCGGGAGCTACTGTTATATCAAAAATATATTCTGTCGTTAATCCTGCAAAGATGCCGGATAACTGATCTTTCATCGCTGAGTCTAACATATCTGAATGCGTTGTTTAATTTATTACTAAAGACAAAAAAGGCCGACAATATAGTTGCCGGCCTCCGTTTATTATTCTTAGATCTTGCCGACCAGATCAATGCTCGGCTTCAGTGTTTCACCACCTTTTTTCCACTTGGCAGGACAAACTTCACTCGGGTTAGCTGCAATGAACTGAGCAGCTTCTACTTTACGAAGCAATTCGTCTGCATTACGGCCGATACCGTTGTCGTTGATTTCAGCCAGTTTGATCTTTCCTTCCGGATTTACCAGGAATGTACCACGGTAAGCCATACCGTCTTCTTCGATCATCACACCGAATGCACGGCTCAGAACACCTGTGGGGTCTGCCAACATCGGATATTTGATCTTACGGATCGTTTCAGAAGCATCATGCCATGCTTTGTGTACGAAGTGTGAGTCTGTACTTACAGAATAAACTTCTACACCCATAGCCTGGAACTGATCATATTTGTCAGCCATATCTACCAGTTCAGTCGGACAAACAAATGTAAAGTCAGCCGGGTAGAAGAAGAAGATAGACCATTTGCCTTTGATATCTTCGCTGCTTACAGTTTTGAAACTTCCATTCTGAAATGCCTGTACTTTAAACTCGGGTGCTTGTGAATTGATAATAGGTTCCATTGTATTTACTATTTTAATTGTTATTACTATTTGTTTTTGTTTCTGATGCAAAGATAAGTTGCCGATTTGAGGTAAGAACAAAAAATCCAATCGAAAGGTTTTATGCACTCATAGACAAAATCTTTGAGTATCAGTAAATCACGTTTATAATCCGACGCTATTTATCTGAGCAACAACGTCCATCGCACTGGATACCGGACGTTTCGAACTCGAGTGTGGCATGCTGGATACCGACATGCAAAAGATCATGTTTTATCTCCTGTTTGATACGTTCCATTTCTGAAATATTACAGATGGCGATATGTGCGGTAAGGGCCGTTTCGGTAGTACTGATCGCCCATATATGCAGGTGATGTACTCCCTCTACTCCATCCACTCCATGGATCACCTCTTCTACCTTGTCGATATCCGTACCCGCAGGTACGCCATCCAGCGAAAGCCGGATACTATCGCGTAGCAGTCCCCAGGTGGAAACGATAATGACGATAGCGATCAATAGCCCGATGATCGGGTCGATAATATACCATCCCGTATGAGCAATCACGATACCGGAGATAACCACACCGATCGAAACCAACGCATCGGCCGCCATGTGCAGGTATGCTCCCTTTACATTCAAATCCTTGTCTTTATCCTTCATAAAAAGCCAGGCCGTCAGTGCATTTATAACCACACCGATACCTGCCACCCAGGCGATGGCATCCCCCTCCACCGGTTGCGGATGAAGCAGTTTCCCTATACTCTCGGCAATAATGATACCGACGGCCACCAGCAGGATAACCGCATTCAACAGGGATACCAGAACGGTACTTTTCTTATATCCATACGTATATTTACAGGTAGGATGAACCTTCGCCAGCCGGAAAGCCAGCATGGCTAGTACCAGGCTCGCCACATCCCCCAGGTTATGTCCGGCATCCGACAATAAGCCGAGCGAGTTATACCAAAAGCCTGCCGCAAACTCAGCAACGACAAACGCCAGGTTCAAGGCTATACCGATAATAAAGGCTTTATTCAAAGAGGTTATTTCGTGGTGATGATGGTCGTGATGATGTTGTTCCATATTCGTTCTTACTTTTATTTGAGTAACAATATGGAACAAAACTATGTTTTTCCGGGCAATAAAAATATACCTGATTGTAGGTAAAATGTCACACGGTTATACCCTGTCTTATTTGAAATTCGCTACCTTTGGAGACAAAGTAAACTAAAAGAAAAAGAATATGAGAAGGATCAGTTTTTTCATCTTTTCGATAGGTGCACTATTGTCTTATATCGTCGGTTTCACTGCCTGTGGCCTGGCGGGAACACCCATCGCCAAATCGGCACCGGAAAACAATCCCAGTTATAAAGTCGAGTATCTGTTTGAGCACGATGGTTGTAAGGTATACCGGTTTATGGATATGGGGAATTACATCTATTTCACCAACTGCCAGGGAGACGTAACGAGTATCGAAAATGACAGTGTCCGTATTGTCAATAAGATACGCAAGCAACCGGTAAAAATCCACAGGGAACCGATTGAATAAGGTCACACAGTGATACCATGTTTCTTAAATATCTCTTTTGCATTTGCCAGACGTTCGGCAGACAGGGGTTCTACGTCCTTTAGTTTATAATCTATTCCTTGCGCTTCATATTTATACGCGCCCATCGTATGATAAGGCAGAAGCTCTGCTTTCTGAACCACCTTATATCGACTGATATATCCGGCAAGTTTGTCTAAGGCCTCATCATTATCAGTCAGTCCGGGAACAATGACGTGACGAATCCACACAGGAATACCGCGCTTCTCCAACTCATCCAGGAAACGTAATGTATTATCCAGCTTTACAGCCGTCAGACGGGGATGCAATTCGGGATCGATCGTTTTTATATCCAGCAGTACCAGGTCGACCTGCCCAAGTACTTCCAGCGCTTTCGGGGTACAGATATAGCCGGATGTATCCAAAGCCGTATGAATACCTTCCTCCCGACAGAGACGAAAAAACTCAGTAAGGAATTCGGCCTGCAACAAAGGTTCTCCCCCGGTAACGGTTACACCGCCCTTAGCAATGAAATTCTTGTACCGCAACACTTCCGCCAGCAACTCGTCCGGCGTCATTCGGTATTTAACACCGCCTTTACTGTCCCAGGTATCCGGATTATGACAATACAGGCAACGGAGCGGACAACCTTGCATAAAGACAACAAAACGTATCCCGGGACCGTCCACAGTCCCAAAACTTTCTAAAGAATGAATTTTCCCCTCCATGACAGTTGACAGAGGACAGTTGGCAGTTGACAGATGACAGATAGAGAGGCTTTACGCATCCTCTAACTGTCAACTGTCACTTGTCAACTGTCAACTTTTAAAGTGAGTGATTGATTGTTCTTGAAATTACATCCAACTGCTGTTCGCGTGTCAACTTCACAAAGTTTACCGCATAACCGGATACACGGATAGTCAACTGCGGATAGTTTTCCGGATGATCCATAGCGTCGAGCAACAGTTCCTTGTCGAATACGTTTACGTTCAAGTGCTGTCCGCCGTCAGGAGTAAAGTAACCGTCCAGTAGGCCAACCATATTGGCGATCTGAATATCACGTTCCTTACCCAGTGTTGCCGGAGATACGGCAAAAGTATAAGAGATACCGTCGTGTGCATGCTGGAACGGCAGCTTGGTAACAGAAGCCAGTGCTGCGATCGCCCCCTTGGTATCGCGTCCGTTCATTGGGTTGGCACCCGGAGCAAACGGCGTACCGCCTTCGCGTCCGTCAGGAGTAGCACCCGTCTTCTTACCGTATACCACGTTGGAGGTAATGGTCAGGATAGACTGTGTCGGAGTCGCATTACGGTATGTCTGGTGCTGGCGCAGATATTCCATGAACTTTTCAGTGATGTCGACAGCGATACTGTCGGTACGATCGTCGTTGTTGCCGAAAGGAACATATTCGCCTTCGCGTTCGAAACCGACAGCCAGGCCACGTTCGTCGCGGATCACTTTCACTTTTGTATCGCGGATAGCAGCCAACGAGTCGGCAACGATAGAAAGGCCGGCAATACCTGTGGCACGGATACGTTCCACAGAACCGTCGTGCAGAGCCATTTCAAAAGCTTCGTAAGCATATTTATCGTGCATGTAATGGATGATCTTCAGTGCGTTCACATAGACCTTAGCCAGCCAGCGCATCATCTGTTCGTATTTCTCCATCACTTCGTTGTAATCGAGGTATTCGCTGGTGATCGGTTCGAATTTCGGAGCCACCTGTACACCCGAGCGTTCATCGCGGCCACCGTTGATGGCATACAACAGACATTTAGCCAGGTTGGCACGTGCACCGAAATACTGCATCTGCTTACCGATCTTCATCGGCGACACACAGCAGGCGATGCCATAGTCGTCGCCATAATCCGGACGCATCAGGTCATCGTTCTCATACTGGATAGCCGAAGTATCGATGGATACCTTCGCACAGAAACGTTTCCAGTTTTCAGGAGCGTTGTTGAACCACAGTACTGTCAGGTTGGGTTCCGGTGCCGGGCCGAGGTTGTATAATGTATGCAGATAACGGTAAGAGGTCTTTGTCACCAGTGAACGGCCGTCTACCCCCTGTCCGCCCAGAGACTCAGTCACCCAAACAGGGTCACCAGAGAACAGGTCGTTATATTCCGGAGTACGAAGGAAACGAACGATACGCAGTTTGATGATAAACTGGTCGATCAGTTCCTGCGCTTCTTCTTCCGTCAGTTTACCTTCACGGATATCTTTTTCAATATAAATATCGAGGAAAGTAGAGGTACGTCCCAATGACATGGCCGCACCATCCTGGTCTTTTACGGCAGCCAGGTAACCCAGATATACGAACTGAACGGCTTCGCGTGCATCCTTGGCCGGTTTCGTAACATCGAAGCCATAGCCGGCACACATCTTTTCGAAGGCTTTCAATGCCTTGATCTGTTCGGAGATCTCTTCACGGCTCTGGATGATTTCTTCGGTCAGTTCCTGTATATCGAGTCTTTTCAGATAATGCTTCTTTTCTGCGATCAGGATTTCCGTACCGTAAAGGGCTACGCGACGATAGTCACCGATGATACGTCCGCGTCCGTAAGCATCCGGCAGTCCGGTGATGATAGCGGAACGACGTGCGGCAATCATTTCATCCGTATAAGCGGAGAAAACGCCTTCGTTATGCGTCTTTCTGTATTTCGTGAAGATTTCTTTTGTCATCGGATCCAGCTTGTAGCCGTAAGCTTCCAGGCTGTTTTCCACCATACGTGTTCCGCATTTCGGGTAAATACCACGTTTCAGAGGAGCATCGGTTTGCAGGCCGACAATTACTTCGTTTTCTTTGTCTATATAACCTGGTCCGTAAGTATCTATACCTTGAGGATATTTTGTTTCAGCGTCGTAAACACCCTTCTCCCTTTCTACCTTAAACATTTCGGTCAATTTATCCCAAACTTTCTTAGTCTTGTCTGAGGAGTCTTTCAAGAAAGTGTCGTCCCCTTCATAAGGTTTGTAGTTGTTTTGGATAAAATCCCTTACATTAATCTCTCTTTTCCAAATTTCACCTTTGAACTGCGCCCAGTTCTCGTTTTCAAACTTCATACCTATTTTGCTTATTTCGGTTTTTAACTTATCGGTACAAAGGTACTGCTTTTATACGTGACAAGAAACTATTGTATAGTCAGGATGTCCCCCAAACAGCCAAAATCACTACAAATAGTTACTAAAAAGGGCCTATAACTGGGGTGTATCGCCTGTTTTAGGTATCACTGAGCATGGTATGATAAATAATACAAAAAAAGATGAATATGAATCTTTAAGATCACAAACTGTGACCTTAAAAAATTAATGAGAGCCTTTGTTGCTATCCGCCAGCTGATCGCTAAACCTATCTTGTTTTATCTGTTTTTAGTCTCTCCTAGGCAAACTTCATTATCAATACCGGGTCAATATTCAATCTCTCATACAAACGTTTTGCCATTCGCATAGAAATAGGACGTTTCCCAGTCATTATCTGACTGAAAGTAGATTCTTTTACATCTAAATAAGCAGCTGCCTGGCGTTGTTTTAAAGAACGCTTCTTCAACTCTTTTTCTATTGATACAATAAGAGGCGACTTGAATTTTAAACTTGGGGATTTATAATACAGAGCTTCATAATCAGCACACATACCGCCGACACGTCCTATTTCACGTGTGTATTCGTTGTCTGCATCAGGTTCCACCAAAGCTCCATTTGCTGTTGCTTCATTGATAAGCACATCTACATAGGTCACAGCTTCATTATACAATTCAAGCGTATCTATGTGAGTAATATTTTCAAATTTTCTTTCCATTCTCTTTACGTAATTAAATTGTTGAACAATCTATCCTGTCATACTCTTCATGTGTGCCAATAAACTGAAGTGGACGAACTGCATCTACATGCTTTGTCGAAAATTTACCAATACGCTCTCTATGTAGTATTTTCATTCCAATCTATCTTTATGACAAAGGTATAAAAAACTTCACAAGACGCAAAGCTTTCGCAGCAATATCACATTCGTTCCCGTACTTAACACAGAAAGCCCCGGCAGGAGTTCCTGTCGGGGCTTTGTTTTGTCTGTTGTTACTCTTCACAGAGGTCGAACAGAAGAACTTTATTTCATTACTTTAGTATTAATACTGACCGCTTGTTCGCCCTCACGGGGTAATTGGTTGATTCTTGTCCGATATCACCGCGCAGTCAAATTTAAATTTATTGATTATAAATAGTTTCTTATTTTACGATTGCCTTTACAGCTGCTTCGCCTTCTACAGCTACAACAACTACACCTGCAGGAGCAGCGATGATAGCGTTGTCAGAAGAAAGAACTGCGTTAGCAATTGTCTGACCAAGAACGTTACTGATAGCAACTTTCTTACCTGCTGCACCGTTGATAATTACGGCACCTTCTTTAGCGATTACACTGATTGAAGAAGTTGTGATATCTTCGTTAGCTACAGGATCACCTTCGTAGTTTTCTTCGATACCAAATACATCACCTCTTTCGTAACCATTCACCACTACTACTGTACCATTGATCCATTTCAGGTAACCTTCGTTAGTTGCAGCCTTTTCAATTTTGTCAACATCAGTTTCCGGAGAATACGGCTTCCACTGAGTCTGAATTTTGAATATCTTTTCTGCACTATCCACATAACGGAAAGCGAACTTAGCTACGTTGAACTCAGGAGAATCCATAGCAATCTTCACAACTTCACCACCCTTACGAGTTACATACAATGTATCGTCTGCATGAATACCTTCTACAAATGAGAGTTTGGCAAGGCTTTCACCTGCTTCAACTTCATTAATATATGGATTACTATGGATATGGTCTACACCATAAACATTTGCAGTATCGATCAGATTGATCAGGAATCGGCCAGCAACTGCTCTGTGTTCTTTTGCATCCGCACAAGGACCACCATTAGCATCTCTCCACTCGTCTGTGTTGTGAGTCGGGTTATACGGGCAATAGTAAGACTTTTCAGGATCTACATTTACAGCCAGTAAATACTGGTAGCAAGTGTTCAGTTCACCGTCAACATCTACACGGTTGATATAAGCAGTATCTGCAAAAATAGCCGGATTTACCTTGAACTGATTTACATTATCAATGTTTAGGAAGCTCAAAGAATCATTTTCGACAACTGACTTTGCATCCAGTTTTTCATACAATACCTGTGAATTGTTTTCGTCACGGAACAGCTTGATTGTATCTCCCCATGCAGCAGCAATTTTATGATATTCAGGAGCATCAGCTTTTTCAACGACCATCAGAGAGTTCTGATCTTCAGCATAGGTCAGCATATTCTTCAAAGAACCCTTGTCTGCACTGTTGGCAACAAATACTTTGTTATCATCCAATTGAGTTGCGGCAGGAGTTGTTCCTGCTACTGCCGGAGCAATTCTTACGAAGTTATAAGTGTCATTCGGTTTCTTCTTCAGAGCGAAACGAGCAGCATCCTGATCTTCGTTATCCTTGTTTTCAGGATCACAGAAATAGAATTCATAGCCTTTACCTGTTTTGTAATCAACAAATTCACGGTTAGAAGCATTCTGGAATGCATACGGAAGGATAGCCAATGTATCTTTCAATGCATCATCACCTGAAGTTACGATCTTACCATCTTTCAATGTTGCAAATGTCGTGTAAATAAATACAGTATCAACTTCTGTATATTCACCCTCATTATCCGCTTTCATTGCAAAACGCAGGTTCCATTTCTGAGCTTTTTCCTTTTCTGCAGTCATACCGATCTGATGGCTTGCTTTGTCAGTATGGTTTTCAACGAAGTAAGCATTGTTATTTCCTTCGATAGCATGATACTGACCCAGATAGAAGTTTTCATTTCTCAATACATTTGCAGTTGTCTGCATGTAACCGTCGAAGTTGATCTGACCTTTTGCAGCTGTTTTGTTCAAAGTTACAAGGTCATCATTGAATGCCGTATTATCAGATGTAACAATAAACTTATCGCCATCTACTTCACGCAATTGCACATTTGCAATCTTAATGCCGCTTTCACGGTTCTGTAATGTGAAGGTATTATTATCCAAATCAGCAGCGATTACAGCCCACTGTGCTTCCGGAGAAGACAATAATACTGTACTTGCAGGTACATAATCCGCAGCATTATCTGCCGGATCTGTTCCATCCTCATTAGTTACAGCCAAAACGCCTGCATACTTATACTCTTCGCTATTGTCTTTTGCATTTGCTCTTGTATCAGCATAAGAGAAATTCAAATACTGTCCTAACAAGTTCTTAACTCCATAGATATTGCTACCGCCTAGTTTGATATACGGCAACTTAGCATCAGTAGCGGTAGAAGTTGTCAGATAATATTTGTTATCATTGAACAAGATAGAAACATTTCCTTTTCCTACTACAACTAATTTAGAGATAACATCAGGATTACCTTGAGCATACTGGAACTGGAATTCAGACAAGTACTGACTTGGTGCCTTATCGATTTCTTTCTGAGTCAACCACTTGAATTCACCGACAACATCACTACCTACAGTTCCTTTAGTATCCAATACTAATTTCTTAGCATTTTTACCTTGGTCTAGCTTTTCGTTATTCCACAATTCAACCGTAGTTGCAGCGTTGCTAGCACCTTTCGGATACATTTTTTGCTGCAGTACATCGACACTTTCAATCGTTTTATCTTTGTTTTTGTCTTCATCGTACTTAACAGTCAGCTCGAAGCCCGGATTAAGGATGCTATTTAATTTAGCCTGTGTATGAACCAAAGCAAAAGATTCGTAGAAACCGATAACGGCAGTAGCTTCAGAACCATCCGTATTTGCATCTATCTGAATCATGTTACCACCTGCAGTCAAAGTAATACCTTGACCTGCATATGCTTCGTTTGCTTCAAATGAAGTTTCGCCACTAACAGTCCATTTATAAGGTTTATCATCTGTACCTTTAGCCAAGCTAGTGAAGCTATAGAAAACTTTTCCATTCAGTTCTGTTTTTGCAACAGACCACAAGAAGTTTTTATAACCTTCAATATCACTTGCAGAAATACTTGCTTCAACAGTCGCAGTTGCACCAGCTTTCAAATATTTGTTGGTACCCAATGTAACAACACAATAGCCGGAAGGAACTGATGTTGCCAGATTATAAGATCCTCCAACAATATTCTGGCTACCTGTTACAGCAATAGTTGATGCCGGAGTAACAGTTGTATTTACACTTGCTGATGCATAAAGAGCAGTTCCAGCTAAGTTAGTAGAAGCAGTAGAAGTAATCGCATTACCTTTTACAGCAAAGTCAGAACCTGATTCAGCCAATGTGTAATCCACAGTACCAGCAGCTCTCGTAACTATATCAGCAACAGCCAATTGAGTCGCTTTTTCTTTTGCAGCAACAGCAGCAACAGAAACCAACTTTCCTTTTGCCCATATCCAAGATGCATTATAAGATTGTGCAGCAGTAGGAGCAGCTTTTAATGTTTTTACGACTAATTTACCATCTTCAGATGCTACTGTCAGATAACCATCTTCTGTCTGGAAATAAACAGGAGCATTGTAAGTTTTAGACGCATCAAATGCATCCAAAACAACTTCACCGTTGTCACTTACATTCAAATCAAAGCCGGGAAGGGCATTTTCATTGTTTGAAGCGTAAACACCGAAGTCGACAACAACACCTGTTGCATCAAGAGAACACTGAGAAGCTTCAATCTTTAAGTACAACTGACCTGTAATATCAGTATTGTTGCTAAACTCATCAACATTTGCCAACTTTAGCTTACCATCGCCTTCGATAGTAAACAAAACAGGTAAAGAATTCTCAATAGGACTGGCTGACAAAGTCAAAACCTTACCACCAGCTGCTGAGCTTTCACCATTTACAGCATAAAAAATCTTACCATCTGCAGTCTGTAATTTATACTTACCTCCGTCCGCTTCCACTAATTTCCAAACAGGAGATTCTGCAGTTACAGCATCTTTATCAGCTTTGGCTGCTTTTCCATCAGCCCCTAACAACAAAGTGTACTCAGTACTACCATCGGCATTAATGCCCGTACCGACCAAATAAGAACCACCAGCTACTGGTGTTGAAACCTCAATCACCTTAGCATCCAGCGTCGTCCAAGCACCGGCTGCCAGAAGGACAGCCACTAACGTAGAAAACTTTTTGTTCATAATTTAAAATTTAATATTAATAATAGTGTTATAAAAACTCATTCACAGCCCCTTCTCGACGGGCTCGATAGTCCTAATGACTAGCTAAAACGATCGTTTTTTCTTGTCACTGTTTTCGAGGATTTTTGATTTGATAACAAAAAGTCGTTATTTCGTACTCGCTTTGCTATTCTGTTGATAAGAAAGAAGATAGGAATGAAAAAAAAATTGGAAGAAATGATTGGTATTTAAAAATGATGCAGTACCTTTGTGACGAGAAAAAACGATCCTTTTTTTTAGTCAGTCTTTTTTCGACCTCTCGCCTTGCTATTCATAGCTTGAATGGTTGTTCTAAATTTTTGTTAATAAACCCGATCCTTATGGCCTGTTTTCGAACGGATGCCTATCCGTCGAAGCTCCGGTAACTACCCGTTGAATGACCGGTAACTACCCATTTTCAACAGCATAAAGATAAGATACTATTATCAAAAAAGTATCAAAAGTATCAAAAGTATCTACCCCTTTCCCGAAGTAGCGATATCCTTACCCGACGCCGTTTTTTCGTAATAACCCGCTCCTAATGAAAGCAATAAGCCATACTCCTGCGCCTTTTTCAACATTCGGAAAACACTCGCACGGCTCAGTCGGCGGACACCGGCCTCGGCCAACAGCTCGGCGGTTTTAAACCTGTCAGGCATGCAGGCAAAAAGGTCGCGCAGGGCTGTGGGTACCTTAAAACGAATCTCGGTATCGCTATGTTTCATCGTCGTACTCACCAGGAGCGAATGACGCAGACAGACGGTTCCGATATGGAACGCTATTTCGAAGTCGTTGTCGGTAATGCTCCGGTGGCGTTCGTCGACACGCGCCTCCCCTTTGCGCAAGGCCGTCAGCACCATCGCGATACGGAAAATTATCAGGCGGTGACGCAAGACTACCGAAGTGACATCTTCGTTCCCGAATACGCGTACATTATAATATTCACGTTCGAAGTAGCGGTCGAGCCTTTTTCGCTGGCAGTCGGTGAAGCTCACAAACGTTGGCGACTTCTCCAGGAATTCGGCTATTTCCAACATTCTCACCCCCAGGTCGTCAAAGTAGAAAGCATTCTGAAAAACATCATCGGAGGCCGTCAGTCCGCGGTAAACGCTACCCCCGGCGATCCGGTAGATCAGCAGGCGACTGTAAAGTCCGCTTTCGGTAGAGGGCACCAGCTGCGAGAACATGCCGGGCGTACCGGTGACAAACATTCCCAAACGCGGGGTTTCGGCTACGAAAGTCCCGTTGGTTTTCGAAGCACAGCTCACCCGTTCGTGGTGGAAAGCCTGGTTGAGAATATATCCGTAGCCACCAAAGTCCTGCGACATGGTGTTGTTGACAGACTCCAGTTCGGTTTCAAACAAGAGGGATGCGTAGGGAGCGTTCGCTTCCAGCTGCTCGATCAAACGTGCCGTAGTGGTATAGCCGCCTACATGGAGCTGCATCTGCTGTACGGGCTGGGGATTTTCAGGTGGATTTCCCGGCGTTTTCTTTACTTTCGACTGGCGTTGCTGCTGTTTGTAAAGCTCCCAGGCCTCTTTCTTCACCTTATATTCCTCCACTTTACGGAAGGAGTTGTCGAACACTCTCCGCTGCCAGGGCTTCACCAGTTTGTGCACCTGGCTGACACAACCTTTGCCGCTACCCGAGGGGCCGATCGCAAGGGTGTAGAACGGGGCATAACATACTTCTTTACGGAGCAGGCCTGTCACGCCCGGCAGTGCGGTGCTGGTCATGGTCAGCGCAGCGAGCAACATCAGGTCGTGTTCCGTATCGTCGGCGGCCGGCTTCAATGTGTCCGCAAGGAGGTTCGGAAGGTCGGTCAAAAGGCTCTTTTCGAAGTGCGGAAAATCGCTATCTCCAGGTTCAAAATCAGGCCCTAAGGCAGACCCTTCGTCGGAAAGTCCCGGTTCGGGAATGGGGGTGAGATTTTTGAGACTTTTGATACTTTTTTTCGTCTCCTCCCCTGTCGACTGCCGGTAAGGATTGCTACCGTGGGCGGAACGGTAACGGCGGTAAATGTCGGACACGGTGGTCAGGATCTTTTTTTCACTAAAGCCGGGGGTAACGTAGCGGTAGAGGCATTCGGCCACTACTTCGCTTTCGCCGAAGCCGGCACTGTTGAGAGCCGAGGCCAGTTTCACCACATAGCTGTGGCGGCCACCGTCGGAGAAGGGGTTGCCGGTTTCAAATTTGTCGATGTAGTTGGCCAGCGAACGTGGCTCAGGCTGTGAGAAAGCGGCCGCCTTTTCGGGGGCGACGGGGATGTTCACCACTTCGGATGCTTCCTTATAAAAGGCCGACGGGTCGTAGCTTACGAAACAACCGCGGTTGGGGTCTTTGCCCGAAGGGTCTACCTTCACGCCCGGCAGGTCGGCTTCGAGCAGGCGGCTCACTACGTCGAAGGCCTGGGCGTGGTGTTCGAGATCGCTGTCTACCAGGACGAAGAGCTTTAGGCCCGTACCCGATGGGCTGATATGGCCGGCTTTCACATACGGAAGTTCTTTGGCACGACCAAGCAGTTCCGAGGGGGATCCGGACACATGGTCGAGGTCGCCCACCACGCAGCCGGAGTAGTCTACCAAGTGTTCACGTCGGCGCCCGCCTACCATCCGGCCGCCTGCTACCAACAGAGGCAGGTTCTTTTTACATGCCTTCGCTCCTTCCTGATTGCCGGCGGCTATCAGGGTGCGAACGTTTTCTACCGATCTCTTGTACTTACCGCTTACCACGTCGTCGAAATAGCCTCCGAGGGTGACCGGCGTGTAAGAGGTGGTGTCGAATGCTGTTCTGAACAGGGTACATTCGACGGTTTGATTCACTGAATCTCTCATACTAAGTCAATTAAAATTAATACTATCAGGGTTCTCCCAAATGTTCGATCAATACGCCGACTTGCTTCGGCGTGTAGAGTTTCTGGAACTTCACCCACCCGGCGGCTTCCAGTTTGGCCTTCAGTCCGCGCGAAGTACGTATCCATTCCCACATACGTTTATAGGCAATCACCGGTGTCTGGCCGGGAAAATACAACTGGGCGAATTCCGTTATCCCATACGCTCTCCTCCAGGGAGACAGTTCCGTTTTTTTATCTTCCATACACTTCTATTATTTAATATATTAAGATATCACAAGATAGGAATTATATGAATACGTTGTTAGATTTAGGACAGATATTTATCAAATAAATATAACATTATCATAACTTTACATAATCACGCTCACTGCTTTAAAAATCAAAAAATACGGAGGACAGACAAAATATCCTCTAAACGACAGATATTTACATTAACCCATCAATCCGTTTTACTTGCACCGGCACAAAATAAAAAAGGAACCATCCTTCACTGGATAGCTCCTTTTTTATGCCGGAAACAACCAATAAAAACATTCCGACATACGTTTAATCATCTTATATGCTTACATAATTAGCAAAAGGTTTTGATATAGCGATTATACTAATAGTGTTACTTTCTTTTTACATTGCAAAGATAGGGCTGTCCACAAGAGTACACAATACCTATAATTGAGTAAAAAGAGAGGCATCGGCTACCTATTCTGAGTTATATTCCTCTTTTAACCAAAAAAAGAGCCATTCTTCACAGAATGACTCATCTTTATATATGAAAGGAATAACCAATAAAAAACTCCTTTCATTTGGGTATTTACCTTAAATAATAGGTGTACATAAAAATCAACAATTTCGGTTTCGGCCAGGACGATTATACTAATAGTAAAACTTAATTGATGATGCAAAAGTAAAGTCATATAAAAGTACCTGCAATACCTATATATATGTAAAACTTACTTATCTCTAACTACTAATGGGGATTTTGCAGCATTTTTCCAGTAAAATACCATACAATACCTACAAATAGGTAACAGCAGGTTATTTATACCTACTATATGCGATTGTGCACACTTTTCAACCGCCCTAATTTTGCCAAAAATTTCAAAAGGCAATGAAAAGATTAACACATTTACTGGTTATCTCATTATTAAGTTCTTCTGCAACAGCCTTTGCTGAAGGGAATGAAACAACAGAAACAAATGGATCTACAGCAGCCGAAAGATCCGCTGCTATTTACGCCGACGGGTACAAAAAATTCCGATTTGGTGGTTATGGAGAAATGGCTGCGAGCTATATGGATTACGACGTAAACAGACTTGGACCTTATGGCTCTTATAAAAAAGACAGAGGTAGTGTCTCCATTCCTCGATTTGTTCTAGCATTCGATTACAAATTCTCATCTTCCTGGATTTTAGGTGCAGAAATTGAATTTGAAGCAGGAGGCACAGGCGTTGCACGAGAAATAGAATGGTATGAAGAAAATGGAGAATACGAAACAGAAATAGAAAAAGGCGGTGAAGTAGCTTTGGAACAATTCCATATAACTAAACTGATTCATCCATCTTTTAACATCCGTGCTGGTCATATGATCATTCCTGTCGGATTGACAAATGCGCACCATGAGCCAATCAACTTTTTTGGAGTTTATCGTCCGGAAGGGGAAACTACTATTTTACCTTCAACTTGGCATGAAACTGGTATCTCTTTTTTCGGTCAGTTTGGTAAATTCGATTACACTGCTATGATGGTTGCAGGATTGGATGCAAATGGATTCGGTAGAGAAAACTGGATTGCATCAGGAAAACAGGGAGCTTTCGAATTAGATAATTTCAACAGTCCAGCTTTTGTTGGTCGCTTAAATTACTGGGGAGTAGAAGGCCTACGTCTTGGAGCCTCCATTTATTACAATGGAAAACCAACCCGTAATGCTTCTAAGCCAAATAAAAATTTAAATTCCAAAACAGGTAAATGGATCGATGCTCCGGTCACTATATTCACAGCTGATGCACAATACATCAGTCCGAACAGAAATTTAATAGCGCGTACCAATTTTGTTTACGGTAATGTTCAAGAAAGTTTGGCTTTGACCAATATAAATAACAGATTGGCATCATCTACCGGATACCCAAGAACTCCAGTCGCTAAAGCAGCAGTTAGCTATGCTGGAGAAGTTGGTTATAATGTATGCTCTTTCTTCGGAGAAAAGGCTCCTCGTATTTATCCTTTTGTTCGTTACGAGTATTATAACCCAATGGAAAAAACCGTAAAAGGAGTTACGGCAGATAAACGTTTGCAAGTGTCTGCATGGACGGCCGGTGTCAATTATTACGCTTTACCCAACTTAGTCGTAAAAGCTGATTATACCAATCGCAAAATTGGAGGAGGTAAATATAACAGTGAAAACATGGTATCTGTAGGTGTTGCTTACGTTACATGGATATTTAGTAAATAATTTAACACAATTAAATAAAATGAAAAAAAGAAATTTTTTAGCTATGGCCATGTTAGGATTGGCCGTAACATTTGGTTTCACAGCTTGTAGTGAAGACAATGGTGGAGAAGAAATCATTCAAGGTGTTCTTTCAGACGAAGAAATGGATGCAGCTATCAATCAGTATGTAAATGGAGTTGTTCTTCCTACTTATAAATCAATGTTGGAAAATGTAACAACATTTAAGGCTGCTGTTGATAAATATGTAGCTAGTGGTACACAAGCCGATTTGGAAGCTGCTTGTACTGCATGGAGAAACGCACGTGAACCATGGGAATATAGCGAAGCATTCTTAGGAGGTCCAGCCACAGACTTGAATCTAGACCCGGGTATGGATACTTGGCCTTTGGATAAAGAAGGAATCAACCAAATCATTGCTTCCGGTAATTTTGGTGCAATCGAAGGAGATGAAGAAAGCAATCAAATGCTAAGAGGTTTCCATACTGCTGAATATCTCATTTTTTATGATGGACAAGCTCGTATTATCGGAACACAACAAGATGATGTTGACCCTACCAATGCTAATGTTCTTAAATACTTATCTACTGTAACTTCAGATCTGCTTCGTGATACAGAAGAACTTTATAAAGCATGGAATGAAGGCCTAGAAGGCGATCAAGATTTTCCAACAGCTTTCGGACAAACATTGATTCAACATAATGGCGGTAAAGGATATTCTTCTCCGAATGCTGTCTTAGCTTTTATCTTGAGTGAAGAAGGCGGCATGGCAAATATCGCCAATGAAGTCGGCGAGGCTAAAATCGGAGATCCTATAAACTATTATAAAGAAGATCAGGAAAAAGGCTTGCTTTCTGTTGAATCTTGGTATAGCTGGAATTCTATTGATGATTACGCTCATAACATTGAAGGAGTACGTAATTGTTATTTTGGCAGCCTTGATGGAAAAGTCAATGAAAACAGTCTTTCTGCATTAGTAAAAAAAGTGGATGCTTCATTAGATTCTGAAGTACAACAAAAGATTAATGCAGCTATTGCTGCTATCCGTAATATTCCGGCTCCATTCCGTAATCACTTGGATGTAACAAAATATCCGCAAGTAACAGATGCACAGGATGCTTGTGCAGAAGTAGTTGATATTTTAAAATCGGTTCGTACAAAACTCGATGCAAATTAATATATAATATAAATAGACACAAAATTCCACTTTTCTCTTTTTTGAAGGGAAAGTGGAATTTGCTAGTTAAAAACAAACCAATAAAGAGCGTATTATGAGGCAAAATATTTTATCCGTTTTATTGATTACCGGACTCGTGTGTACAGCATGTGAAGATGGTCTGGATGATACGCAAATCAGGAAACCTAACGGAACTCTCGCCAAGCAGGAAGAATTGTCAGCAGGTTATTCCACTATTTTCTCTACAGGACCGGATGCTTATGATATGTCAGCCGAATGGGTTTCAGGAGAACTGAATAGCCGTTTTAACCAAGGGAATAACCTTTACGACAACTCCAGAGGGGCAGATGAAACAGGAGGATTAGGAGGACTAGGTCCCGTTTATGCAGGATACTCATGTGCTAGTTGCCATAAAGGAGCAGGTCGTACAAAACCGAGTTTATTTACAGACGGAGGATCCGGAAGTTACGGTTTTTCATCTATGCTTATTTATATCACACGAAAAGGTGGTGGATTTTTCCCTGATTACGGACGTGTTTTACACGATCAGGCTATTTATGGAGTAAAGCCAGAGGGTAAATTAAAGGTGACTTATACAGAAAAAGAATATTCATTTCCAGATGGAGAAAAATACAGTCTGATTACTCCACATTATACCATCACGGATTGGTATGCAGACAGTATCCCCATGTCTGACTTACGCGTAACAGTTCGCCAACCGCTTCGCCACGTAGGATTAGGTCAAATGATGGCTCTGGATTTAGACGAACTACAAAAATTAGCTGCACAAAGCAATTATCCGGAATATGGGATCAGTGGACGTTTAAACTGGATTACAGAACGCGGGGTAAAACAAATCGGAGTTTCAGGTAACAAGGCACAACATGCCGACTTGACTGTCGAATTAGGCTTTTCATCCGATTTAGGAGTAACTAACGACCGTTATCCGGAGGAAGTCAGCCACGGTCAAAGCCAAATGATGGGTTTTGCCAACTATGGCATTCAGGTTTCCACACGTGATATGGAGAACGTAGACTTATACATGCAAGCATTGGGAGTTCCAGCACGCAGAAACGTGACAAACGAAACGGTGAAAAAGGGAGAAGAATTGTTTTACAAAGCCCAATGTCACCTTTGCCATACAGTGACTTTACACACGCGACCACGAGGCACTGTACTTTTGAATGGGACTCAGCTACCTTGGCTAGGAAGCCAAGTGATCCATCCTTATTCAGATTTCTTACTACATGATATGGGACCAGGGCTGGATGACGACTATCCCAGTGGTCTAGCAATGGGATGCGAATGGAGAACTACTCCTTTATGGGGAATCGGCTTACAAGAAATAGTTAACGGCCATACGTACTTTTTACATGATGGTCGTGCTCGTAACCTAACAGAAGCTATTATGTGGCATGATGGAGAAGGCGCAGCTTCACGCATTCTATTTTCACGCATGACAAAAGATGAAAGAAATGCTTTAATTACATTTATACAATCACTATAAATTATTCATTCAAGATGAAACGAACTATTAAAACATCTATATTATCCGGAATATTATTATGTACAACTTTTTCCGGCATAGCCCAAACAGAAAATAAATCAATTGATGACAAATACGTTGAAAACGACGTTGTTTCTCTAGCCGGTAAGAAAGGATTTTCTTTTAGCACAAAAGCTGGAGACTTTCTTTTTAAACCGTATGCATTAGTACAAGTAGCTGGTAAATTCAATTATTATGATGATCAAGGGTTAGAAAACCTATATGCTGACAATGTTGCTAATTCCGGATTTGAAATTCCAAACGCAATCCTGGGATTTACAGGAAAAGCATTCGGTAAAGTAACATTTAACCTCTCAATAAATGCTGCACAAAGTGGTGGTGCTTTGTTACAACAAGCGTGGTTTGATGTAGCTATGAAAGAATCGTTCCGAATCCGTGTCGGTAAATTCAAAACACCCTTCAGCCACGGATATTTGACAACATTAGGAGAGACTTTGTTTCCTTCCTTACCTACATCGCTAAATACAACCGTTTTATTGCCACACTCACTAAATGCTGTAAATCCTACATTTTCTACTGGTTTTGATTTAGGTATACAGGTTCACGGTCTTGTAAACGGGAAATGGAATTACCAAGTCGGTATTTTCAACGGAACAGGTATCGGCGTTAACTCTGCGACTAAAACAACAAGCGATGACAATCGCTGGCTTATGTCTTTACTCTATGCCGGTCGTATTGCTTATATGCCAAAAGGAGTTATGCCTACGACACAGGGAGATCCAAGTAACTTACACGATGACAAAATGAGTATTGCATTATCAACCTCTTATAATGTAGAAGCAGAAGATGAAAGTAGTAATGACTTTCGGGCTGGTTTAGAATTTGCATGGATTAAAAACCGCTTCTATTTCGGAGTTGAAGGTTATTGGTTAAATATGAAATTTACTGAACGCCAGAAAATATCCAAAGCATATAATTTCTGGGGAGCTTATACTCAATTAGGTTATTTCATCACTAACAAACTGCAAGGAGCTGTACGCTATGACGTATATGATCGCAACGGCATTGATGAAGGTGGCTTACTCAACCTTCCGTCAGTCGGTTTCAATTATTACTTCTTCAACTCTAATTTGAAACTCCAAGTCATGTATCAATACATGGGTCGTACAGGACATGCAACACAAAATGATCGTGATAATGATGGTTTAGGACTTGCTCGCCATAATGCCTCAGCCATGTTACAGTATACATTCTAAATAAAAGAAAGGGGATAAGATGAAAAAATATATTTCGCTTTTTATAGTCTTTACATCTCTTCTTCTGTTTAGCCTAAGTGCTTGTGACGAAGGTAAAATTTATCCAGAAGAAATCAAGCACTATAAAACATATGCAAATTTATCGATCGAGATCAAAGGAGATAAGGCTTTTCCTCAAAAAGAGCTTTTAGTTTTAGCTGGGTTTGGAGACGATGCTACCACTCCTATAACAACCACTGTTATACCAGAGCCAACAGCAAGTGTAAAAACAATTAATGTACAACTAGGATTAAAAGGAGACGAAAAATACATCGCAATATGTACGGTGACAAAAGGTACTGTACGTAATGTGGTTTATGAGTTTTACAGGTATGATTTGTCCACTATTTCTGAAGAAGAAATAGATATTCCTATTTCAGAATTAAACTTAAGTTCTTTTGACCGGGTACAAAGTCAAATTTTCAATGACAATTGTATTATCTGCCATGGAGGAAGTACAGAAGCCGGAGGCGGATTATATCTAACAGAAGGTAATAGTTATAAAAGTTTAGTAAACGTAATAGCACCTTTATCCAAAGAGAATAAAGTATTTGTTAAACCCGGAGAGCCGGACGATAGTTTTGTCATGGATGTTCTAAGTAATGATATCCTTGACAAATATGACCATTCGGATATATTTGCTTCCATGCCTGAATATATTTCTTTGATGGAAAGTTGGATTGAAGAAGGCGCAAAAGAATAATAACTAAAACGATCTCACATGATAATTACAAAAAAGACATACGAGAACAACACCATACACGCTCAAATTTGTTCTTTTGAAGGCAAGGGAGGGGTAACGGAATATCATATACTATTTTCCGTTACCACCCCTTCATTGCCGTTTACAGAACAGCTGGATAAATTACAAAAAGCATACGAAACAGTAACAAAAGAAGAAGCCGGTAAAGCCGTCGCTATATTCCGCCGGTATTTCCTGAGTGATGCAGCGAATCAGACGGAACGGTTGATGGAACGGGAATGCGAAAACCCGTTTTGTGCATTATCGATTGTACAACAAGCTCCGCTAAACGGTACTAAAATAGCACTATGGGCTTATATGCAAACCGATATGACTACGGAAACCTACAATTCCGGTATGTTCGAAGCATCTCATAATAAGTATCGCCACCTCTGGACCGGCGGTGCACACAACAAGGCGGCCACCTCTGAATACCAGACCCGCCTGTTATTGAACGATTATGTGTTGCAACTGACCGAACAGCATTGTACGCTGGCTGCCGACTGCATCCGTACCTGGTTCTTCGTACAAAACGTAGATGTAAACTATGCAGGTGTCGTAAAAGCCCGCAAGGAAGTTTTCATCACCCAGAACCTGACGGAGAAAACACATTATATAACCAGTACCGGGATAGAAGGCCGTCACGCCGACCCGGAAGTGCTGGTGCAGATGGATTCCTATACAGTAGACGGTCTGCTACCGGAACAGATACAATTCCTCTATGCCCCTACCCATTTAAATCCGACCTATGAATATGGCGTCACTTTTGAACGGGGCACAGCCGTTTCGTACGGCGACAGGAAACAGATATTCCTGTCGGGAACAGCCAGTATCGACAACCGGGGAGAGATCGTTCACCCCGGAGATATATTGAAACAGACTGAACGGATGATGGAAAACATCAGTGTCCTGTTGCAGGAGGCCGGAGCTTCCGTAGCCGATATCATGCAGGCTATCGTCTATCTCCGCGACCCGGCAGATTACGAGGAAGTGAACCGCTATATCCGTACCCATCACCCGGATATGCCGCACCTGATCGTACTGGCACCGGTATGTCGTCCGGGATGGTTGATTGAAACGGAATGTATCGCCGTTATTCCGGCAGACCTTCCGCAATACCCCTGTTTATAAATGAAACACCATAAATACAACAACTATGTATAAACAAGGAAAATACAAAGAGACAGACAAGATGAGCGACTTGATTTGCGAGAACTATCCCATGGTTCTCGTAATGAGCCGCTTCGGTATCGACCTGGGATTCGGGGAGAAAAACATCAAGGATGTATGCCGGCAAAACGAAGTGGATTGCTGCACGTTCCTTACCGTTGTCAATTTTCTCTCGGAAGAGATTTCAGGCACGATCAACGAGATCAACAACTGCCTTTCTCTCGGGTCGCTGATCACCTATCTGCATAATGCGCACGATTATTTCCTGAATTTCCGGCTGCCTCATATCCGCCGCAAACTGACGGAAGCAATTACCGGCTGCCCGGGTGACATCGCTTTCGCTATCACCAAATTCTTCGACGATTATGTCTACGAAGTCCATAAACACATGTCGTACGAAGAAAAGATCGTCTTCCCTTACGTCCGCAACCTGTTGGAAGGGGTGAAAGATACCAAATACAATATCAGTATCTTCCGCAAACGGCACGACCAGATAGAGATGAAGATCGTGGAGCTCAAAAATATCCTGCTCAAATACTATCCCGGACCCGACAATTACCTGCTGAACAGTGTCCTGTTCGACATCTTTGCCACCGAACAAGATCTGGCCTCTCATAACCGGGTAGAAGATTACCTCTTCGTTCCCGCTGTACTAGCCATTGAAAAAACAATCAAATGACCGTTGCTTTATGAGCACTAACTTTAAAATAGCTGTTGCAGAACCTTCCTCCATTATCCGTTGCGGGTTGATCACCATCCTGAAACGGTTGCCCGGGCTGCATATCCAGCTGACGGAAATCGCTACGGCTGAATGCCTGGTGGAAAGCCTCCGCATGCACCGGCCGGAAGTACTGATCATCAACCCTTCACTTCCCGGCTATTTCGGGATACAGCATCTGAAAGAAGAGTGCGGCTGCTCCGAAATGAAATGCCTGGCTATTGCCTGCATGGCGACCGATCAAGCTATGCTCCGCCCGTATGACGACCTGATCAATATTTATGACAGCCCCGACGAACTGAAACATAAGCTGGAGAGGCTGAATGCGGAAGAAGCATCTACTGAGCCGCAAGAAGAGGAGGAAGAACAGCAGACGCTCAGTTCGAGGGAAAAAGAGATCGTTGTCTGTGTTGTCAAAGGTATGACGAACCGGGAAATCGCCGACCGCCTGTATCTTTCTACCCACACCGTGATCACCCACCGCCGGAATATTGCCCGGAAACTGCAGGTGCACAGTGCCAGCGGCCTGACGGTGTATGCTATTGTGAATAAACTGGTCGAACTGAACGATATAAAGAAAGTCTGATAAAATATTATTTTCTCACAGCTTTTGTTTTCTTTTCACACTCCAGAATTTGGCTTCAATCCTATATACTGTATCTTTGGGAAACAAAAATATATATATCTGGTTACCATGAATCCAATAACAAGACAATACAACAAGACGGCAGTACAGATCACCTCCTTTGAGACAAAAAAAGGGATCACCGAATATCATATCATCCTCGAACAGATGGATTGTATGGATGATTACTCCACCCAGTTGCAGGATTTGCTCAAAGCTTATACACAATGTGTGGAAGAGCTTCCGGGAAACCCGACAGCCGTATTCCGCCGTTATTTCCTGAGTGACGTGACCAACCAGACCGCCTTACTGATGGAAAAAGAACGTTCCAATCCGTATTGTGCATTATCCATCGTACAACAGGCCCCGATGAACGGGACTAAAATAGCCCTTTGGGCATGGCTCCAGACAGGTGTACAGACACAGGTGCTTCCAAGCAATCTGTTTGAAGCCCGTCACGGAAGTTACCGACAGCTTTTCGGAGCCAATCTTTGTAACCGTGCTGCCAACTCCGAATACCAGACACGGCTTATCTTCCGCGATTATATCATGCAACTGACAGATGCCAAGTGTACGCTGGCAAATAACTGTATCCGCACCTGGATATTCGTACAGAATGTAGATGTCAACTACCCGGGAGTCGTGAAAGCCCGCAAGGAAGTCTTTGCAACACAAAACTTAACGGAAAACACTCACTTCATCGCCAGTACCGGCATAGAGGGACGTTACCAGGACACAAGCGTGTACGTAACGATGGATACGTATGCCGTATCGGGTATCGGCCAGGAACAAATCCAGTATCTTTATGCTCCCAACCATCTGAGCCGCACCTACGAATACGGGGTGACGTTTGAAAGAGGGGTAGCCATTACGTATGGCGACCGACGTCATGTATTCGTTTCGGGAACAGCCAGTATCGACAGATACGGCGAGATCGTCTATCCGGGAGATGTCATCAAGCAATCGGAACGTATGGTTGAAAACATCACCGCCCTGTTAAACGAAGCAGGTGCCGACCAGAATGATATCATGCAGGCCATCGTTTACATCCGCGACACGGGAGATTTTGCCCGCGTGAAGCAATACATGGAAACGAACCATTCGACTATGCCTTACCTGATCGTCCGGGCCCCGGTATGCCGTCCGGGCTGGCTGGTCGAAATCGAATGTATCGCCGTCGTTGCCGTAGATGAGCCGGAATATGCTCCGTTGTAATCGATTATTATTACTACATTTGCAACAGAACCTTTAAAACAAGAGCGATATGACATTAATTGAGCGTAAACAGCAGCTTATCCAACGCCTGGAGACTGTATTCGATGAACATATTATTGACGAAATTGAACAGCTACTGGATCAAAAGGAACAGACAAACGATATTCTATACTTTTCTCCGGAGTTGAAAGGGAAAATAGATCGTGCTTTAGAACGAATGAAAGCAGGGAAAGGTGTTTCTAATGAAGATATGAAAAAAAGATTCGCTAAATGGTTAGTTCCAGAACAATAATATGGGATGAAGAAGTCTTGCAGGCAATAGACGAGATTGCAGACTTTTATAACGAACGTAATGGAAATTCTCATTACAGTAACTTTTTACTAGCGAAGTTCATAGAAACTGTAGAACAGGCTGCACTATTCCCTCTCTCAGGACAGCGAACAGAATATCCTCATATACGGTATCTTATTGCTATACCCGAATATTCTCTTTTCTATCATCATAGCGATAAACAAATTACCGTCCTTGTCCTATGGGACAACCGTCGTAATCCGGCACGTCTGGCCTACACATTACGCAATCAAGATCCCAAATATCTGAATGAGCCGATGGCGCCGTATGAGAAGCTAACAGCCCCAACAAACGTGAAAGATTAATAACAACTTCATCTGTTCACAGAAAAAGCATTACCTTTGAACTATCGAATAATTGAACAATCAATAACACCAAAACAAGAAAGAAACAGCCTATGTACAAAAACGGAAAATACAGGGAAACCGATAAAATGAGCGATTTGATATGCGAGAACTATCCGATGGTCCTCGTTATGAGCCGTTTTGGGATTGCCCTGGGATTTGGAGAAAAGAATATCGGTGAGGTATGCCGTCAGAATGGAGTAGACGCCTGCACCTTCCTGACAGTGGTGAACTTCTTGACGGAAGACGTAACCACTCCTGTCACCGACCTCAATAAATGCCTGTCTATCGATGCGCTGATCACCTACCTGCACAATGCGCACGACTACTTCCTCAACTTCCGTCTGCCGCATCTGCGCAGGAAGCTATTGGAAGCCATCGCCGAATGCCCGAAAGATGTAGCCTTCGTTATCCAGCAGTTCTTCGACGAATATGCCGACGAGGTACACAAGCACATGTCGTACGAAGAAAAAGTGGTCTTCCCGTATGTTCGTGGCCTGCTGGCCGGGAAGAAAGACCCGAAATACAATATATCGATCTTCCGCAAACGTCACGACCAGATAGAGATGAAGATCGTGGAACTGAAGAATATCCTGATAAAATATTACCCCGGTCCCGGAAGCAACCTATTGAACAGCGTCCTGTTCGACATCTTCGCCACCGAGCAGGACCTGGCTTCACACAACCATGTGGAAGATTATCTCTTTATGCCCGCTATTTTAGCATTAGAAAAAACAATTAATTGATGCCCTATGAGCACCACACTGAAAATCGTTATTGCTGAACCTTCCGCCATTGTCCGCAACGGACTGGAAACAATACTGAAACGCCTGCCCGGCGGCTTGCGTGTCCAGTTTTCTGAAATAACGACTATCGAGTCGCTTACCGAGGATCTTCGGACACACAAGCCGGATATCCTCATCATCAATCCTTCTATTCCCGGGTATTTCACTATTCCACATCTGAAAGAGATGACAGGTTGCCCGAATATGAAATGTGTGGCTATGCTCTATGCCCCTATCGACCATTCCCTGATCCGCTATTACGACGATCATATCAATATCCTCGACAGCCCCGACGAGATCGGGCTTAAACTGGAACGGCTCCATGCCAAATCGGAGGAAGACGGCGATGGCGACGAACAACAGACATTGAGCGCCCGCGAAAAAGAGATCGTGGTATGCGTGGTAAAAGGAATGACCAACCGTGAGATTGCCGACCGCTTGTTCCTCTCCACCCACACGGTCATCACACATAGAAGAAATATCGCCCGTAAGTTGCAGGTACACAGTGCCAGCGCCTTGACGGTTTATGCGATTGTGAATAAGCTGGTGGAGCTCAGCGACATCAATAAAGTATAAAGCCGACAGTGTTGCAGTTATCTACAATCGGGTTCCAAGCCAACCACGTCATTTAAGTTATTCCCTATTGTATCCTTTACTATTAACATAACAAATACAAAAAACCTTATCTTTCTTAATAATTAACCCTAACATTTCACCCTTTTTTTAAAACACAGCAAACAATATCCGAAACCTCGCTGTTAAGAACAAAGAGTATCACTAATAATGAATATCACATGAAGAAATTCTTTTTAATAGGAGCAACGTTATTTCTTTCTTTGTATGCCAGTGCACAGCATGTCGCATTAAAGAACAATATCGTCTACGATGCTACCGCCACTCCCAACCTGGGTTTGGAAGTGGGATTAGGAAAGAAGGTCACAATGGACCTTTCTGCGGGTTACAACCCATTCGAGTTCAGCAACGACAAACAGTTTAAACATTGGCTGGCACATGCAGGCGTACGTTTCTGGACCTGCGAAAAGTTTAACGGAACATTTATCGGCGTTCACGCCCTGGGCGGACAATACGATGTGTCAGGATTCAAGCTGCCGTTCGATATGTTCAAGAAACTGCGCGACCATCGCTACGACGGTTACCTGTACGGTGGAGGTATCAGTATCGGTCATCAATGGATACTGAACAAACGCTGGGGTATCGAAGGCGAAATCGGTGCCGGTTATGCCCGTATGCACTACGACGAGTACGCCAAGGGCAAAGACATGCCGAAAATACGCACTGCCAACCACAACTACTGGGGTGTGACGAAAGCGTCTATCTCTTTTATCTATTTTATCCACTAATAATCAAGCAAGCAAAATGAAGAAGTTATTCTATATAATAACCGTTTTAGTATGCTCCGCCTATGGGAGCATGCAGGCACAGACTGTTAGCCCCGACGGTATAGCTTACAGCGACCTGCAAGTAAATAAAGAGGGCAGCCAGGTTGTATTGTCGACCACCGCTAACCTCACCAACATGCAGCTAAAATCACAGAATATGGTGATCGTCACTCCCGTACTTCAGTCGGCAGACAAGGCACACACAGTAAAGTTCGATCCGTTCGTCATTACCGGAAAGAAACGTATGAAGGCACTCGACCGCGAAATGGGTTTCGGTGCCGAGCCGTTCGAACAGACACCGACCGTGATCTTCCGTCATAAAAAAAACCAGCCGGAGTCTATCCCGATGACCCTGACCGTACCATACGAAAGCTGGATGCGTAATGCTTCGCTGGTGATGCAGGCGAATACCACCGGATGTGCTTCGTGCGATGTAGCCAGCAATATCACTCCACTGTCGTCACGCATATTGCCTCCGGTAGTTGCACCGACTTACGAACTGAGTTATGTCACTCCTCCGGCAGAACCGGTAAAACAGCGTAGTGAAACGCACTCGGCTTACCTGAACTTCGAAGTGGGCAAGTCTGTCCTATTGCACGACTTCAAGAATAATGCCGCCGAACTGAAAAGCGTGAACAAGATCGTGAATGAAGTACGTAACGACAAGAACCTGAAATTTACAGAGTTCAATATCACCGGATACGCATCACCGGAAGGTGGCTACGACTATAATATGAAACTGTCGGAAAGCCGTGCCAAGGCATTCGCAGCCTATATGAAAGATAAGGAAGATATGCCGACCTCGCTGATGAAGGTGAACTGGGAAGGTGAAGACTGGATCGGCCTGCGCAACGCAGTCAAGGCGTCCAACCTGTCCAACCGTGATGAGATCATGAAAGTACTGGAAATTTCCGATATCAATAAACGTAAAGCACAACTCAAAGCCCTGAACGGAGGACGTACGTATCGTATGTTGCTGGACGATTATTATCCTGCCCTGCGCCGTATCGACTATACGCTGGCTTACATTGCCCGTCCGTTCGATGTGAACGAAGCCAAACAGGTGATCAAGACGAAACCGCAGTACCTGAGCCTGAACGAAATGTTCGTGGTAGCAAACACTTATCCGAAAGATAGTGAAGCATTCAAGGAAGTATTCGACATTGCCGTACGCCTCTACCCGACCGATCCGGTTGCACAGCAGAACACTGCCGCTCTTGAGATCGAACGCGGAGCCGACGATGCGGGTATCGAACGTCTGCAAAAGATCAACACGCCGGAAGCATGGAACAACCTCGGTGTTGCCTACGCCAAGAAGAAAGAGTACCAGAAGGCTCTCGAGTATTTCAGCAAGGCTGCCAATGCAGGTGTCAAAGCCGCAGCAGCAAACCAAGAAGGTTTGAGCAACTGGCTGAAAGAACAATAAGCCAATAATTGACCGATAAAATAAAAGCGTCCCGCCTTTTCCTTTGTGGAGAGGGCGGGACGCTTCTGTAAGAGAAAAAGACTACTTCAATCCATTCTTACGAAGCAATTCTTCTATTTCTTTTGGATGAATGGAATCACGTTCTGATTTATCATAAATATAGAGCAAGTTGATTTCTGTTTCGTCTATGGAAACAACAACAGTGAATGTTATCACTCTTGCTCCACCACTTTTACCGCGTCCTTTAGAGGTAATTTTCATGCGGATTTTACGAAGATTATCCCCCAGGTCAATACCTAGTTGCGGGTTATCGATTATTTCATTCCGCAATGTTTTCACATCCTCCAACAAAGAGGGATAACGTTTACCTAAACGCTTAAACTCCTTTTTAAAAGTGGCCAAGATCTCTACCTTATACTTCATCTTCCATTTCCTTTAAGAATTCATCCCAAGATGTTTTCCTTCCAGCTTTCAAATCTTTCAACCCAGCATCGATACCGGCAAGGATTTCTTCTTTGCTGATATACTCAGTTTCTTCCTCATTGATATCTTCCAATAGCTTTTCTGACAGCCATTTTTTGTTGCTTTTGGAAAGAGATTGAATGATCTGCCAAAGACTTTCTAATGATATTGTTGCTTTCATGTTTGGTACTCCTTTCTTAAATGGTTGGTTCCGAAGGCAAAGGTAATGAAAAAGGACGTATACCGTTACAGAGGGGGTGTTAAAATAAAAATCATATTATTGTCGAACCAATTCTTCAACAGCCCGAATGAAAGACTCTGCACGAGGATAGAGATAATGATGTTCGGGGGTCAGTTCCTGTTTCATAACACAATGCCCTCGTTCATTACATTAATAGAGAAAGGGGTTTGGAACGGACGGTTTTCCCACAGCTTACGAAGCATAATCATAGGACTGATTATCACCCCCGATTTGACCTCCAACTCGTACAACGGACGTATGATTTCCTGTTCACGTTCAGGAGTGAGCTGGGATTCCTCAAGCAAGATCAGCAAGTCTATATCACTGTCAGGACGTGCGTCTCCACGAGCTTCAGAACCATAAAGGATCGTTTTTGCATCGGGTGCCACATGCTTTACTATACGGCGGATTGTTTCTACAATTTCTGTTCTTTTCATAACCGTTCTCCTTTCTTAAATGGTTGGTTCCGAAGGCAAAGGTAATGAAAAAGGACGTATACCGTTGTATGAGAACATAAAAAAAGAAGATGTGCCACAACTCCCTCTGTCATGATGACACATCTCCTCGGAACTGTTATCTCACAGCTACCTTATAGCTCTTGCCGTCGATGCGGACGATGTAATTACCCGTAGGCAGCGTCCAGCGGCTATCGCCCGGAGCCACTTCAGCAAAACGAAGAAGCGAGCCGGTGAAGGTATAGATACCGACCTCCCTACGCATACCCAGACGCAGATACAGGCAGCCTTCGCCACCACGCACTTCGACGGTATCCGCCCGGATTGCCTCGTTGGCTACCGGATCGGGATTCTTCACAATACCGGAGATGCGAATGTCCAGATCGCTACGTACGTAAGGGATGACGTACTTTCTATCACTGGCACGCGGCTCGATCGTTTCGCCACGGCTTGTGGTAACAACCGGTTTCGACTGATCGTAGTCGGCATCGAGGGTAAGATAAAAACCAAAGCTATTCCATGCCTCTACCGTATATTCTCCTACCGATGGATCTGTTGTCGCACCTTCCACGGCGGGGAGGGTGACGGTGTAGTAGACAGGATCGGGTTCAGGCACATAAGGCGGGTTGTAGGTAAAGCGAGCAGAGACAGTCACATCGGATGCAGGCATCATAAAGGTGCTGCCATTGACCGTTACGGGAGTGCCTCCGTTAGTTTCCGTCACTGTCCAACCTACAAAGTCGTAGTTCCTTTGTGCCGAATAGGAAAGAGTCACGGTGGTGCCCTCTTGCGCCGATAAAGGATCGGCACTGATCGTGCCACCGGAAACCGCAGCATCTAAAGTGATGGTATAAAAGGGCTTTTCCTTCAATGTGAATGTCCATTTGTCGAGAGTCAACTCCTTTACTGCGTTGTAGTTGATACTCTCGGCAATATCAATCTTAACCGTATAGGTTCCGGCACTCACTGGAGCCTCACTCAGTTTCTTTCCGGCTGCATCGTAGTAATTGACGGTGATAGCACCTATCCCATTGAGACCGCTTACAGAAACCGTGGCCTCTTTAGGCGATCCATCCACATACAAATCGGCAGGTGGAGTAAAAGTAAAGTAATCATCCAACCCTTCCGTAGGCAGATTAGCCCTTTTGATAGTGAGCACCCAACCGTCAGCTGTCAAGCCTTCAATCGCATTATAATTATCTCCTTCTGTGACAGAAATCTTAACCTTGTAATCACCAGCATTCACGGGATCAACCTCCGAGTGCGTCCCCTCCGAATCATAATAAGAAACGGTAATCTTGCCAATCCCATTCAACGTTGAAGTAACCGTCGCCTCTTTCTTCAGTCCGTCGTATGTCAATTCATCCTCTCCGGTTACAGAAAAGGTAAAATCGTCCTTAGTAAGGTCGGCTCTGTTCACTTGCAAGGTTATCTCTTTCTCCACCCTGTGTTTTTCCGAATTGTAGCCACTTATCGAACTCCAATCATAATTGTCATAATCCGTATCATAGTATGCCGTATACTCTCCTGTTTTAACATCAGGCACAATGTCTTCCTCTGCCCATTCCCAGTTATTATCCAATGTGATACTGGTCAATCTTCGAGAAGGATCGTATATTATAGCATCAAGGGCAGCCGGGCCTTCCGGAGCTTCTGTTACCTCTTTCCTATTTACCATGACAGAAAGCGTCGTTGAAACTGTCCCGTAGTTCTTGTCAGATGGTGTAAAAGTTGCCTGATATCCATGCACACCAACCTTTCCTACTGATGTTTCCGGACTATCCCATGCCCAACCTTGACCTAATGGGATATCGGAAAGCAGATCTTCGTAGGTTGCACTCAAATCTTGTGGTTCCGTATAATCTGTAGCGGTCGTACCGTCGGCCTGAGTTATCTTCAACAGCTTTGTTACCATGTCCGATATTAGTGTTTCCTCATCCCCCCCATACTGAGCAGTCAGCTTATAGTTACCAACCTCCAAACCTTTCGTTGAGAAGGTAAAGGTATATTCGTTCGAGGCACCGACCTCCTGCTTGTCTGAATAATAGGTAAGGTCTTGCTCATAATCCGTCAATACTAATTGCACACTGTTCATTGCTGCGCTGCGCAAACGGGCTTTCGTCTGCTTGGCTGTTATGTTGAGTTTGACTTTCCATTGATGTTCCTCTGGAGTATATTTGGCTGTGTACTCTTCGTTTTCAAATGAGAGAGCTGATTGTTTGGTTGGTGTATTGCTACTTCCTTTTGTAATTGTAAAATACCCATCAGCCGTATCCCCATCCGCGTTATAAGTCGCGTTATAAGTCGTGATACTATTATCATTCGTACGCACCGTGATTGTATGCTTATCTGCCGTCATATACAGATAAAGCCTGTTGTCGCCTTCATGGTTTCCGGGGACATAATAAGGCTTGCCGTCAACGGAGACGTCGGTGACGTTTTCGATTTCGGGGGTGATGCCTAAGTAAACCGGATCTGTACCATTAGTAACATCAGGCATAAATTCTCCCTTCTTATTATCATAAAGACTTCCTCCGGTAAGAGTCAGTGTTCCTTTTGCGGGATTAGCACTACCAATACCTCCGGTAAGAGAAAGCGTACCTCCTTCAATTGTAATATTCCCTCCTTCACCTGGATAACCGGCATATTGCCATTTACCTCCACCACCTATTGCCATGGCATTTGCTTCTCCACTTTTTGCAATAATGTTTCCTCCTGAAATAATTACCGTTCCGCATGTCTCTCCTTGACCTACAGTTTTTCCATCACCTCCAATACCAGCACCTTTATTAGCTACAACATTTATTTTTCCTCCATTTACATACAACGTCTTGTTTGGGGTCACATGTATAGCGGCACGTCCTTCTTGAGAAGTCGTATTTATATTAATTTCACCTCCTTTTATAACTGCTGAAGTACAATCTATACGACTCCCATCCGTATTATTAATCGTCCCTTTATACATTACAAAACTCTCTCCGGAAAAAGAACTGTTGGTAAAGTCTCCACCTTGAACGGTCGTTTTTCCAGAGAAAGAGATGTTGGTTAAAGTTCCACCTTGAACTGTTACTTCTCCGGAGAAAGAACAGTTGGTTAAAGTACCATCTTGAACTGTAATATTATCACTTATCTTCCACTCATCAATAGTACCTCTAAGTATTGTTATATCCCCAAATGCACTTCCTTTATAATTTGAACTACTATGATAAGAAGTCGTTACACTCCCTCCACTTATCTTAATAGTACCTGCCATGCTGGAAGAGCCATAATTATTTCCTCCTGCATGTACTGTCCCTCCTTCAATTTGAATAATAGCCTCTTTGGTCGAAGTCATATTCGAAAAATATCCTTCTCCTAATCCGAATGCCCAGTCTCCTGCATAAGCATTGACTATACCACTCTTAATAAGGATTGTTCCGCAAGAAGTTCCTGCTCCAGCACCGATACCGGCACCGCCCCAGCCGCCTTGTGAAGTCAAAGTACCACTGCCAGTAATAGTTATAGAAGCACCTTTCTCAACTTGGATACCTGCTGTTCTATGACCACTTTGAAAAGTATTATTGCCTTGTAACGTAAGCGTTAGATTTGCATTTCTTTTAAGAAAAAATGCACTTGTACCAACAGCATCATCCCCGCCATCTGTAAGTTTTATATTAACTCCATTCAAAGTAACATTCGCCGTCACCCCTTCCTTCACGACGATATGGTCTGTCGTCGTCGTCCCCGAAAAGGTCAAAGCTTTTTCTGTCAATATCGTATATGTGTTATCCACATAGGTGTAATCCGTCCTTTCAATCCCCCCGGAAACAGCCAAAATACCTACCTCAGCCTGCCCCCACGCCACCGGCAGGCATAAAAAAAGGAATGCGACGATCCATGCGCCCATTCCCATGATACGATTCTTGTAATATTTACTCATACTAGTGTTGTTGTTTTATTTATGATTGTTGGTATTGTCTTGTCGAAACCGAATCGACCGCCCGGTCGAAACACCTTCGACTGAGTTGTCGATGATGCGTCGACCGATCGGTCGATGGTGCTTCGAGAGATTACGGGCTATTCGATAACCGGACGGTCATCGTCGTCGTCTTTCGGTTTGCCGCCGATCCACAAAGTAGTGGATGCGCTACGAGGCGATTTCAGCAAAGCGCCGCTCGTGTATTGCGTGGTGACAGTCAGTGTGTATTCGCCATCAGCTAGCTCTGAAGGGATCAGCAAGGTCAGTTCAGACGGCTTGTTGGTGGTGATCATGTCTTCGTCCAATTTCGTCACTGCACCCTTCGAGTCGGTTAGTGTGACACCTACTGCTTCGTCGTCGCCAACGACCTTCAGCATCGCACCGCGCACGAACAGGTTGCGGCCGGCCGTAGCACTGCCGTCGCGAAGCTTCGTCTTGCGGTCTTCCGTTTCGAGAATATACATGATGTTCGACTTTTCGCCCAGTATTTCCACGCTGGTCTTTGCGATTTCTTCGCGCAGCTCCTTTCCTTGGTTGAAAACGACATAGATGGAGTTCTTTTCCTTATTCCATACGCCTCCTTCCACAACACCCGTCAGGCGGGCTACGGCATAGAAAAGGCCGGTGTTCACACTTACTCCGTTCAGAATAAGACGGGTAATGATTCGGTTGTACAATGAAATGGAGTGGCGAAGCGTCTCCTCACGCAGGCCGGTGTCTTCTTCGCGCATTTCTTTGATAATGTCATCGATACCGGCACTTCCGTTTGATTCCAGTTGTAAAATCTTGTCTGTCAGATTGTCGGCAGTTACGGTGTTGTCGACGAGCCACCCTTTCAGTTTGTTTTGCATACCAGTGGTATTAGATTAGTTCTAATAGAACTACGTAAACAAGATAACTGATAATCAAACAAACTACAGGTATTGGCTATAACTGAGCTCTTTTCATACATTTTACATAATCGCCCTTTATCCCTTGTTTATTAAGAAGTTTTCTCTACCTTTGGCAACATTATTAACGTAGTTCTATTAGAACTCTATCCAAAAACAAAACACATTTCTTAAATAATACAAAAAAGGTTGTGTTATCAGTATTCATTTGAGCTACTGAGTAACACAACCTTTTGTTGTATCTATTAAAAAGCTAAACTATTCTTTCGCCCTCCACTCGTTGATCAGTTCGTTGATCGTCTCGCGTACCGACATGATACGGCTGGTCTTCCAGGCATTGCTTCCGGCAAAGGCATACCCGTTCTCAAAGTTTCCTTTGAAAGCGTTGTACAAAGCCGTGACGATACAATAAGGACTTCGCGAAATATCGCACGTCTTGATGCAGTTGAAAGGACACGCTTTCGGTTGCTTGATCCCTGCCTTCACCTTTTCGAGGAAGTTGCAATGGATCGCACGACCAGGCATACCGACCGGGCTCTTGATGATCTCGATGTCTTTCTCTTCCGCTTTAATATAGCTTTCCTTGAAAGCGTCGGAAGCATCACACTCGGTAGTCGTGACGAAACGGGTTCCTAATTGAACGCCCGATGCTCCAAGGTCCATCATGCGTTTGATATCTTCACCCGTATAAATGCCTCCTGCTGCAATTACCGGGATACTCTTATTGTATTTCTCTTCGAAAAGAGAAACTTCGTGTACTACCTGCGGCAGTAACTCTTCCAGTGAGAAATGTTCGTCTTCCAGCTGGTTCTCCTTGTAACCGAGGTGACCGCCGGCTTTCGGACCTTCCAGCACGACAGCGTCGGGCAGGTAGTCGTAGTTGTTTTTCCATTTCTCGCAGATGATGCGTACGGCACGTGCACTCGATACGATGGGTACCAGCTTCGTCACACTGTCTTTCTTAAGGAAAGAAGGTAAGTCGAGCGGCAGACCTGCACCACTGAAGATGATATCTACCTTTTCGGCGATACTGGTCTTCACCAGTTCGGCAAAGTCTGACAAGGCGACCATGACGTTTACACCGATGATACCTTTCGCCTTTTCACGGGCTTTACGGATCTCTTCAGCCAGCCCCAGATTGCCGGCTTCAGTGTAATTGGGAGATAATTTTTTATATAAAAGTCCGAGACCGGCTGCGGAGATAACGCCAATCCCACCTTCATTTGCAACGGCCGAGGCTAAGCCGGATAGAGATATTCCTACGCCCATCCCACCTTGGATAATTGGGAAACGGGGTTTGAGATCTCCGATTGTTAATGTCTTCATGTAAGTTTATATAGTTTATAAATACGCAGCAAAGGTAGCACAATAAACCAAATGATGTGCAAAAAGGACCAATATTATTGCACAGGTATATCTTTTTTGTGCAATAACATCAGTCCTTTACGACTAAAACCAAAGCAAAACCTTTAAAGACTAAACTATTTAACCGGGATATAACCCACTTTCTTCACAATTTCCTGTCCCTCAGCAGACAATACATAATCGATGAACGGTTTCACAGGACCTTCGTTTTTTGCCTCATAATAGTAGAACAACGGACGGACAATCGGATAGGTCTTATTCTTTGCGTTGGCAAAAGAAGGTTCCACATAGTTCTTTCCGGCATCGTAAGAGACATGAAGCGGTTTTACGTCCTTATTGACATACGCCAGTCCGACGTAGCCGATGGCACCTTTTGTCTGGCTTACCGACTGGATGATGGCTCCTGTCGCGGGCATACTCAGGATACCGTTCATATAATTCTTGTTCTTCAATACACTTTCCTTGAAAAACTCATAGGTGCCGGAAGAGGTTTCACGCGAATAGGCAACGATCTTCATATCGGCTCCGCCTACTTCTTTCCAATTCTTGATCTTGCCGGTGAAGATTCCTTCCAGCTGTTCGCGGGTCAGGTTGTCTACCTTATTGGAAGGATGAACGACTACCGCCAGAGCATCATAAGCGATCACCACTTCCTTTGCATTCTTCTTTGCTTCCTGCAGACGGACTTTTTCATCGAATTTCATTTTACGGGAAGACATCGCAATATCGGTCGTTCCTTCCATGAGAGCAGAGATACCGACACCCGAGCCGCCACCTGTTACGGTTACTTTAGTGCCTTTATGCTTATTCATAAAATTCTCGGCCTCCGTCTGGCTGACGGGCAGACAAGTATCACTTCCTTTGATCTTCTGTGCAAATACATTTGTTGTAAATAAACCGATGGCCATAGCAGCCAAAAGAATCGTCTTTTTCATTACTTTTATTGAATTAATTTTCTTACTGCAAAGTAACTACATGCGTATTTCAAGAGCATGAAACAGGTATTACATTTATGTGAAGATAAAAGGGTATCTACCTTATAATGAAAGGGTGCATACTCTCCGGAGAAAGCATGCACCCTATTTTGAAAGTATATGTATCCTTTTCTGGTAATCCGGTCAGAACTTATACTGCAAACGTACCGTCAGCACATTATCTTTGCGGTCTTTTTCATAGCCTTTTACGAAGTCGCTTTTCTCGTTGAAGTTGAATTCGTAGTAAGCCTGTACACGGATATGTTTGTTGAAGCGGTAGAGGCCACCGATACCGAAAGTACTCTGGGCTAAATCAGTCTTGGAAGTAAATGTGTTCTCCACACCGATCTCATTTCCTTTCAGCTTTGTATTCGGGTCGTATACATCATATTTGAATACAGCGGAGAAAGGAGACGTTCCGATATCCTGTACCAGATAGAAGAAATAACCTATAAAAGGACGTTTGAACAAAGCGTTTTCGGGCAAGTCTTCCGGACGTGTTCCGCTGTTCGGACTTCTACTGCTGGAAGCAATACCGGGCTGTGTACCCAAAAGGCCTTCGGCACGCAGAGTAGTCGTACCCCAGGAACTCAGGAAACTGAACTGGGCGTCCAGACCGATATATTCACGTTTCATGTAAGTGCCGGTTTTACCTTTATCCACTTCGATAAAGCGTTTGCCGTCCATCTCGTAAGCCGTTGTCGTCGGGTTGTAAACGCCACCATTATAATAGGATACGCCTGCTCCCCATTTACCCCAGTTACCGATCTCCTTATCGGCTCCCAGACGTCCGATAAAATCCTTGCGGCTGTCGGTCTCGCGGTTGATACTGTTTCCGGCAAAGAGCCCGGCATCGAGGCGAAGGAAGCCCAGGGGACTCTCTTTCTTGGCACGGAGGGTCAGCATAGCTCCCAGGTCGCGTTCGTCCGGGAAGAAGTACTGGATGATGGTAGCGCGTTCGGGCGACTCCAAACCGCTGGTCGAGTAACCGATCTCGTGTCCAAAAGGACGGTTGAAGACACCGGCCATCAACTGGCTGCGTTTCGTCCAAGGGTCTTTGATCCCGATATACAGGTCACGGAAGCTGACACCCTTATCGTTTGCCTCAATCTGTACGGCTCCGGTTCCGATGCCGTCGTTGTATTCAAACTTCAGGCGGCCGCGACGAATACCGATACGGTTGAAGCCTTTGTCTTCATGTTCGTTCTTGTCGCCGACCTTTAGGGTGGCATCTTCCTGTCCATACTGATATTGTCCCTGGATATAGGCAGAGACTTTAAACTTACTAAGTCCCTTCACTATCTTATCCAGCGTTGCTGTCTCTTCCGCAAGCGAATCTATGCGAGCATCTAACTGTTCCGTGTTCTGAGCTTCCGCGAGAAAGGGAAGCTGCGCTAACAGGGTGAGCGCCATTAATTTGATTACTTTCATTCCTGACTTTGTTGGTTGCGGTGAAAAATATGTTACATCACTGTTTCCGGCAGCAAAGGAACAGCTTTTCTGTTTCACATATATTGCAGCCCTGTTACAAAGATAAAACCAAATTATTACAATATTGTTACAAACTACTCGTTCGGAGCCTGCAACTCAACTGTCAGGTTTCCATGTCCGGTTCTTTTATCCGACTCGGCACGCTTCGCCAACTCTTTTATTGTAAGGGTGATCAGTTTGCCGACCGGTTTACCGTCGCGATAGGTAATGACACGCAGTCGACTGGCTGTTTTCGGAATACGCAGCGGTTTATTGTACTTCGGAGTAAAACAATCCGGATCGGTATTATCGAATGTGTAGTAAATATCTGTTCCTGCAATTTCACTACCCAGTTCGACCTCCAATACACCATCCTGCAAATACGGAGTGACAATTGCATTATTCATGCTGCGGGCATAATTGATACCGGCCTGATCGGCACGCACGAAATGGCGTTCTACACGAGGCCAGAATTTCTCCCAATCCGTTTGCGCGGGACCGCTCCACAGAACTTCCGCCAAAGCCCATCCACGGGGCCAGGTCATATACTCGACATGACGGAAGGTCGGAATGGCTTCTCCCCATACATTACCTTGTCCTCCCAATACCATTTCAGCCGGAACACCTTCCGGTACAGGATTAAAGCTATACGAGTCTTTCAACCGGCACATGGAATAAGTAGCGGGTTCTACAGAAGGCTCCCCCTGATACAAATCCAGGTAACAATGTTCCGTCGGTGTCATAATCACATGGTGACCGGCTTTAGCTGATTTGATACCTCCTTCCATACCACGCCAGCTCATCACATTGGCATCGGGTGCCAGGCCACCTTCCAGTATCTCGTCCCAGCCGACCAGTTTCTTTCCTTTCGACTTCAACAGATCCCCCATCCGGTGGATAAAGTAACTTTGTAACTCTTCTTCATTCTTCAGATTCTCTGCTTTCATACGAGCCTGGCAACGGGGGCATTTATGCCAGAATCCTTTAAAACATTCATCACCGCCGATATGGATATATTCGTCGGGGAAAAGGGCAGCCACTTCCGTCAACACCTTATCCATAAACTCGAAAGTAGACTCTTTACCGATACAAAGTGTATTCTCATCTTCTCCATAGAATTTATTTCCTACATTCACTGCGTCGGGAGCTTTCATACAGGCCAGTTCCGGGTAAGCGACCAAAGCAGCAACTCCATGACCGGGCACATCTATTTCCGGAATAACACGCACAAAACGCTGGGCTGCATAAGCCAGTACTTCCTTCACATCTTCCTGGGTATAAAAGCCTCCGTAAGTTGTTTCTTCTCCTTTTTGCGCACGTTCACGTCCCCACCAGTCGCCTACACGGTCAGCACGCCAGGCGCCTACCTCCGTCAGTTTCGGCAATGACTTTATTTCCAAGCGCCATCCCTGGTCGTCGGTCAGGTGCCAGTGGAAAACGTTCATCTTATACTCGGCCAATTCATCGATAAACTTCATGACTTCTTCTTTGTTGAACCAGTGGCGGCTTACGTCCAGCATCAGCCCACGCCAGGGGAACTGGGGGGTATCGGTAATCTCGGTACAAGGGATTCTCCATTTCTTATCTTTAGGCTGTGCAGTCTTACTTTTGATCTCAGCGGGAAGCATCTGCAACAGGGTTTGTACTCCATAGAAAATCCCGGCTGGTTTATTTGCCGTAAGCAGTATATCCCCGTGTTTCACTTTCAGGTGGTAGCCTTCATCTCCCAAAGCAGCATCTTCCACCAGCTTAAATTCGATCTTTCCATGTTTCTCCACAGGAAGAGTGAAGCCGGTAGCAGGTGAAATCTTTTCATTCAGATACCGGGCAATACCTTTTAACTCTTCATTCGATTGATCAAGAGTTATTGCGGCGTTAGAAGTAAGAGTGAAACAGTCGGAACCAACAGTCATTTCCTGTGGCACAGGGATCAATGCAATTGCTCCATTCTCCGTAACACATGACTTATTCGCACATGATACACAAGTCAGCAACAGAGCGGCAGAAGCAAGACTCAACAGTGTTCTTTTCATTATTATAAGTTTTTGTTTGAAATTTTGCACGAAGATAAGAATTCGCTGATAAACAGGAAAGATAGGGTAATAAAAAAGGCGGTGTGTCTCATGCATTCCTGCATAACAGACACACCGCCCGGATATTTAATAATTAGTATTTACAATTATTTCACGATCGCCTTAACTGCTTTTTCACCTTCCACACTAACGATTACAACACCCTGAGGTACAGGAATTGTTGCATTGTCGGATGTGATAGTTTGGTTTACAAGCGGCTGGCCTAATACATTGGTAACAGCTATAACTTTACCTGATGCATTACGAACGATGATCGAACCGTTACCGGCAACGACACTGATACTTGAGGTTGAAACTTCATCGTTAGAAGTTGCATAATCCTCTGTATCTTCCAGGTTGAAGATCTGAGACTGGTTGATCAGTTCCTTCATCTTATCCTTATCGTCCACATGGTTACCGTTGTCTACTTCATATTCAGCCAATACAGGTACACCGTTATGGATTTTCACCCATGCGCCCTTGAACGAAGCAATACTCGATACGCCTTCCTTGTTGGATTCCAGTAAGAAGTCCTTATGAGCGTCGTCTGTGTAACGCAGAGAGAATGCATAGTTCTTATGTAAGCCGTCTACCGGTTTCTTTTCAAAAATAGCTTCATTGTACAGGTCGCGAGGATCAAGAACACCGTCCTTATTCTTCAGGTCTGCCAACTTTCTGCCCCCTTTCAGGATATACAGATATTCGCCATCTGCATCTACCTGATGAACACCTTCAACGAAACCAAGACGAGTGTAAGACTGCCATTTGTAAACGTCAGGATTGTTCAACATGTTAGTGCTACCTTTCACCGAGTCAGTCAGGTTAATCAGGAAGCTACCAGCCAGGTAACCGTTGTAATCACCTTCATGTTCGCAACCCGGATTGTAACCGTGGGTGTTACACCACTTACCGTCTTTCACGGAGTCCGGACGAAGAACGAACAGGTACTGAGGCATACGATCTGTCGATTTCGTTACATAGTCAGCATAGATAGCCGTATTGCTTTCTTTACCGATCGGATGGATCTTTTCAGCTGTCATACCCAGGTAACCGAAGTCTTTCACTACCTGTGGAGCCAAGCTCTGGTTGTTAGAGTCTTCGAACAGTAATTCCTGACCTATACCTCTTGCACGGAAGATATTGATATGCTTACCTACTTCACCCAGATCCATATATAACGGACGATCGTCGGTGATCACTGCAAATGCAGAAGAGCGATCTTCAGCGTTCTGATCCAATCGGGTAATACTTAACTTACCGATACCGTCTACACAATGTGCTTGTCTCCAACCGTTGTATGCATGAGAATATCTCGGAATGAAGCAATCGCAACAATCGTCGCATTCTTCATCACAATTGTCTTCGTAATCTCCGCCGTCCCAAACAAATACATTAGGAGCTGGAGGATTAGGTGACGGACACTCTTCACATTCATTCTTATAATCTTCATAGATATCGATCAGGATATAGCACTTTTCATCGTCTTTACGTTGGTCGGCCTTCAAATAGAATACACCCATCTTACCTTTACCTGCTTTAATATCATCCAGGCTCATCGGCTGATAGTAAGCAGTCTTACCGAATTCTTCAACTAAAGCTATATACATCTTATCGTTATCGATCAGGTTTTTATCACTTACTTTCAGCATATAAGCAGTACGTGACAGTTGCGGTAAACCAGCAACACCTTCGCCAAAACCATATTTATAGTCTATAGCCTTGAAGCACTCAGGAGCTAATTCCAGTTCGTAGGTAGTAGACTGGCTTTCCACCGGCATAAAGGTATTATTTACTACATTCAGATATAAGTTTCCGTTGGCAAACAAGTTATAGTTCAGGCGATACTTAGTATACAGCAATGTTTCCGGATCCAGATGTTTATATCCGTGATATTCACTGGTCAAAGCCTCCTGATCGGTTACCGAAGTAAAGTTATATGTATGTCGATTATCCAGCTGCCAACTACATCCGTAACTACATGAGTTATCTTCAAATCCCCAATAATTATCATCTATAAAGAAGTTGTTGCCCTCTTCATCTTTATATAGTTGTCCTTCAAATACCGGAACTGCATCTTCACAGATATACCAATCCGCACTACGCTCCGCCATAAAATATTCTGAATAGTTATATGCATATTCACGATTGTAAATAGCGACAGTCGATCTGTCACCACAACCGGTTTGCTTAACAACCCACATCGTAGCAGGCATATCATCATAATTCTGATCATCTTCCGGTGCATCAAACAGCAAACGTCCCTGCAAGTTAGCAACAACATTTTTTCCATTATGTACGCCTTTGATGAAATACAAACCTTCTTTTAAAGTTGTCCGTGTCAGATAATTGAAATCACGATTCTTAAAGAAGAAACGAGTTTGCAGAGAACCCGGAAGTCCGATACCGCCATCTACTTCCGTATTTTTAGCAGTAAGAACTGAAGTACCGTCAGTCAAATAAGCCAAACGCAACGCAACCTGCCCATAGTCATCATTATGCTCCGGAGCATTAACTCCATCTGCCGCCCATATAGCAGCCATATCGTTGTTCGTCGAGTTGAAAGCATACTGGGCATTCTTCCACTGTCCGCTCGCAGGATCTTTCGATAGAGCATTCAATGGCTCAATAACCAAGCTGTCCTGTGAAGGGAAATAAGTGAATTTAAAAATAGAACGTGCAATCCAGGCTCTTTCTGTAAGTCCGGGAATATCTTGCGGCATATTGGATGCATTCAAGCCCAAGTCACCCTCCATTAATTCCAGTTTCAGTTCTTTACTGCTGTTTTCATAGAACTCTGTTCCTACATATAGAGTTTTATATGAATCATAGTCTCCCATTTCATCTCTTTCAGATGGGACCTCCAGCTTCACATAATCCTGTATTTCCCAATGACCAAGTCCTAATAAAGGATCTTCATCATCCATATCCGGAAGATAAGAGAAATCGATTTCTTTGGCAACAAACTGATTCTCCAGGAACGGACTTGCCTTAGTAGGAACCACAGAAGAGGCAAACTCCAAATTAGTACCTGCAGGCAGACCACCCAGATAAGATTGATGAACATACTGGAAATCAACCATTTGATTAATATCCCTAGGATTTAGCTTGATAGATCCGGCAAGAATAGGTTTTACTTTGACAATATCGTTAATAATACTGTTCATCTGATCGCCTGCCTCTTCCTTTGAATATTTCATCGCCAGAATTTCTTCATTATACTGACTCATTTGTTTCAAAACAACAACTGAATCCCGCTCTCCAAAGTAAGAATAGATCGGAGCGTAATTAAAATCAGAGTTCTGCTTATCCGTCGAATACCATGTCCAGTTTTGGATACATCCACCGATATAAGAGGCCAAATCATGTCCATAATAATTATCAATAGCTTCCTGAGTGAAAGCATTTACATGACCGTATTCTAATTCCATATTTGTTTCTTTGTTCACAAATACGAAATTTTTGCCGCTATGGCCGTCATCTACAGCCTTTATAGACCACAAAGAATAATTAATCGGAGCCGAACCCGGATCTACCAATTTTAGAATCAACCCGCCCCCCTTATATTGAGAAGCATTCACATAGCGATACTGCACAAGCAGTTTGCCGTCTTCATTCACTAATTGATACCATTTTCCCTTTTCAAAATGGTTTACAGTATTATCAACCTCATCACTACTCATAGTTTCAGTAGGGCGGAACGTAATATTATGCCCGCCGTAATTGACCTGAGAAAATGCAGAGAATGTAATACTGGATGCCAACATAAAGCCGGCAATTAACGAAGTAACTGTTTTACTCATAAATAACAATTTAAGTAATACTAAAATAAAGTTCTATATAAATTCTGTTTCTACTCTTCAACTTATCATCCGGATAAATCATTTATCCGAAGGTGGTTATAGCCATTTTTCTTTTGGTACGGGAACAAAGATATAAATAACAATTTAATAGCAATTCTGTTTTTACTATTATTAAACCATTAGGGTAGTTATTTTATCAAAGTTAGTGAAATTCACTACGAAATCATCTTTTTAACTCTTCAAAAAAACACCACCTAACAACGTAGTTCTCAAAGAACTAATTAACAAAATGTCAGTTTATAATAATAGTTCCCTAAAAACATCGCTTTACTAAAACACAGACATCTTTACTAACAATAGTTATTTCTCCCAAACAAAAAGGGCCATCGGAAAATACATTCCGACAGCCCCATTATCACATTTGTGTCCGTGTTATTTTGCAAACTGCAATCCCTGCAACTTATTCCATGCACCACGGGTAAAATCCGGTATCTCCACAGGAGCACCTCCGTTGTTCACTGAAATCTCCGTCAGTTCCGTCAGGCAAGACCACTCGGCCGCATCATATACATCCTGATCCAAGGGTAGCCCTTTTTGCAGGCAGTAAACAAGACGGTAGTCCATGATAAAGTCCATACCTCCATGACCTCCTACTTTTCTGGCTTTCTCACCCACCTCTTTGGTTATAGGATGTTCGTACAAAGCCATGATAGAATCCATTTGCACTTTGTTCAGAAACTCATGCGCATTCGGTTCCAACGCTATTCCTTCCACCGGATATTTCTGAGCAAAACCTTTGGTTCCGCTTACCACATGTTTACGGTCGTACGGACGCGGACTGGTTACATCATGCTGGATCAGAATCGTTTTCCCTTTCTCCGTCTGGATCAGGGTTGTATTCATATCACCCAGTTTATACGTCTGCTTCGCTTCCTTGGAGTCTTTTCCAAAAGTATTCTTCGCATATTCAGTCATCCCGACCTCTTTCGTCGACATGGATACCAGATAATTCATCTTATCTCCCCGGTGAATATTCAATATCTGGCAGATCGGACCTAAACCATGAGTAGGATATGGGTTACCGGTATGTTCTTCATTATATTTCAAACGCCACATACCCTGATAACCACCTTTCTCACTCGGATAGAAATTAAGTGAACGCAGGTCGTGGATATATGCACCTTCTCCATGAATAACTTCACCGAATACTCCCTGCTGGGCCATATTCAATGTGGCCATTTCAAAGAAATCGTAACAACAGTTCTCCAGCATCATACAGTGGCGACGAGTCTTTTCCGCCGTATTCACCAACTGCCAGCATTCATCGATCGACATAGCTGCCGGAACTTCCACCGCTACATGTTTCCCATGTTCCATTGCATAGACCGCCATCGGTGTATGATTCAACCAGTCTGTACAGATATAGACTAGGTCGATATCATCCCGTTCGCAAATCTTTTTCCAATCCTCTTGTCCGGTGTACTCATCAGCAGCCGGAAGATGTTTACCGGCCAAGGTTTCCTGTGCACTTTTCACATAATCGGCATTCAGGTCACAAAGAGCTTTCACTTCCACTCCGTCCAGGAAAGTGTAGCGGTAAACCGCACCGCTTCCACGCATTCCTAAACCGATAAATGCAACACGCACGGTCGGGATAGGATCGGTAGCCAGTTCCAATACATCTGTCTGACCGGCCGGACGCTCCGGAACCGGCATGGAAATCATTTTTACCTGCTCATTTACGGTTGGTTTATTACAGGTACATCCGGTAATAAGGGCCAACACTAACATAAAAAAAAGAGTCTTTTTCATTGTACTTTAAATCTATAATATTAATACCCAGGATTCTGATCGTTTTTCAGAAGCGGATTCAAGTCCATTGCATTTTGAGGTATAGGCATCAAAAGGATGCGATCATTCCATTTCTTTTCGATTACCTTATATCCATTCGGAGCATAGGTTGTAGTATTCATTATTTTCTGGCAATAGACAGAACCGTAACGACGGATATCATCGAAACGATGTCCCTCACCGGCCAGCTCTATACGGCGCTCGTTGCGTACAAAATCCAGAGCAGCCTCTTTCGATGGCATTGAAGTCGGCACTGACGGCATACCGCAACGATCACGCAGATCATTCAAAGCAATCTGAACATCATTGTCCCAACCCACATTCATTACGTGTGCTTCTGCAAAAGTCAGCAATACTTCGGCATAACGGATTACCGGATAGTCATCGGCACTGGTCCAATCCGAATAAGGAGTCAATGCAACCATCTTACGATAGCTGTAACCTGTCCACGACTCGTTACCATCCAGACCGGCCACTTCCGGTTTCCAACGATAATAGAATGTACCTCCAGCAAAGTCTGTCTCATGCCATCCCTTGAACGGGAACAGGATAGAAGCATACAAACGGCTGTCACGGTTACGGAATTCGTCCATATAAGCATATTTCTTCAAATCCATTTCAGGAACTCTTTTTATATAGCTAGCCTGATCCAGGTCCGCTACTTCAGCCGTGATCTCTTCAAAATTCTTTTTGCGGGTATCCACCGAAATCAAAGGACGTACTGTTTTACCGTCGATGTCCCAATAAGCATCCACCAGGTCCTGCATCGGTTCGTAAGACGAATATCCCGATCCCATTTGGCTCGGACGGATATAGGTATAACGGGCCCAGTCGTAGTTATTATCATCAGCCATGTACTCGCGGGTCAGGATATACTCGGGATTCGAAGGCGATGCATTGCTACCCTGCCATAACGTTTCATAGCTAAACAAACCTTTTGCAAATTTATCCTTATCGATACCCTTGCTTTCGAAATCGATAAACTGTACCAGTTCATCAGCTTCTTTCTTTTGCGCATCATTCAAAGCCGTTACGCGGAACAAAGAATGATGTCCTTCACTTATCACAGTCTTGGCAGATGCTTCAGCCTCCGCATAATTACCGAAATACAATGCAGCACGGGCACGCATAGCCAAAGCAGCGGCACGAGTGATACGTCCGGTTTCCTGCAGATAACCGCCATTATATTTGTCCGGCAAAACAGTTGCTATCTCAGCCAGTTCATCCAGGATGAAAGCCTGCACTTTATCGACCGGATCACGGGGTACGTTCGGTGCATCATATTCCATAACCGTAGTCACCAAAGGTACTTTACCAAACTTGGTTGTCAGGTCCAGATAACTCTGAGCACGGATAAAACGAGCTTCCGCCTTCATTCTTTCTTTCAGCGTTTCATCCATATCACAGGTACCCACTTTTTCCAGAAAGTTATTCACGATACGAATGGTTCCGAAGCTATATCCACGATCTTCCGCCGTACTCAGTTCGCTTTGCTGGATAGATTCATACGGCCCTTCCCAGGGTTTATGGCTATGAGCATTATCCGTACACATCTCGTCCCAGATATCGAATCCAGGTGTTTGTGCATAACAGGCATTCAATCCGTACCATGCATCTTTTTCTGTATTCCAGAAACTTTCTACTGAGATATCTGAAGGAGGTACCACATCCAGATCACAGGCTGTAAAAGAGACAGTCAATAAACCGAGAACTGTCCATTTCTTTATATTTAGATTTACCATTACTCTTACTTAATTAAATGTTATTAAATCAATTAGAAGGACACATTCACACCAAATGCAACCGATTTGGTTCCCAGTGAACCGATACCGCGACCGGAAGAAGCTTCCGGGTCAAAGTCTTTCATCGTATGATCCGCACGCAGTGTGAATAAGTTCTCACCGGTCAGGAAGAATTTCAAAGAAGACATTCCCCATTTCGAAACTAAGTTAGAAGGAACACGGTATCCCAGTGAGATTGTCTTAATACGGAAATAGTCCGCATCAAACAACTGATAGTCTGAGAAGTATTGATTATAATCATCCAGGCTATGACCTCCATAGATACGCGGATAGACAGCATGAGGATTCGGATTTTCCTGTGTCCATCTTCCCAGGTGGAATTTACGCGGGTTAGAGTTCAACATAAAGGCAGAAACCTGTTCAGACTCGAAAGCAGCCTGGGTACCGGAAACACCCTGTCCGAATAAAGAAAATTCGAAGTTCTTATATTGTAGATTCAGATTGATCCCATAAGTAAAATTGGGTACGTCTTTTCCTATGATCGTACGGTCTTCACCATTGATAGCGCTACCCCATTCCAGGCCTTCACGCTGCGGTACGTATTTGATATCACCGGCTCTCGGAGTACGTCCGTACGTATAATAATGTCCGGCATCGATTTCTTCCTGGGTATACAGTCCATCTGTTTTCAAGCCATAGAATGAACCGATCGACTCACCTTTACGCAGGATATATCGGATCTTATCGCCACCATTACTAATAATATCGTCCGACTCACCCATATCCATAATCTCATTATTATTAGTAGCAATATTTGCACTTACCTGATAAGAGAACTCTCCTAATATTTTACGATGAGTCAAAGCCAGTTCAAAACCACGGTTGCGCACCTTGGCTATATTCTGCGACGGATTAGATGCAATACCGGTTTCCAGAGGAACGTTATAGCTCAAAAGGATATCGCTGGTGTTTTTGATGTAATAATCGGCTGTTACACTGAACAAACCATTGAATATATCAAAGTCTACTCCGATATCGGTCAGTGCAACTGTTTCCCAACCCAGCTTTTCATTTGCCGGTTTCGATTCCAGTACACCTTTTATAGCTTCGTTATCAAAGTTATAATCCGCACCATTGTTATACAGCTGGAAATAATCGTAGTTTCCCACATTATTAATATTACCCAATGTACCCCATGATGCACGTACTTTCAAATTATCGACCCATTTCACATCGCTCATGAAACTTTCCTGATTGATACGCCATCCCGCAGAGAATGAAGGGAAGATACCCCAACGATTATTTTTATAGAAACGGGAAGAAGCATCCGCACGCAGATTCGCTTCAAACAAATAGCGGTCATTAAAGCTATAATTCAAACGACCGAAATAAGAAAGGATCTTATATTCACGCAACGGATCGCCGTAAGAATTTACATCCGGCTGATCTTTACTTACTTCCGAACCTGTTGTGATATCTTTCAGGTCGTCTGTTACAAAGTTCTTATATTTTGAATAAAGGCGTTCGTAATTATAATGTTCGTAAGAAGTACCGGCCAAAACTCCGATACTATGTACTTTGTTCGTCCAATCGTAACGGGCAGTCAACGTATACATCTGGCGGTTCTCACTCTGCCAGAGCATATTCATTTCATTTGTATATACTCCGGTTCCCGGGATTTCGGCACCGGTCTCAAAGTTCTTCACATTTTCCTGTAAAGCTGTATAATTCTTTGATTTCGACTCCCAGCTTTTGAATGCACCCTGTCCGGAAATAACCAACCCTTCGATCGGCTTCAGGTCAAAACCAAGGTCGATCATTGTGTTGTCGGTCTTACCGTTCGACCAGTTGTTCTTACTCAAGGCACGTAGCGGGTTACCATTCATAAACGATTGCGTTGCAGATTTACCGCCGGCAATAGATCCCCATTCCCCGTTGGACTGTTGTGCAACCATCGTAGAAGGAACCATCAGGAAATTACCGATAGAAGCGACACCATGCTCTGTTTTATTCGTGCTGCGGATAAACTTCACACCAGTCTTCAATGTCAGCCATTTCGTTACATCGGCAGCCACATTGGCATCCAGGTTATAGCGTTGAGAGCTCTGTCCGGGCATGAATTTATCGTCATACAGATAACCCAGGCCGGAGAAGAAACGAACCTTGTCGCTACCCCCGCTAAAGTTTAACGAATGTTGCGTTGTTACCACCGGATTGTCCAGTACCAGGTCTGCCCATTTTGTATTCGGGTAGTAATCAGGTCTTGAACCATCCTTGAACCAAGCGATCTCATCGTTCGAATAAGCAGCATTTTTACCGTTTGCCGCATCACGGTTGTAGAAAGCTTCGTTCAGCAACTCTGCATAATCCCATGAGTCGAGCACATCCGGCAGATAAGTCGGCATCTTCAATCCCACATAACCACTGTAAGAAACATTCATTTTCTCTTTCTTACCTGTCTTGGTCGTTACCAATACAACACCATAAGCGGCACGTGAACCGTAGATAGCAGAAGAAGCGGCATCTTTCAGGAAAGAGATCGATTCGATACTGTTCGGATCGAGATTCGAGAACAGATCGGCATCAGCAATAGCCCCGTCGATCACATATAAAGGAGAAGATGTTCCCAGGTTTCCGCGTCCACGGAAGTTTATGGAAGGAGTTTGTCCCGGACGGGATATAACAGTTACACCGGGTACAGTACCCTGAACAGCTGCCAGTACATTTGTCTGTACGCGATCTTTGATATCTTCTGAACTGATAGCAGCAACCGCCCCTGTCAGGTTTACCTTCTTCTGGGTACCATAACCGACCACCACTACTTCATCCAGAAGCTCGGAGTCTTCTTCAAGTATTACATTCAAGGAGGTCTGTCCTTCTTTCAAGGTTATTTTCTTCGTCGCATACCCTATATAAGAGATAAGCACGTGCTTATCTCTTCCTGACATTGTCAGGACAAAATTACCGTCAAAGTCGGTAACCGTACCGTTTGTCGTTCCAGCCTCTACCACGCTAGCACCTATCACCGGTTCTCCATGAGTATCTTTTACAATACCTTTAACGGTTACACTTTTCTGTTGCTGGGAAGTATTCCCGCCCATTGTATTCCTAGAAGATCCGGATGTTTTCGAGATCACAATCTGGTTATTTACAATCCGGTAAGAATAATCCGTATTCCTAAACAACTGACTCAATACCGTCTCTAAAGAAGCGTCCGTCACATCGATAGAGATCTTCTTGTTCAGGTTGATCTGATCGTCATTATAAAAAAAGGTATAACCGCTATCCTTTTCCAGTTCTGCGATAACAGACGACAAAGGCGCATTACTCTTTTTCATGGTAACCTGATAAGCCTGGGCGAAAGCCGAGACAGGGATCAGCCCTATCGCACCTATCAGAAATAATTGTGTGATCTGCTTTTTGAATGGTTTACAGAACACATCTCTCAACAAAACTACTCGTTTATTCATATTAATATTCAGATAAATTTTAATGTGTTTTTCCTTTTCTCTTTACCGGAGTCTATTTCCGGCATCCATGATTACGTTTATCCCTTTTTCATTTTCTATTCGATTTAAGTTTAACATTATCTTTTTTTCTCTTTTTCATACAATACAAATCCATCCCCTCGCCTGTGGTAAGATACCGGGGAACTGTTGGATATAATATTCAATAAAAGTTCAATTGATTCATTATGTATGGAGAAGGTAAAACTATACTTGTCAGCCAATTCATCCGGACATTCGATATGGATGCCATACCAGCTTTCCAGGCGGGGAAGGACCATCGCCAGCTTTTCATTTTTAAAGCTGGGCTTTCCCCCACGGTACCAGGCTGAATACTGGCTGGCATTTACTTTCTCGATCTCTGCTTTTCCATTCAGTTCGTAAGCCAGCTTCTCGTCCGGGAAAACCAGATAGACATCCCCTTCTCCCCCGGTTCTCTTGGTACTCACTTCCACGGCTCCATCCGAAAGGATCATCTCAGTATAAGAAGTCGAATCGACACTGAACACTTCAAAAGAAGTTCCCAGCGCTTTTATATCCATACTTTTTGTTTTCACGATAAAAGGATGTTCCGTATCGTGATGTACTTTAAAGAAGGCCTGCCCCGAAAGATATATTTCTCTGTTCTTCCCTGAGAAATGTTCCGGATAAGTCAACTTACTCCCGGCATTCAATGAAACATGACTACCATCGGGTAAATAAAACGACTCCATCGACTGACGTCCGGCATTCACCACATACACGATCTGAGAATCAGGTTCATTCGATCCGGCCAACCAGTACCCCACGGAAAGAAGTAATGCCAGTGAAGCGGCAATACCATATCGTCCCCAACGTTCGGTAAACGATTTATGTCCGTGTATCTTTTTCGTGATACGATCTAATACGCGGTCTTTAGCCTTCGGATCAAGGACTGAATCATTTCTGCTATCGTCCCATTGGCTTTTAAGATGGCGTACCACTATATCTTGTTCGGAAACGTTCTTTCTCTCCTCCCCGGTCATACGCCCGGATAGAACTTTCTTTAATATTTCCTCCTCATTCATCATTCGTAATTCTCTTTTTAAGCGATTCTACATTATAAATACTCCGATTCTTTCCCTATCCCCCAGAAGAATTCGATTTTTTTTTCATATTCTTTCCGGAACATTCGTTTAAAAGACGATACTTGATTATTGTTAATTCTTTTATATATTTGCAATCAACATGTACTAAACGAAGATATATTGGAAGATAAAGCACTGATAATTGCACTAAAAAATGGGGACGAAGAGGCATTTACCTCCTTGTACCATAGGTATTGCAATAAAGTGTATAAATTCTGCAGTCTTTATTTTACAAATAATTCTTCTGCAGAAGAGGTAGTGCAGGAGGTCTTTATTAAGTTGTGGGATATTCGCAGCTACGTAAATGAAAACGAGAATCTGGAAGGTTTATTATTTATCATTACCCGCAACATGGTCTTTGATAATACCCGGAAAAACTTCAACGAGTCATTTTACCAGATCTCAATCCTGGCAGCCTACGACAAAGCCTATGATATAGAAGAAGAGTTGCATGCCAAAGATTTGAAAGTATACATCGACCGGCTGGTAAACGAACTGACTCCCCGCCAAAAGGAAATATTTTGTATGAGCCGGTACGAACATCTAAGCTATAAAGAGATTGCTGAAAAGTTAAATATCACACCGAAAACCGTTGAACGGCATATCAACGATGCATTGAAATATCTGAAGAAAAACATCTATTTCCTGCATCTGTTCCTTTCTATTTAATAACAGCCTTCACCTTTCACATGCGAATAACGCCCAATGGAACAATACCTTATGGTGAAACGTCGGGGTTCACATTTACAAAGTGAGGGTAAAAAAAGACCGGACTTTTGAAATGTTAAGACTGGACTTTTGTATTCAAAAGACATGACTTTTAAAGACAAAACACCTATCTTTTTGAGCGATATCTACCCGTACATCAACGGACAGGCAGCCATAAAAAAAAGGTAGGCATCCATTTCCCAAAAGGCCGGCAGCTATTTGAAAAAAGCCTTACGGTTTCCGGGCGAAAACTGCAAGGCTTTTTCTACGAAAGAGCACGTTTCACAACAACTTCATGATATACAAACATTTGGAAGCCGTGAAAGGTGAAAGCTATTTGTTCGATCTTTACGTGTATGATCTAATACTATCAGTTTTTCTTTACTATTTCCTTCAATTGTTCCGGTTTGTCGGTCGTAATGAAATCTACATTTTGTTCGATCATCGACTGCATTACGGCCGGATCATCCACGGTCCAGACATTGACGGTCAGCCCGGCATTTTTTGCTTCCTGAATCCAGGTTGGATTTTTCTCGAATACCTTATAATGATAATCCAGGCCGGTAAATCCTAAGACTTTCAGATCGGCCGGCGAAATCTCACCACGCAGGTAAGCCACCTGTGCAGCCGGAGCACGACGGATCAACTCCTTACAGATATTCATGCTGAAAGAGATATATTCCACCTGCTCTTCCAGTTGATATTTCTGTACCAGGGCCAGGATAGCCGTTACCGCCCGGTCTTCATTGACAACTCTTTTGTGAGGCTTTATTTCAAGGATCAGTTGCGTACCTTTATTCTGCTTACCTTGTATCAGGTAATCTTCCAGGGTAGGAAGTGTTTCCCCGTTTTTCAGTTTCAGATCTTTTATCTCTTCATACAGAGAGGTTTCGATGCAGAATCCCTGGATACTGTCATTATGGTTGACAACAGGTATGCCGTCTGCTGTGATCAAAACATCGAACTCCGAACCATAAACACCTACTTCGTGTGCCTTATTCAACGCCGTGATAGAATTTTGCGCAGAACCTTCACAGTCCCAATAGCCGCGATGGGCGATTACTTTCGTCTGGGAAAAAGCGCTGCTTCCGCAAAGGAAAGCGGTAAGCAGCATCGATAAGATTAATCTTTTCTTCATTGTTTTATCTTTTATGTATTAGAATCCGTAACGGAGACCAATCTGTACCTGATAAGGATTACCATTCAGATTAGAAACACCGGTATTTGCATTTACATTGTAAACATACTGCTTTTGTTCGGAATCAAAGCTTTTGATCGAATAAATATTTTGTTTACCTAAGTTATGCCCGGAACCCCAATTCTTACTGAACAGGTTGGCTACGTTAAAGATATCGACAGACAATTCGATATTTTGTGTCTTATAAATCTTGAATTTCTTTGCGATACGCAGGTCGAACGTTCCGTAGAAACCGTTTACGCCACCGTTGCGCTCAGCTACTTTACCGAAACTTTTACGGATATACTTTTTGGTGCTTTCTTCCACATCCGGGTTATCGAGTATAGACTGGATACCTTCACGCAGATATTGAGGAGTTGCGGCATCGTTCGGATCATAGATATAAGCCAGGTCGTTGGAAGAGACAAAGTCACCATTCACATTCCCGTTCACAGCCAGTGAATAACGTGTTCCTCCCAGCCCGGAGAAACGCAGACCGACGCTTACTCCCCAGAAAGTAGGTGCCGTACCATAAAATACAACTTTATGACGGAACTGATTATCAGAATAACTCATTCTGCTCAGGTCGCGAGGATCGTCGACAACCATCTTAGAAAGGGTTGCTGAGTTAGCCACGTTACCATTATATGAAGTATTGTCTCTTGTATCATTCCATGTATAACTGAAAGCGATCTCCCCGTCATTCAGATAACGCCAGGTTCCGTCGACAACGAATGCAAACTGGTTCACCTTTCCTTCACTGTTCAGTTCAAGTACACGGCCTATCTTATCCGTCTTACGTCCCTGTGTCCAGTCGGCCGCACCGTTTGTCGGGTTGATACTTTCGGCAGGAACATATACGCCGCGGTTTCCTTCGGCTGCCAGGCGGAAGAACGGTTCGTCTGCCATATTCCGGTCTACGTACATATAATTATTACGTCCCAAAGTCATGAAACCGCTTACTCCCATTTTCAGGCGATCCGTAAAGAAGTGGGTGTAAGAAAAGTTTGCTTTATAGACAACCGGAACTTTCGCATCAGCCCCGTTCATATTGATAGTGGCTAACTTGGGAATATTCGGATTATTAAACAGGTCGGCACCGGGAGCCGTAGACGGGTCTTTGCGGTAAGACTCGAAATCGGGAGTCGGAACCAGATCACCGGTCAGATCGACCGACAGCACTTTGGTTCCATCGAATACCATATTATTAATCATCGCATAGTTATTGATATCCGAAGCGAAGATACCACCACCGAGGCGGATAATATCGGTATGCTTTTCGTTTACATCCCAGGTGAATTGCAGACGGGGCTGAACCTGAAAAGTAGTCAGGCCATTGTCCGTACGCAGACCCAATTCATCATACACGGTCTGGTTGAAATTTCCTTTATTGAAGTAATTGGCGTTATCGATACGAAGTCCCGCCGTCATTTCAAATCCGGGGAAAAGCTTCGTCTGCAACTGGCCGTACACTCCGGTATTCAGGATATTCTGTTTTACACGCTGGTCCGGATCGAGATATACCTCACGTACATAACGATAAGGTTTCAGGTCATTGAAATTATCCATTCCGGTGAAGTAAAAGCGACCGTTTGCTTCACTGCCATAGCGGGAGTCCATATTGGTGTACATCAGATCGGCACCAAAGGTGAAGTTAATCTTATTGGTGGTATAGTATAAGTTATCTACCAGGTGCAATACATTATTATAGAAGTTCTCCGGTGAATAACGTTGTCCGCCCAGCTGGATAGTTGTATTAACATCCTTGTTGTCTACCGTCGACTGTACCCGCTCCACGATGGCACGGGGGATATTTGCGGAAGGCAATTGCTTATTCGGTGTACTCTCTTCCGAAGTGTATAGATGCTGTAACTTCAACTCGTTGGTGATACGCGGTCCCAGTACGGAACGCAAAGTAGCCAGGATACTATTATCGATGGAATGTACATCACCATATACTTCATACAGGTTGATGGAACTGTTATCGCCCAATGCCTGTTTGTTACGGTCGTTCACATAGTTGTCGCGGATGGTCAGTAAGTTGGTCGCATTCAGCTGCCAGTCGATACGGGCGAATACGGCATCGGTAGCCTGTTTCTTATCGAAAGAGCCGAATTGGGGCGAGTTGGCTACTCCATATTTATTACGGGCGATTTCCAGATACTGATCCAATGTCGATTGCGTCACGTTGTAACGCTTTTCATCGGCTGCACTTTTGATATCGGCAATCTGCAACGGGCGGGAATCGGCCTGATGATCCCAGGCCAGGAAGAAATGGGCGCGGTTCTTAATGATCGGACCGCCCAACGTAGCACCATACTGATAGGTAGAGAAGCTGGCATCACGGTCATTACCACGAATATCATAAGGACTTGAAAGCCAGTCGGCACGTCCGTACACAAAGGCACTTCCGGTCAGGGTGTTCGTTCCCGACTTGGTCACTGTGCTGACGGCACCACCTCCACTGCGTCCGTAAGTTACATCATATTGATTGGTTACTACTTCAAACTCACGGACTGCTTCCATCGAAATGGCATAAGGTCCGCCGTTACGGTTCGTCGTTCCGCCCGAAGTAGGATTCTTTGCCGACATACCGTCGATCGTGAAATTGGTGGAAGAAGCTAACTGGCCGGAGAGGCTGCTCCCGGTACTCAGCGGGGAAAGGTCAACCAACGAGGTAAAGTTACGCCCGTTCACCGGCAATTTGGCAATATCTTTTGCCGTAACGGAAGTAGCTGCACCGATCTTCGGTACCGTATTCTTCAATGAGTTGGCCACTACTTCGACCGCTTCGATCTCGACCGATGCCTCCTGCATCTTAAAGTCCACGCGAAGCATATCGCCCTGGTTCAGCGAATAACCGGTTTTCTTCTGTTCGCCATAGCCGATAAAAGAGGCTGTTACCGTATAAGGCGATCCGAGAGGCAACTGCTTGATGATATATTCTCCTTTCTCATTCGTCATAGAACCGGTGAAAAAGCCGGTCGACTCATTTTTTACCTGGATGGTAGCACCGATAATTGTTTCGCCAAACTCATCGACTACCGTTCCGGTAATAATGGCCTGGGTACTCCCCTGTGCATTCACTGCACCGGAGAAACAACAAAATAGTACCAGTAATGCAACTAACTTAGTAAATAACTTCATAAGTAATTGTTCTTTTAATTTGTTTCCATATAGTTTGATGCCGCAAAAGTAGGGCTGCGGTATTGCAGCCATGTGACAACAGAATGTATATTCATTAACATTCCGTTTACTTTTTTGCAACAAAAAACCCAGTGAGCAACAAGCTTCACCGGGCTTCATCAAGCGTATGTCTATAAAGAGGAGTTTCAGTCTTCCAGGGTCTTGATTATCGAAGAGGCTATCTTCAATGTACTTTTACGGCTGATCTTACGCACCTTGTCCGGATTCTCCAGGTTCATGCAGGTGAAGTAATTATTTCCGCGGTATATTTCCTTCTTGTCTTTATCGAATAAGGTATAGCTTACGATATGGAACAAGGTACGGAGAGGTTGTTCCTGCCATTTCAGGTAATGTTGGTTCAAGACCAACAGATAATCGGCTCCGGCATTGTTCAATACCTTCTGTAACTCTTCGGTCGGGACAGACGAGAGGTCGGAATAACTGTCTTCGCTTTCACCGTTCACCTTGATCTCGTTCAGTATCTGTCCGTTCACCAGGTTCTCCGTTGCCGGGATAAACCGGCAACCGCCATCCTTCACCGCGGCTGCGATATTCTCTGCAATAATACTATTATATTCCCGGTCGATATGATCTGCCTGCATACCGGTTTCTTCAGCAATCATTCCGTTATAGAAATAATTGGATTTCACATTATCATGTAAGCCGACAATAAGAATCTGCTTCGCATGATAGTCACTGCTTTCTTCCTTTTTACTTCCTTTAGCCGAAGCAGTCACTGAAATACCCAGCGCAAACAACAGCATGATAATAACCTGAACATTGAATAACTTTCTCATAACTCTTTTCATTCTTGATTTTGGTCACAAAAGTAAAGTAGCCGGATTGCGACTTTGTTACAAACAGATAAAGTTCTTATTTCAGACTAAAATACCAACCGACATTGATTTGTATCACGCCATTATTGGATGTATTATCATACATAGAGTCGCTCAAACCTCCGGCATCTTTAAATATATTCGTCAGACCGATATTATAATTGGCAGAAACCGCCAGGCCGCAATCCAACAGATAACCGGCTCCCACTCCCAGAGAGAAATCGACTTTATTCACATTCTCCCTTATACTACCGGTTATCCGTTTCTGATATCCCGGCATATCGGAAACAACCATGTCGCTTACGTTCGCCCTCACGTTTATTCCCAATTGGGGACCGGCGAAGACATTAAAACCTTTAAAGAGATAAGCTTTGACATAAACCGGAATATTCAGATAGTCACATTTAAGTTTAGAGGTTACGCCTTTATCATCATACTGGTAGCCTTGCATGGAATAATACAACCCCGGCTCAAGGGCAAAACGCGACGAGAAACGATACTCACCGGCTACACCGATATTCAATCCCGGCCGCATATCGGCCCCATAAGGTGTCAGATTAGCCAGATTAAGCCCGGCTTTAGGTATAAAAGAGAACTCCTGGGCATTTACCTGAGCGGCAATCCAGAGAAACATAACAAACATTATCCATCTTTTCATATCAGTATTTTATTTATGTATACCTATATGATGATTTCAGCAGATCAAAAGTTGCAACGGAGTATTAAAATAAAAAGGAAGAAATAACAGTAAACGATAATAACCATAGTTCTGTACGAACTAAGCGGAATAAATCAGACTGAGAAAAACACAGTGCAAAAATAGTAAAAAAGGAATACAAAATGGTAAAATATCATTTTATTATTATAATATCTGCAAGGTTTATAAAATACTTTTTCACACAGCATTCAGCCAAACGACATTTTTTAAGATTTACCACCGCTTACAGACTCACTTTATCTCTCTCCTAAAACAGCCACAAGAAGCTCATTCGAGATAAAAGCAAACAGTTCGTACAGGACTACGTCATATATTTCAATGAAAGAACACAAGTAAACATTATTCTAATATCTAATAATGAGGCCTATGATGTAAAAAAAAGTGTCGTTTACCCGAATACGTATCAAATACGTAATTTTTATCAATTCAATTTATTAAATCTAACTAGTATTAATTAAATTATGAAGAAAGCAATTAAATCGATTTCTTTCAGGGATACAGTCTATGTATCCACATTCTGCCTGTTACTCTCTGCTTTACCAGCAAATGCAACAGACACAAACAGCTATAAATCAGAAGACATACCTGTATCAAACACTGTACAACAAAATAGGGCTATTACCGGTAAAGTCATTGATACCAATGGTATTCCCATTATCGGGGCAAATGTCGTGATTAAGGGCACAACCAATGGAAATATCACAGATATGGACGGTAAGTTCACGCTCGAGAATGTTCCTGAAAACACTATTTTACAAATCTCTTATATCGGTTATAAAACCCAGGAAGTTGCCGTACGGAATAAGTCCAAATTCGAGATCACATTGGAAGAAGATGCTGAAAACTTACAGGAAGTAGTCGTTGTCGGTTACGGTAGTACGGTGAAAAAAGACCTGACCACTGCCGTGACAAGTGTAAAAAGTAAAGACTTTTTGCAAGGGGCTTCCAATAGTCCGTTACAGATGATCGACGGTAAAGTAGCCGGTGTATCCGTATCCAATACGGCAGCCGCCGACCCGAATGCCAGTCCGAGTATCCAGGTACGCGGAGCCTCTTCTTTGAAAGCCGGAAACGGCCCGTTAATCGTTATCGACGGGATGCCGGGCGGCGACCTGCGGAATCTTGCCCAGCAAGACATCGAATCTATTACTGTATTGAAGGATGGTTCCGCCGCTGCCATCTACGGTTCCCGCGGAGCGAACGGAGTTATCCTGGTTCAGACGAAGCAGGGGAAAGCCGGTAAAGTATCCATCACATACGATGGTTATGCCGAACATGACTTCGTTGCTGCACGACCGGAAATACTGAGCCCGGAAGAGTTTGTGGCCAACAATATCGGAAAGGATTACGGTTCCCGTACAAATTGGTATGACGAGTTGCTCAACAAAAACAACTTCGGACAGAACCACAACCTGGCCCTCTCCGGTGGTAGCGAATCGAGTATCTTCCGTATCTCGGCAAACTACCGTTCAAAAGAAGGTATGGACATTGCCACCGACCGCAAAGAATACGGTTTACGTGCCAGCTTCAAACAAATCACTTTAGAAGGTTTATTGGAAGTGACAGGAAACATATCCTATCGTTACGCCGATGAAGACAACACCGATTACGGAAGTTTCAAACAGGCAGTCGAACTGAACCCGACCTATTCGAAAGACGAAATGGATGCATTCCGGAATAACTTCGACAGTTATAACCCGATCTTCAACCTGACAAGACGTGAAAACGGAGCTACACAGGAATACCTGACTACCGACTTCAACATCAAACTCAACATCCTGAAGAACCTGAATACCGAATTAAAACTCGGCCGCCAGGGACATGACAAGAAGAAACGAGAGTATTATTTTAAAGACCATCGCGAGTCGATCAACAACAGCCGTAACGGACGTGCCCGCCTGGAAAATGAAAAATGGGTGGACTATACGTTAGAATGGTTAGGCAATTATTCGCTGGATATAGATCAGCACCACCTGAAAGTAATGGGCGGTTACTCCTATCAGGAATTCAACTGGGAAAAGTTCAATGCCGAAAACATGAACTTCCCGACAGACGCTTTCCTGTACAACAACCTGGGAGCCGGCGACTACAACAAGGCCGACGGACGTCTGGGTATGGAGTCTGATAAAAACAAAGAAAAGACGATCGCTTTCCTGGGACGTGTCAATTATGATTTCGATAATACTTTCCTGTTCACGGGTTCTATCCGTTATGAAGGAAATACTAAATTCGGTACGGATCATAAATGGGGTGCTTTCCCTGCCGCTTCTGCCGCATGGCGTGTTTCCCGTCTTTCCTTCTTCGAAGACTCTCAAACCGTGAATGACCTGAAACTCCGTTTCTCTTACGGACAGACCGGACGCTCGGGCTTCGATAAATACATCTCCCTGGCGAAATATACCGGTTACGGATGGATGCCGAACAGTGAAGGTAAATGGGTTCAGGTGTACGGCCCGGGAAACAACCCGAACAGAGACCTGTCCTGGGAAAAGCAGATTTCCTACAACCTGGGGGTCGATTATACCTTGTTCAACTCCCGCCTATCCGGTAGTTTAGACCTTTTCATCCGTGAAGGGAAAGATGTAATCGGTGAATATCAGGTGCCGGTTCCTCCCTATTTGCACGAAAAGATCATGACTAATGTAGGTACAACCAATTCCAAAGGTTTTGAATTGCAGGTAAACTGGGATGCCGTACAAAACGACAAGTTCACCTATTCAACCAACGCCACGCTTTCCTATACCAAATCGAAGCTGAAATCATTCTCTAACGAGAAATATGAGTTGGGTTATATGGAAGGCGACGGTCTGCCTTCACCCGGAAACCCCGGCCCGTGCCAGCGTTTGCAGGATGGTATTGAAATCGGTTCATTCTACGGATACCGCTACGCCGGTGTCGATGAAGATGGAAATATCATGGTTTTCAAAGATGGTATCAAAGGAGGCGAAACCGTACGGGGACGTGACGCCAACGAAGCGGACAGAACCTATATCGGCAACGGTACGCCCAAATGGGAAATGGCCTGGGGAAACACATTTACTTATAAAGGATTCGACCTGTCCCTTTATTTCCGCGGACGTTTCGATTACCAGATCCTGAATCAATATCAGATGTATTATGGTTTGCAAGGGGTAACAGGTATTAACAAGCTGACATCCGCCTATAAGGAAAATGCCCATATCAAAGGAGAAAAGATCATGTGCGACTACTTCCTCGAAAACGGTAATTACCTGAAACTGGATAACATCACGCTGGGATGGACACCTAAACTGAATACGAAATGGATCTCCAACCTGCGTATTTATGCAACCATGAAGAACGTATTCACCATCACGAAGTATTCAGGCGGCATGGACCCGTCAAGTGTCGACGTCACTGGCTTATGGGCTGGTAGAGGCAGTATGGATTTATATCCGACAGCCCGCAACGTATCATTCGGAGTTCAAATCAGTTACTAAACTAAAAGTATATACAGCATGAAAAATATAAAATCACTTTGTGCAGTCAGCCTGATGGCTACCACCATGGCTTTCACTTCCTGTACGGATCTGACGGAAGAGCCATTCAATATATTGACAAGCGACAACTACTTCACAGACAAAGCGTCTGTCGAAGCAACCGTACTCCGTCCCTACGAACATGCCCAATGGTGTGGCTGGGACGGCGACCGCTGGCAGTTGCAGGAACTTACCGGCGACCATTTCGTCTGGACACAGAAAGGACGCCACGGCTACGACGACGGACAATGGGTTCGCCTGCACGAGCATAAATGGAATTACGATATGAACCAGATCAATGGAGGCTGGGTCGGTCCGTATCAGGGTATCCAACAGATCAATTCACTCCTTCGCGACTTCAACGTCCTGGACTTCCAGGCCATGGGGATCACAGATGAAGAGAAAAACAATTATATCGGCGAACTACGTACTTTACGTGCCTGGTTCTATATCTTCCTGATCGACTTCTACCGGAATGTACCTATCTTCACGGAAAAGGATGCACCGGACGAACTGCTCGCCCAGGCTACACCCGAAGAAGTATTCAGCTATATCGAGAGCGAACTGAAAGATGTATTGCCTCAACTGAAAAAAGAGAATATCGTCGGTCGTTTCACCCAGGCTCCTGCTGCGGCATTGCTGGCCCGTATCTATTTCAATTCGCAGGTATGGCTCAATGTCGACCGTTCGGCAGACTGTAAAACATTCTGCGAAGATATCATTGCCGGTAAATACGGGGAATATCATATCAACCAGAACGATTACCGCGATCCGTTCCGCTCCGGCATCAAAGGATACAGGTCGCCTGAACTGTTGTTCGAATTCCCTCACAAACGCAATGTGTACCAGTTCGGCGGTTTCCATGATTCTTTCCTGCATTATACTTCCGGCCAGGCTTTGGGTAATCCCGACGGTGGCAACAATGGTATTCACATGACACCTTCACGGGATTTCGATGGCAACGTGTATAGTTTCGCCAGCCAACTGGGAACCCCGTATGAAAAGTATGCAGACTGCGATTATCGTAAACAACCGTTCCAGATCACCAGTGCCAACGGCGATTACGAAGGTTTCTTTATGATCGGAACCCAGTATAAGTTCGACTATACCAAAGGATACGGCTATACAGATGAAACAGTGAAAGGAACAGAAGAATACAAAGGTGAACCGTTGATCTACGTAGATCAGGTAGGACGTTTCTCCGAAGGTCTCAATACAGCTAAAGAAAAAGGTTCGCGCGTCACGACAGGGGAAGAGAATTCGGGTGTGCGCTTCAACAAGTTCCCCTACTTGCAGGAAGGTGACGGATTGTATATGTGCCAGTCTGCTCCGGAAATCCGTCTGGCTGAAATCTATTACATGCTGGCTGAGATCAATTACAGAAGCGGCAATAAGACAAAGGCTGCCGAATTGCTCGACTTCGTACGCGTCAGAAACTATCCGGCAGACGAATGGAGCAAATACAGCTATACACAAAACCCGGCTCTATTGACCGATCAGGAGTTTGTAGACGAATGGGGACGTGAGTTTATCGGCGAACGCCGCCGCCGTTCGGACCTGATCCGCTGGGGACGTTTCGGAAATGCCTGGTGGGATAAAGGAACAGACGCTACCGATAAGGAATACACAATCTTCCCAATTCCAAAGCGTCAGATGGATGCCAACCCGTTGTTAAAGCAGACAACAAAAGGCTGGTAATAATCCGGTAGAACGAATATGGATAAGTAGCCACTCTAACTAACAATTTCGCACTTAATAATAATATTTCCAGGCTGCTTATTCATAAAAAAAAGGTTGCAATGTTCAGTACATTGCAACCTTTACTTTTATAAAGATGTATCTCTTTCCTTCCCCATGGTAACGTAAGAAATTTCACGTTTGCACAGACAATCCCTTTCTGATTAAAAGCGCCAGCCGAGATTAAACTGGAAGACACTGTTCAGGTAAGTTTTTCCATATGAATCCTTAAACGGATTAAGAAAACCGATTGTATAGCCGGCCGAAGCTAACAACCCGGAATCAAACTGATAGCCCAGACCAACTCCCAGACCCAGATCAAACGTTTTCAATGTAGAAGCACCTTCAAACGGATCGACATCATCCCTTCCGAAGGCTTTCACTTTATTTGTCTCATGTACTTTAATACTAATTTGAGGACCGCCGAAGAGATACAAACCGCCTACATTCGAATACCATTTAGCATAAACCGGGATATTCAGATAGTCGGCTCCACAAGTCATGGTACCGTCCTGACTCTGACCATTTTCATCAGCTATAACAATATCTCCTTTTGCTCCCTGCATCGAATAATAAACTCCCGGCTCGAATGCAAACCTGGAAGTTAACAAGAATTCTCCAGAAAGACCGACATTAAGACCCGGACGAACTCCCATATCGTATAACCCCGTTATTGTTGACAGATTCAAACCGACTTTCGGTATAAAATGGAATTCCTGAGCAAATCCATACACCACACCTAAGCAAGATAACAATAAGGCAAAAGCAATCTTCTTCATTATTTTATTATTTAAAGTTTACTTTATAACGCCGACTACACAGCTTTAGTATAAAAATGAAGCACAAATATATCCTACAAGCCTTGTAAAGAAACGGCTTACCGCATACACCCCCAAAAAACAAAGAGAGTGAATTCCCGATTCAGAATCCACTCTCTTGTTTTCATATAAAGTATTTCTCTTTTTCTTACTTCTTGTTTTCTTCAATCCACTTGCGTGCATTTACAAAACCTTCGATCCACGGAGTTACTTCGTCACCTTTACGGTCAGCAGGATAATAACCGCACTGCCATGGGAACAAAGCACGTTCCAGGTGAGGCATCATAGCCATGTGACGTCCGTCGTGTGAGCAGACACCGGCAACCGACCAAGGCGAACCGTTCGGATTGGCAGGATAGCCTTCGTAGTTGTATTTAAGAGCAATATGATATTCTTTCTCTTCGTACGGGAAGCTGAACTTTCCTTCTCCGTGTGTGATCCAGATACCCAGTTTCTGTCCGCTCATCGGACCGAACATCACTGAATGGTTCTTCGGGATCTCTACAGAGATAAAGTTAGACTCCAGTTTGTGAGAGTCGTTATGCAACATCTTATGTTTCTTTTCGTGTTCCGGATAAACCACACCCAGTTCAGCCATCAGCTGGCAACCGTTACAGATACCCAGACTCAACGTATCGGGACGTGCATAGAAGTTATCCAATGCTTTCTTTGCCTTTTCGTTATACAAGAAACCACCGGCCCATCCCTTGGCTGAACCTAAAACGTCGGAGTTGGAGAAACCACCGCAGAATACGATCATATTCACATCTTCCAGTGTTTCACGTCCCGAAGCCAGGTCGGTCATGTGAACGTCTTTCACGTCGAAACCGGCCAGATACAATGCGTAAGAGGTTTCACGTTCGCACTGGCAACCCTTTTCACGGATCACGGCAGCACGGATACCGCTCTTACCTTTACGGTCGGCAGTCAGGCCGTAGTCAGCCAGCTTACCGGTGAAGTTCTTGCCGTATTTAAATTCCAGCGGCTGCATCTTATAGTTTTCGAAACGGTTGCCTGCGCATACACTACCGCTCTGCTTGATATCCAGTTTGTAAGACGATTCGTACCACACGTCACGCATATAGTCGATGCCGAAGTGATACTGAACACCGTCTTTTTCCACCAGGATATGACGCTCGGCAGTCGGCTTGGCGATGATAGCGAAACCGACACCGGCTTCTTCCATCAGCTTTTCGAACGCCTTCTTGTCCTTCACCTGTACCAGGATACCCGGGTTTTCAGCGAACAGGATCTTCACGATGTCTGTTTCCGACAGTTTGTCCAGGTTGACTTCCAGACCGCCTTCAACGTTTGCAAAGCACATTTCAAGCATGGTAGTGATCATACCACCAGCCGAAATATCGTGTCCGGCAAGGATCAGATCTTTCTCGATCGCATCCTGCACGGCGTTGAACGCATCTGCGAAATATTCGCTATCCTTCACGGTCGGCACTTCATTACCCAGCTTGTTCAAAGCCTGCGCAAAAGCAGAACCGCCCAACTTCATCGTATCGAACGAGAAGTCTATATAATATATGTAAGAATTCTTTTCGTGAGCCAATACAGGAGAAACGATCTTGCGAATATCGCTTACCTCAGCACCTGCCGAGATAATTACCGTACCCGGAGCGATCACCTTATCGTCGCCATACTTCTGCGTCATCGACAAAGAGTCTTTACCTGTCGGGATATTGATACCCAGTTCGCAGGCAAAATCAGAAGCAGCCTGAACAGCCGTGTACAGACGGGCGTCTTCTCCTTCGTTGCGGCACGGCCACATCCAGTTGGCACTCAAAGAAACACCGGTCAACTTATCTGCCAGCGGAGCGAATACGATATTCGTCAACGACTCGGCGATAGCCATTACCGAACCGGCAGCCGGATCGACCAAAGCCACCTGCGGAGCATGACCGATGGAAGTAGCGATACCAGCCTTTCCGCGGTAATCCAATGCTACGGCACCTAGGTCACTCAACGGCAACTGCAATTCACCCTGGCACTGCTGACGGGCAATCTTACCTGTCACAGAACGGTCTACCTTATTAGTCAACCAGTCTTTACATGCAACAGCTTCCAGTTGGAGTACATTCTCCAAGTAATGATGTATTTCTGAATCTTTATAAACCACCGGAGCATACGTTTCGCTCACCGTATGGTCTGTCATGATTGTTCTAGGCGGTTTACCGAACATATATTCCAGCTTGATGTCGATCGGTTTCACACCGTCGGCCTGCTCGAATACGAATTTCATATCGTTAGTCGTTTCACCTACTACATACATCGGAGAGCGTTCGCGGTCGGCAATGCGGCGTACGCGGGCAACGTCTTCTTCCTTCATCAGTAAGCCCATACGTTCCTGGCTCTCGTTTCCTACGATTTCCTTGGCAGAAAGCGTCGGGTCGCCAACAGGCAACTGGCTCATATCGATGTGTCCGCCGGTAGCTTCCACCAACTCAGACAGACAGTTCAGGTGACCGCCTGCACCGTGGTCGTGGATGGAGATTACCGGATTGTTGTCAGACTCGGCAATCGCACGGATCACGTTCGATACACGTTTCTGCATTTCCGGGTTGGCACGCTGTACGGCGTTCAACTCGATACCGCTGGTGTACTGTCCTGTATTTACAGAAGATACGGCACCACCGCCCATACCGATACGGTAGTTGTCACCACCCAGCAGTACGACCTTTTCACCCGGCTGAGGATCACCCTTCAAAGCATCGCGCATATTGGCATAACCAACACCACCTGCCAGCATGATCACTTTATCGTAAGCATATTTCTTATTATTCTCTTCGTGTTCGAAAGTCAGTACCGAACCGCAGATCAGCGGCTGGCCGAACTTGTTACCGAAATCAGAAGCACCGTTGGAAGCCTTGATCAGAATCTGCTCCGGTGTCTGGTACAACCAGGGGCGCGGGTCCAGTATCTTCTCCCATTCACGGGCACCTTCCGTACGCGGATAAGCAGTCATGTAAACGGCTGTACCTGCGATAGGCAAAGAAGCTTTACCTCCGCCCAGACGGTCACGGATCTCACCACCTGAACCGGTAGCAGCACCGTTGAACGGCTCTACCGTTGTCGGGAAGTTATGTGTTTCAGCTTTCAGGGAAATAACCGATTTAATTTCCTTTGTTTCATAGAAATCAGGCTGATCGCCGCTTGCCGGAGCAAACTGTTCGATCACCGGACCTTCGTTGAAAGCCACATTATCTTTATAAGCAGAAACCAGTTTGTTCGGGTTTTCTGCCGATGTTTTCTTGATCAGGTTAAAGAGAGAGCTTTCTTTCTCTTCTCCGTCGATAACGAATGTACCGCCGAAGATCTTGTGACGGCAGTGTTCCGAGTTTACCTGTGCAAAACCGTACACTTCGCTGTCGGTCAGCTTACGTTCCAGCTTCTGGCTCACTTCGTTCAGGTAAGACACCTCTTCAGCACTCAGCGCCAGCCCTTCCTGTTGGTTGTAAGCTGCAATATCTTCGATATAAACAATCGGATCCGGTTGTTTACTGATCGTGAAGATATCCTGGTTCAGTCCGTTGTAAATGCGTTGCAGCATCGGGTCGTGGTCTGCCTCACCGGAAGATACAGGGAAGTATTCTTCGATACGTGAGATACCGCTCAATCCCATGTTCTGGGTGATTTCCACGGCATTAGTACTCCACGGGGTAATCATTTCCCGGCGAGGACCAACATACCAGCCATCCAATGTTTCCGATTGAACGGGAGTTGCTTCACTAAACAACCAAACGAGCTTTTGAACATCTTCAGGAGAGAAAGCATGTGCCGCCTCAACAGCCAGCACCGTCTTTGTTGGAGATTGAAAGAATAGAATCATATCGTCGATTTATTAAGATATTCTTTGTGTGCGACGGATTTCCGTCCGTTCTGTAATCAGCTGGGGTATACCCTCTCGCTTACAGGGTGCAAAGATACAAAATAAGTGGCAGATAAAAGGCAAGCAGACTTACCTTTTTAATATCTAAGTAAACCTCTTCGCCGTTATCCCGGAGAAAACTCCGCTCATCCGTATCTTCTTTGAAACAGTCCGGCATGTTTCCGTAATTTGTTGCCGAAGCAATCTATTGCCGACACTGTCGACAATATTGTCGAGAGCGTCAGCAATATTGTCGACAACGTCGGCAAAGCTTTCGACAGTGTCGGCAAAGCTTTCGAGGGCGTCGGCAACAGATTAGATGTAGAGGCAATTCCACTTTAGAGCATAGAAAACAAGAGGTTCTCCCTGATGTTTTCAAGTATGATTCAGCAAAAGGAATCCATACAGGATATAAGTACCCCAAAACACCTCCCATATATAAGAGAAACATCTTAAAAAAGCAGTTTTAATCAAACTTATTCTTTTTAATAAAGAACGATCTGTATATTTGTATCCTATTTATAAACGACAATAAATCTATCTATTCAAACAGAAAGATTGCTATAAAAAAATGCGGACCTTTAGTTCCAAATAAAATTATCATAAATCAATAGACTAAAAATATCATGAAATCAAATGTACTAATCGGTCTCGGACTAGGAGCATTCCTTGTCTCCCCGACCACCTCACATGCTCAAAAGGCAAAAGAGACAAAAACTCCGAATGTCATTTTCATCTACGCTGACGACCTGGGTTATGGCGACCTGGAATGTTACGGTGCAACGAAAGTGAAAACACCTAACGTGAACAAACTGGCAGATACCGGTATTCGCTTTATGAATGCCCATGCCACAGCATCTACCAGTACACCATCGCGCTACTCGATGCTGACAGGAGAATATGCATGGCGTCATCCGGGAACAGATATTGCAGCCGGAAATGCCGGAATGATCATCCGTCCCGAACGTTATACAATAGCTGATATGTTCAAAAACTCAGGATATACCACTGCCGCTCTCGGTAAATGGCATCTGGGATTAGGAGACAAAGATGGTGAACAGGATTGGAATGCTCCTCTCCCTACAGCCTTGGGCGACCTGGGATTTGATTATTCCTATATTATGGCAGCAACAGCCGACCGCGTTCCTTGTGTTTTTATAGAAAATGGAAAAGTTGCCAATTATGACCCTTCCGCTCCGATAGAAGTGGACTATCAAAAACCGTTTGAAGGCGAACCGCTCGGTAAAGATCATCCTGAACTACTCTATAACCTGAAACATAGTCACGGTCACGACATGGCTATCGTAAACGGTATCGGCCGTATCGGCTATATGAAAGGTGGTGGTAAAGCACTCTGGAAAGATGAGAACCTGGCAGACTCCATTACAGTCCATGCCATCAACTTCATCAAAGAAAATAAAGAGAAGCCGTTCTTCATGTATTTTGCTACAAATGATGTACATGTTCCCCGCTTCCCTCACGAACGTTTCCGCGGTAAAAACGAGATGGGATTAAGAGGGGATGCTATCGTACAATTCGACTGGAGTGTCGGTCAGATCATGAACACTCTGAAAGAACTGGGATTAGATGAAAACACATTAATCATCCTATCCAGCGACAATGGTCCGGTATTGGATGACGGTTACGACGATCGTGCTATCGAACTGGCAGGCGACCATAAACCGGGCGGTCCTCTTCGTGGAGGGAAATACAGTGCATTCGAAGCCGGAACCCGTATCCCGGCTATTGTCAACTGGCCGAAAGGAATAAAGAAAGCACAGGTGTCCGATGTATTGGTTTCACAAATCGACTGGTTCCGCTCACTGGGTTCCCTGATCGGAGCCACGCTACCGAAAGGATCAGCTCCCGACAGCTACGACCGTCTGGGCAACTGGTTAGGAACAGACAACACAGACCGTCCCTGGGTAATCGAACAGGCAAACGACCATACACTTTCCGTTCGTACAAAAGACTGGAAATATATTGAATCGAGCGATAGTCCTTCCATGATACAATGGGGGCCAAAAATAGAAACCGGTTATCAAAAGGCTCCATCCCTGTACGATATGCGCAAAGTAAACGAACAGGAAAATGAAGCAGAGAAACATCCTGAGATTGTATACAAATTACAGGAAATACTGAAAGATGTACGCAATAGAAAATTGTAAACAGTAGAGATCTTATTCAATATCAATGGCCTGGAGCAAAAGTTCCAGGCCATTTTTATGTTTTTACCTTTTTTTATCAGGGAATAGACATTATCTTTGCAAACTATTGGGCAGAAAATAAAAGGATAATGCTGGGACTTATTAGTAAAGGAATTGTGATAGGCATACTCGTATCGGCTCCGATGGGACCGATAGGTATGTTGTGTATACAAAGAACATTGAACAAAGGACGTTGGCACGGTTTCATTACCGGCCTGGGAGCAGCCTTATCGGATGTAATATATGCCACTCTCACGTGTCTGGGAATGGGAGTCGTCGTTAATTTCGTGGAAGCCAACCAGGCCCCTCTCCAGTTAATGGGGAGCATTGTCTTAGGTCTTTTCGGTTACTATATATACCAAACCAATCCTGTAAAAAACTTAAAAAAGCAACGTGAAAAAAAGTTATCGTTCACACAGGATTTTATTACAGCTTTTCTTCTTACCTTTAGCAACGTTTTAATCGTGCTTCTGTATATAGGTCTATTTGCACGCTTTGGATTTGTGTTGCCGGATCATTCCGTCTGGATGTTGTTAGCAGGGATCGCATGTATTGGTTTAGGTGCCGTTCTATGGTGGTTCGGTATCACATATATAGTTGCTAAATTAAAAAAGTGGTTTAATGTACGAGGAATATGGTTGTTAAATCGGATTGTAGGTACAGTCATTATTATTTTGGCTATTGTAGGAGTATTATCAGTTCTCCTTACCTCATATTTCCATTTGCCATTGCTCCAAATCTATAATTAACATGAAGAAGCTTAAAGTTCCGTATTTAGTAACACTGGATGTTTTGGATTTATCATCCGCAGGATATTTGCTGGAAAGCAAAGCGCACAGAGAGTATATCGATGTAATCAACTGGAAGGAATATCCTTACAAACCGATTGTTGCATTTGATATTGCACGATCAGATATCAATTTATACATACGCTATTTTGTAAAAGGTAATTCATTAAAAGCACTTCATAATGCGGATGGCTCACCTGTTTACACCGATAGTTGTGTAGAGTTTTTTATGAAGACAGTAGAAGATCACAACTACATGAATTTCGAATTCAACTGTATCGGAACCTGTGATGCAGCCCGCCGGCAGTCACGGGAGATCAAACGATCATTGACCACTGACGAATATGCTTCTATCCGCAGGTATTCATCACTGGAAAATAAACCATTCACCGAAAAGCTGGGAGTACACTCCTGGGAGTTGGTTGTAGCCATCCCATTCCAATTAATGGGACTCGATCCGGAAAATCTGCCGGAAAAGATACTTGGCAATTTTTACAAATGTGCCGATGATACAGAGTTTCCCCATTACGTGAGCTGGAATCCTATCGATGTTCCGGCACCGGACTTCCATCGTCCCGAGTTCTTTGGAGAGATCTATTTATAAAACAAACTCTGATTAAAAATAAAAAATACCGGAGAACGGCAGCTGATTGCCATTCTCCGGTATTTTTTTATTTTCTCTTATTGTTTACAATACTTCCTTCAAAATCTTAGTTACCTCCTCGGCTGTAGGATGGATAGCCAGAATCATCCCTTCTCTATCCACCAGATACGTACAACCACCGCTGTTACCAGCACCATACATCTCCCAGATATTCCCTTTATCGTTCAGCTCGACCAGATTCAGCCAAGGATATTTATCCTGCTCAATCGCCTTCTTCATGGCGTCTGTATTATTGTTTTCACGGGCAATACCGACAACTGTAAATCCCTTATTTTTAAACATTTCATAAACCGGTATCATACTAGATGATAACCGACGGCAGGGTCCACACCAAGAAGCCCACAGATCAATCAAAGCCACTTTCCCTTTTATTTGATCGGAAAGCTTTATCATATTTCCATTCAAATCTGGAGCTGTAAAATCAATATAGGAACCACCCACTTTTACATTCATGCTGGCAATGATCCGTTCTATATCTTTCACATAAGGGTGAGAAGCAAATTTTTCCTTATAATTGCTTTCAAATATTTCAGAATAAGCCGAAAATTCCTCTTTACCTGGATAATAACGAGCCATCATCACTGCATGATCAAGCATTTGCTTCAAAAGACATAAACCATTCACAGTCGATTCCTTTTTTATATAGTCAAGCTTCCATTTCCGTATACCATCAAAATATTGTTCGAATTTTTTATTCAACACAAGACCTTCTTCAGAATATTCTTTTCCAGCATTACACAACCGCTCGTATTCTGAGTATAATTTTTGCCTGTCTTCATCAGTCTTTGCATCCGACATCAGTTTTTTCAAATCATATATTTCTTTCGAAAAGTAATGTTCCTTTTTTTCCAGTTCATCCCTTTCCTCTTCTAGCCGGGTTACAGGGTAAAGTTTTTCTATTTCCTTCTGTATACGAATTTCTTCCTTATTCAAAGCACCATCTGCCTGCATAACACTATGTGGACGATGTTCCATTGGATAAAGAGTGAAATGCAAAGTTCCTTTTTCCGAAATAAAATAAGTCGGACGCCAGGCTCCATTCAGTTGTTCATCCCAAAATACTAATTCATACATCTCGTTTTCATCGGTAATGAGCGTATAATTGAACTTACCATCCCTGACAGGTATCGATATAAACGGGGTGGTACGCATATCTTTTCCGGTACGTATTAGTGTAAGGCGGGAACTTTGCGGACGGTCTATTATCTCGCCTTCCAATATACATTCAAAGGTACCGGGTTTAGCCAGTTCTTTCTTCAAGTGTATTCCTTCAATACGAAAATCTCCTTTCTCCGGTCCTTCGATAAAACTGATCGCATCTTCATTCGGATCAACAGGTTCAAATAACAAGGTAACCGAACTATTACCAGACTCAGGCATATAGACTTCTTTATCCAATTCCATATCCGCTGATTTCAATAATTTATATTTTTTTCCTGAAGTTAGGCCTTCCAAATAGGCACCAGAAGAAAGGCGTACCCAATAATTCGGATGGTTATACATTTCTGCATAGAGGATAGTTGCCGTATCCATCAGTTCCACTCTGTAGAGTTCCATCATTGTAGTATTTTTATTATCTATCACCGGATAATCGATGATACGACTCTGCTTTATACAGGAAAGACAAAGGCAAATCATAAAAAAAAGGAATAGTTTCGTTTTCATAATCAGTCAGATCAAAGGATTAATAATTCATCAAAAGTAAGCAATTGATGACAATAGACAAAAAATAAGGGTGAGGATATACCCTCACCCTTATTTAATATACGGCTCACTGGATTATTTATTTTTGTCTTTTGAAAGTTTCATTTCTAAAACAAAGGCGATGATCAAGCCTAGTCCACCGAATAATAGAACGGAAGCTCCATATACAGCACTTTGCATCTCGTAATTATCACATGCTTCTGTAGATATTGACAAAAAGAATCCGAACAATATACCTAAACCGACTCCCACCAGCAGGCAACCCGCTTTCAATGAGCTAAAAGAGAAATTTGTACTCAAGCGGGGTAAACCGATTTTAGCATCAAAAGCAGAAGGATCCAGCTTATCTCCGATCTTCTCAATAATAGCCAATCTCTCTTTTTTCCGTACAAACAATTCGAACAAGCCGTAAATCCCGGCACAAATTATTCCGATAATAAGCGGAACCATAATAAAATTCATCATAGCAGTAAATATTAAATGTTTTATTAATTCGTTTATTAGTTTGACGCAGTTTGGCAGAAAAGGTTACAGTTAGAGATGATAAAATACATAAATGATTTATTTCGTATTTTTATAGTTGTAAGTTGTAACCAAATTACCGAACTTGCGTCCATAAGGTAGAATGGAGTTGTATAGCGACGCATATTATATAGAAAGAGTAGCCGCGGGAGATACAGGTTGTTTTGCCTGCCTTCTGGATAGATACAGCCGTCCGGTTCATTCGTTAATCCTTAAAATGGTACGTAATAAGGAAGATGCGGAAGAACTGGCGCAAGATGTATTTATGAAAGTTTTTCGTAACTTGCCGTCGTTCAAAGCCGACTGTAGCTTCTCCACTTGGATTTACCGGATTGCCTACAACACGGCCATATCCGAACTCCGCCGAAAGAAGCAGGAGTTCGTTGCCATCGAGGAGTCGCAGATTGAGAATGTATCGGAAGAGGAAGTCAGCATACTGCTCGGCCGCACATCGGAAAACGACCAAGTGGAGAAACTGGAACACGCGCTTACCTTGCTTCCTCCGGAAGAAAGGGCAATGATCATGCTCTTCTATATGAAACAGAAATCGATAGAAGAACTGACCGTCATCACCGGCCTTGGTGCATCCAACGTCAAAGTGAAGTTGCACCGCATACGGAAAAAGTTATTTGTATTAATCAAAGGAATGGAGGATCAATAAAAATGGATACGCATAAAGACAACCCGGACATACTGGAAAAGCTGTTTAGCCAACTGCCGGAAGAGGAACTGCCCGCATCCTTCCGCCTGAATGTCATGCAGCAGATTACTAGCGAAGCCGCCAAAGTGCAGAAGCGCAACGAGCGTTTCGGGCTGGCTGCTGTCGTCATCGCTTCGCTTGGCATGCTAGGTATGGCTATCGCCCTTATACTTTATTACATAGGCCTGCCCGAAACTGCCGAAATACAAATCCGGTGGCCCCAAATAGATACAGGCATCTTCAGCTTCTATTTCTATATCGGCATACTGGCCTTGCTGCTCCTGTTCCTCGACTACAGATTGAGGAAGCTGTTTCATAAAGGCAAATCATAACCTTACAAAACGGGCTAGTCCTGCAATCCGAGATTTACCATAATTATAAAAAGTCAGGACTAACTTTGAAAGATGCTCAGCATGAGATAATCGAACGATTCCCCTGGTCACTGTTTCCGGAATATAAAGGATGGCGATTCTCTTTCTATATCCGTAACTTACAGGTAACAGAAGATGGACATTTATCAGATTGTGATGTAGAACTCCTTTACATCAAGTCGGAAAACGAAAAAGTGGCAGGCAACAATCATGCAGCAACAGAGGCTTTCAAGGAAACACTGAAAACCATTTACCCCTGGGAAGTTCTTTATATACACAATCAATTTACTACATCAAATACCAATTTCGTAATGCCTATCCAGGAAAAAAACGACAACAAACAGTAAACTAAAGATAACACAGAATATTACCCGCCTATCATCAAAGTATAGTAGAGAAAGCTCACAGCAGGTAATCACTGAAAGAAATCTTAAGTAAAACTATTGTCTATCAGAAAAAAGAGTTACCTTTGCCCCGATTTTTGAGAGATGACAACATAATGTCTAACTTACTAATTAAAACAAACTTAAGTATTAACAATTAGAGAATGGAAAATTTAAAGAACATTCAGCCGGTTGACGATTTCAACTGGGACGCCTATGAAATGGGCGAATCTTACGGTGACGTAAGCAAGGACGACCTTGTAAAAACGTATGACGAAACCCTGAACACTGTAAAGGATAAGGAAGTCGTTATGGGAACCGTTACTGCAATGAACAAACGTGAAGTTGTAGTGAACATCGGTTTCAAATCAGACGGTGTTGTATCAATGGCGGAATTCCGTTACAATCCGGATCTGAAAATTGGTGACGAAGTAGAAGTATACATCGAAAACCAGGAAGACAAAAAAGGACAGTTGATCCTTTCTCACAAGAAAGCTCGCGCTACACGCTCTTGGGATCGTGTTAACGAAGCTCTTGAAAAAGACGAAATTATCAAAGGTTACATCAAATGTCGTACTAAGGGCGGTATGATCGTTGACGTATTCGGTATCGAAGCATTCTTACCGGGTTCTCAGATCGACGTTAAACCTATCCGCGACTATGACGTATTCGTAGGTAAGACAATGGAATTCAAGATCGTGAAGATCAACCAAGAATTCAAAAACGTTGTTGTATCTCACAAAGCTCTTATCGAAGCAGAGCTTGAAGCACAGAAGAAAGACATTATCTCTAGACTGGAAAAAGGCCAGGTTCTGGAAGGAACTGTTAAAAACATCACTTCTTACGGTGTATTCATCGACTTGGGTGGCGTAGACGGTTTGATCCACATCACAGACCTTTCTTGGGGCCGTGTTTCTCATCCGGAAGAAATCGTTCAGCTTGATCAGAAGATCAATGTTGTTATCCTTGACTTCGATGATGAAAAGAAACGTATCGCTCTTGGCTTGAAACAACTGACTCCGCATCCTTGGGATGCTTTGGATACTAACCTGAAAGTTGGTGACAAAGTAAAAGGTAAAGTGGTTGTTATGGCTGACTACGGTGCATTCATCGAAATCGCTCCGGGTGTAGAAGGTTTGATCCACGTATCAGAAATGAGCTGGACTCAGCACCTGCGTTCTGCTCAGGACTTCATGAAGGTTGGTGACGAAATCGAAGCAGTTATCCTGACTTTGGATCGTGACGAACGTAAGATGTCTCTGGGTATCAAACAGCTGAAAGCTGACCCATGGGAAGATATCGAATCTCGTTTCCCGGTTGGTTCACGCCACACTGCAAAAGTTCGTAACTTCACTAACTTCGGTGTATTCGTAGAAATCGAAGAAGGCGTAGACGGACTGATCCACATCTCTGACCTTTCTTGGACTAAGAAGATCAAACACCCGAGTGAATTCACTCAGATCGGTGCAGAAATCGAAGTTCAGGTTCTGGAAATCGATAAGGAAAACCGTCGTTTGAGCTTAGGTCACAAACAACTGGAAGAAAATCCTTGGGATGTATTTGAAACTATCTTTACAGTAGGCTCAATCCACGAAGGAACAATCATCGAAGTACTGGATAAGGGTGCTGTAGTTTCTCTGCCTTACGGTGTAGAAGGTTTCGCAACTCCGAAACACCTGGTAAAAGAAGACGGTTCTCAGGCTGTTGTTGACGAAAAACTGCAGTTCAAGGTAATCGAATTCAACAAAGAAGCAAAACGTATCATCCTTTCTCACAGCCGTATCTTCGAAGATGAACAGAAGGGTGCTAAGAAAGACGCTCCTGCTGGCGACAAAAAACCAGCAGCTAAACGTAACAAGAAAGAAGATGAAGGTTCAGCAATGGTAACTGGTCCGGTTGAAAAAACCACACTGGGTGACATCGAAGAACTGGCTGCTTTGAAAGAAAAACTTTCTGGTAAATAATCAGTTTCACTGACATATAATTATAAAAGGAGTCACTTCAACAAGTGGCTCCTTTTTTACATTCATATCCTATCCGTCCCTCTTCCCAGAACAATCTTCTACAATTGTTGATATTCATAAAGATTTAAGTCTTATTGTTTGCGTATCTTAAATTAAATGCTGAAATTTGTTGGTGTTACTCCAATATTAAGATCATGGACGAAAATATAGCAAACAAAAGCATAACGATTCTCATCGCAGAAGATGAAGAAAGTAATTTTTTATTACTGAAAACAATCCTGAAAAGGCATTGTAATATTCTGCATGCTAAAACAGGAAAAGAACTGTTGGAAATCTATAAAGAACAACATGCCGACCTGATACTTATGGACATCAAAATGCCGGAAATGAATGGTATAGATGCCCTGAAAGAAATCCGTAAATTCGATGAGGAAATCCCGGTTATCATGCAATCGGCTTATGCCTTTGAAAACGATATGGAGTCGGCACGTCAGGCCGGAAGCAATGGATTCATCACGAAACCGATTAACATCAAGGAGTTAAAAGCGACTTTATCAAACTTCCTGCCGACTTTAACTTGGTAAGTTCAATACAGAAAAGAGAAAATAAAAAAGGAGATGCTTTCTACAAGTATCTCCTTTCTATTTTTGTATTGAAGCCTTAGTTACTCATTGGCAGCTTCCGCTTTCGCACATTCGGCTGCCTGTTCTTTAGCACCATAATAAGCGCAATCTTCCTGAATACCTAAAAGCTGATTCATTTCATGTCTCTTTTCCAGATCTGTAAAATAAACTTCTACCACTTTATAAATATCAAAACCTCCTGTCGAACCTGCGGCAAGATTTAATGACTCTACCATTTTTTTAGCTGCATTGTGAATTTCAGCTTTTTCAATGAGATGCAACTCATTACTGTGAATTAATTGATTCTTTCCCATGATGTTTGACTTTAAAGTTATACTTGCTTTTTTATTAATAACCACTAAGCAGACAAGTTTGTTATGCTTGCTGATTCTTTACAGCTTTAAATATACAAACATCTTCTTATTTTCCCACCATTTCATGCCTTTAATTTCAAACTTTCATTAAAATCATTCCATCAGACAAATTTCTTCTATCTTTTTACGCTTCAAATAAGGTGTCGATTACTTCCCCAATATGCAGGAGTAAAGAAGCTTCCATAGCAGAAACCAACTACTATACAGCAGCAAACACAAAGAAGAAAATGCTAACATTCAAAAGAAACAACAACATTTTTTAAAGAGCAGATAATGAACAAACACCCATAAAAGTCGGTTTATATGATTCAATCGGGTGCTGTCAATAACAAAAAATGTAAAGAGGTGTACCATATTTCTTCATTGTCATACCATACTTCCACTGTCTGAATATCATAAAGAACGATGTTTTAATTTTATACACAAATACAATTATAGGGTGATGTCTTTAAATGAAAACAGAATATGCGTAGGAAATAATGACACCATAAATTCTATAAAAAACGATTTAATATTCTACAAGAATGTCAGAGAAATTCCTATAACTCCGTATCCTTCATATACAGAATGCGGGATGGTGATGCTTTGTTCCGGAGGAAGCGCTAAGATCGAAGTCCATAGTCATGAGCATTTGTTCGTAAAAAACGAACTGGTAGTACTCTTACCTGGGCAACTCGTTTGTTTAAATGAAATAAGCAACGACTTTACAGTAACTGCTTTTTCCATTTCACCATCGTTATTCAATGACATATTAAGTGGAATTTGCAGGTTTTCTCCTCATTTCTTCTTTTATATGCGAAGTCATTTCCATTATAAGTTGTCAGACAACGAATCAATGAACTTCGGCAATTATTATAAGATGGTATGGACAAAGGCCCAATCTCCTTCTAACTTATATCCAAGAGAGTCTGTGATCCATATATTACGAATTCTTTATCTGGATCTTTATAACAGTTATAAAATAGACTCATTGCCATATATACCGACAATGGATTCTCACAAAAAAGAATTGGCTGATAAATTCTTTTCCCTGATCATGAAGCACTACAAAGAAAAACGGGAAGTTTCTTTCTATGCTAAAATGTTATGTATAACACCCAAATACTTAACAACGATCATCAAAACAGTAAGCGGTAAATCGGCTAAAGACTGGATATTGGAATATGTCATCCTAGAAATAAAAGCATTGCTCAGAGATTCATCATTAAATATACAGGAGATCGTGTTGAAAACAAACTTTGCCAATCAGTCTTCTTTAGGAAGATTTTTCCGAAAACATACAGGTATGTCTCCTTCCGAATACAGGAAAAGCAAATTGGACAAGAACTTATAAACAAATTTCTAACTAAATAAAAAAAGCGATGAACAGAAGTCAACTAATTAATGAATTAACAGAGAGAACAGAGATTAGCAAGAAAGACATTACGACGATACTTGATGCTTTTACAGATATGGTCGTAGAACAGACAAAGGCCGGTGAACGCTTATTTATCCCCGGCTTCGGCTCATTTAAACCTCGTTTACAAACAAGCCGTCCGGCACGAAACCCTAGAAACGGTGATGTCATCCAGCTAACACCACGTACCATCGTCCATTTCAAATGCGCTTCACAGCTAATTGAACGAATGAACGGAGCCGAATAAGACACAAAAAAGGGATTAAGTTTTTCAACTTAATCCCTTTTTTACTCAGCAGTGTCGGGATGACAGGATTTGAACCTGCGACCACACGCCCCCCAGACGCGTACTCTACCGGGCTGAGCTACATCCCGTTTTTGTTTTACGGGTGCAAAGGTAGGATTTTTCCTTTATACACCAAAACTTTCGCGGTAAAAATCTAACGACTCCAGTATTTTCTCCTTTGTCACCTGCTGATTTATCTGAACTTCACCGATTTTCGAAAGCAGGGTAAAGTTGATTATACCGCCCTCATTCTTCTTGTCATGGGTCATCAGTTCATATAAAGTCTCGTAGTCCTTACAGTCGAAGACGAAAGGAGGATAATATTCTTTGATATACTGAATGACCTGACTCAGGTTGGCAGATGGAAAACCACAAAGTTTGTGAGAAAGATATAACTCGCTCACGATACCGGCAGCCACCGCATGACCATGCAGTAAAGGACGATTCTTCTTAAACGACAGGCTTTCATAAGCATGCCCGATCGTATGTCCGAAGTTCAATGCCTTGCGGATACCATGTTCTTTCGGATCTTCCGCCACAATACGTTCCTTCACGGCAACAGACTGCGCCACCATCTTATTCAGGAAAGCATAATCCATCTTCTGGTCGAGATCGAACAGCATGACCGTCGCATAGGTATCCATCGAACTGATCAATGCGTGTTTGATCATCTCCGCATAACCGGACAAAAGGTTGTCACGATCCAGCGTACGCAGGAACTCACAGTCGATAAACACACATTCGGGCGGATAGAAAGAACCGATCTCATTCTTCAGGTCATTGAAGTTAATACCAGTTTTTCCACCAACGGCAGCATCCACCGACGCCATGAGTGTCGTAGGTATATTGACCGTTTTCAATCCCCGTTTAAAAGTTGCACCTGCGAAACCACCCATATCGGTAATCATACCACCGCCCAGATTCACCAACAGTGAATTGCGGGAAGCCCCTTCGTTGGATAAACGCATCCAAATATTCGATAAAGCTTCCAAACCTTTATGCGTATCGCCGGCATCTACGGTAATAACCGGAGCATCCTTGAGGGCTGGAACATCCTGGACTAACGGGTAACACTTTTCCTGTGTATTCGTATCTGTGAGAACAAACAATTTATCGTAATTCAATGAAGTAAGGAATTCCTGCAAGTCTGCTTTCAGGTCCTTACTAATCACCACTTTTTGATCAGCCATATATTTTATCTTTTTGCTTCTTGGTTACAAAGGTATTATTTGTAATCCTATTATCAAAGAGGAAGGTTCGTAATAACTATATTATCTTAATTCCCGGTTAAGATCAGTAATAACGGAAGATAATCTCTTAATTCAACACGAAGACTTTTAAGGGCTTGCTGAATACGATAATCGACCGTTTTGGCAGACATGTTTAATTCTGCCGCTATTTCATTATAGGTCTTGCCATCGATCCGGTTCAACACAAAAGCTTCCCGATATGTTTGCGGGAGTTTTTCCAACGCCTCTTCTATTTTCCGTGTCAATTCTTCTACCACATAAAAATCCGGATCTTCAAACTGTAATTGCCATTTGCTGGCAATGAGTGAGTGTACCTGTTCATGCAAACGAAGCTTGTCGATATGATTGTAACATTTATTCCGCACAGCACGGAAAAGATAACCATTCAAAGAAGACTCAACCACAATATCCTTTCTACGTTCCCATATACCAACCATCATATCCTGTATAATTTCTTCCGCATCATTAACCCCGACAAACTGTGTTGCATAAGCACACAAGACAGGATAATACCTTAGAAAGAAAGTATTAAAGGCCTTTTTATCTCCCTGTTGAAGAGACTCAAACAGTCTTTCATCTTTTGTTGTATGACTCATTTACCTTTATCATAATCTGTTTTTAACAGGCAGGCTCTTTGCATCTGTAAAACAAAATTAAAAAAAAAGAACCAAACTACCAATTTTGTTTAGGAACTTTCATTCCTGAACTGTCATATTAAAAACAACGCAAGAATGAAGCAGAAAAAAGAGATAAATGAACTGGAGTTGTTTCGATATATAAACCGTGAATTAACCGGTCAGGAACAGGTCGAAGTAGAAGAGTGGATCAATGCATCGGAAGAGAACCGAAAAATTGCAGAAGATTATTATGAACTCTTTTTAGCTACTACATCTTTACAGTTTGTGAAACGTTCCGCTCCGCAGAAAGCATTGGACAAGGTCAATAAACGGATAAAAGAAAAGCAATTCCGGAAATTGTATCTCTTTGTTCAAAGGGTTGCCGTCATCTTGCTGTTGCCTTTACTCGGTTTGTCTGGTTTTCTGCTGTTACAACCCAGGGAGGAAGTGCCTGTTTTTTACCTGGAAACCCGTATGACACCGGGAATGATCGGTTCGACCATATTGCCCGACGGCACAAAAGTATGGCTTAACTCCTCTTCTTATCTTAAATACCCAAACACATTTTCCGGTAATACCCGTGAAGTAACGCTCGACGGTGAAGCCTATTTCGAAGTAATAGGCAACGCCGAAAAGCCTTTTATTGTCCATTCGGGAAATTCTTCCGTCAATGTATTAGGTACCAAATTCAATATGGACGCTTACAGTAGCAACGGTTTTATAGCAACAACACTTATCGAGGGGTCCATCGAATTCTGTTACCCAAACGAAAACAACCTGTCGCACACTATAAAAATAGAACCTAACGAACAGGTTCGTTACGATAAGGAAACCATGCAGACCGAAGTCTGCGAAGCATATGTACCCAAAGATATTGCCTGGAAGAATGGTCAGATTATTTTAAAAGAGACTCCCCTCTCCGAGATCTTATGGATACTGAGCAAACGGTTTAACGTAGAGTTCATAATACAAAACCCCGCTTTTTATAAATATTCTTTCACCGGTGTTTTCACCAATCAGCAGATCGAACGTGTGCTGGAGCATTTCAAACGATCATCCGNACTATAAAAATAGAACCTAACGAACAGGTTCGTTACGATAAGGAAACCATGCAGACCGAAGTCTGCGAAGCATATGTACCCAAAGATATTGCCTGGAAGAATGGTCAGATTATTTTAAAAGAGACTCCCCTCTCCGAGATCTTATGGATACTGAGCAAACGGTTTAACGTAGAGTTCATAATACAAAACCCCGCTTTTTATAAATATTCTTTCACCGGTGTTTTCACCAATCAGCAGTTCGAACGTGTGCTGGAGCATTTCAAACGATCATCCGGCATACGATATAAAATGGATTACCAGCTCGATCAAGATGGAGAAATCATCAAAAGCCGGGTAGAACTATATTAATAATGTCTAACCTTAAAATCAAAAAGCTATCATGAGAATAAGAGATCCTTAAAACAAAAAACACACGAATAAATACGCCAATATTTATCCGTGTGGAAAAAAACGACTGCTTGTTGACAGCAAGCCATCATTATTGTTTACCTTTAAAACACTATAAATCTATGCGAAAAAGAAGTAATATCCAAACGAAAACACTTTTACGTATGAAAATAACTGCATTATTGCTAATCGCGACACTCACAGTAGTTAACGCGGCAAATACGTATAGCCAGACAATCACATTGTCTGTTGAAGCAAAGAATCAAAGCATTCAGACGATTTTGGAACAGATTGAATCCCAGTCGGATTTCAATTTCTTCTACAATACAAAGCAAGTGAATACGAATAAGCTGGTATCTATCCGTGCCAATCAAAAAAACGTATTCGAAGTATTGGAGGATCTATTCAAGAATACGGATATAAAATATGAAGTACTGGATAAGAATATTATCCTGACTCTAAAAAAAGAAACTGCATCCGACGCAGCTCCAGCCATCAATCAGGAGGGAAAAAGTGTCAACGGTGTGGTAGTAGACCAGAACGGCGAACCGGTTATCGGTGCTAATGTAATGGTGAAAGGTACAACAACGGGGTCTATCACAAGCGTAAACGGCGACTTCATTATCAGCAATGTACCTCAATCCGCTACCCTGGTTATCTCTTATATCGGTTATATAACAAAAGAAGTACCAGTCGGACAACAGCAATCGTTGAGGATCGTCCTGGCAGAAGACCTGCAGACACTGGACGAAGTAGTCGTTGTCGGTTACGGTACGATGAAAAAAAGCGATATCACGGGGGCTATCTCGTCCGTGAGCGAAGAGAAAATCGCTCGTCAAGCTGTGGCCAATGTTTCTAGTGCATTGCAAGGCCTGGCTACCGGTGTATCCGTTACTTCCAGTTCCGGATCTCCGGGTTCTGCCGCCACGATCCGTATCAGAGGTGTCGGTACGGTAAACGATGCGGAACCATTGTTCGTCGTGGACGGAATGCCCGTGACGGATATAAACTACCTGAACACGTCAGATATACAGTCTATGGAAGTGCTTAAAGATGCTTCCGCTTCCGCTATTTACGGTTCCCGTGGCGCGAACGGCGTCATCCTTATCACAACGAAAAAAGGAGCCGTAGGAAAAACCACTGTCACATTCGATGCATATTGGTCAATGAACAAGATATTGAATAACATCGATTTGATGTCAGGTCCGGAATGGTATGACTATCAGGAGCAGTTGAACGGCGTAAGGAGCGTTCCCATCGACTTAAGCCTTGTCGATCGTAACGTTTCCACCAACTGGATGGACGAGATCACGCATACAGCCTTTATGCATAACTACAGTGTCGGCATAAGCGGTGGTAAAGAGAACGACTATAAATTTAACCTGGGCTTGAATTATATCAATCAGGACGGTACGATCAAGAAATCCAACTATGAACGGTTCAGTGTCCGTCAAAGTACGGAAAAAACAGTGATTAAAGATCATTTGGTAGTGGGTACCAACGCATCGATCGCAAGATCTACCGATGCGAGTATTAACGAGCGCAACAGTAGCGATGTGTACGACGCCGATTATGGTGTCGTAAGTAACGCACTCCGCCTGGCCCCGGTAACTCCTGCCCAAAACGCGGACGGTTCGTATGGTTACTCTCCATATATAGACTACTATAACCCGTTGGCGAGCATCATGTATCGGGACAATAAACGAGAGAGACTTGCTTTCATCGGCAATATGTATGGTGAATGGCAGATTATAAAAGGATTGAAGTTCAAGAGCAGCTTCGGAGCGGAAATCAGAAGAGTCGACAATAAAACTTTCTCTCCTGTTTATCAGGTATCTTCTAGCCAGAAAAATTTAGAAAGCAGTTTATCGAAGTCGCAGACCAAAGGCTACTACTATACGTTCGAGAATACCCTTTCGTATGATAAGCAGTTTGCCGAAAAACACTCCATATCCGCTATCGTGGGGTATACCAACGAATGGGGTAAGCGGGAAAGCCTGAGTGTAAACGCGAGAGATCTTATCGGTGAGTCGGATAACCTGCACTATGTAGACGCTACACTGGATAAGAACAAAACCACGGCAAGCAATAGCGCTACCGAATATGGTCTGATGTCTTATCTGGGTCGCTTACACTACGATTACGATAACAAATACCTTGTCACAGCCACTTTCCGTCGAGACGGTTCCTCTAAATTCTCTTCCCAAAACCGCTGGGGTAACTTCCCCTCGTTCGCTTTGGGTTGGAGAATAGATAACGAAAAGTTCTTCCAGAGTCTGAACGCAAATTGGGTTTCTTCCTTGAAACTTCGTGCGGGCTGGGGACAGATCGGAAACCAGAATATCACCAATTATGTGGATCGCAGCTTGCTTTCATTGAACACATCATACGGTGCTTTATTCGGAGCGAGGGAGAATGAGACCTTGTATCAGGGGATTGCCGTGGCAAGATTGGGTAATTCGGATATCAAATGGGAAACCACGGAATCCCTTAATATCGGTCTTGACGCGAGCTTCTTTAACAGCCGGATGATTTTCAGCTTCGAGTATTATTACAAGACAACGAAGGACATGTTGCTCGCAGCTCCTATGCCTATCTATATGGGATATGCGAATAATACCTACACCAATATCGGTGAGGCAAACAACCGCGGTATCGAGTTGAATCTCGAATGGAGAGACAAGACCGAAAGCGGCTTCGAATACAGCGTGGGAATGAATATGTCGACCATACGCAACCGAATGACGAAACTGAACGGCGGTACGCCTATTTCCGACGGACCATTCCGAAACGGCACCATGTACCTCACCTACACGAATGAAGGTATGCCTATCGGCGCATTCTGGGGCTATAAGACAAATGGGCTTATCCAGACACAGGAGCAGTTGGATGCCGTTAAGCGGGCAGATTTCCAGCCTAATGCCGAATTAGGTGATGTATTGTTTGTAGACACGAACGGCGACGGTAAGTTAGACTCGAGCGACAGATGCATGATCGGTAATCCTATTCCGGATATCATATACGGTATCAATGTGGGTATGGCGTGGAAAGGCTTCGACCTCAATTTGCAGTTTGGCGGAACGATCGGTAATGAGATATTTAACGCGATGCGTTATTACACCTACTTCCCGAACGATATAACAAACAAGGATAGAGCGTTAATGAATTATTGGACGCCAACCAATACAAATACGAATATCCCTCGCCTGACGTCTACGGACTCAAACGATAACGACCGTTTCTCAGACATGTACGTGGAAAACGGCACTTATTTCCGATTGAGAAACGCCCAGCTGGGTTATACCCTACCCGCTTCTCTCACGCAGAAGATAAAACTACAAAAGGTACGTTTTTATGTAAGCGGTCAGAACCTGTTTACAATATCCGGTTACTCGGGTATGGATCCGGAAGTGGGTCAGTCCAGTTCTTTATCCAGAGGTATAGATTACGGTATCTATCCTCAGAACCGTTCATTCACCGGAGGTCTTAATGTTACATTCTAAATTTATAATGTTATGCTTAAAAACAAATATATCATAGGAATCGCACTCGCGATTTTAACAGGATTCAACAGTTGCGCGGATTTGGATTTGGCACCATTAGGTAGCCCGGAAGCTGGAAAGCTGACAGAAGAACGACAAGCATTCTTGCGTTTGACAGCTGTCTATTCCGGCATGAAAGATTTCCGTTACACATGGTCGATGCAATGTTTCGGAGACGTATTGTCGAACGACGCAACCTATAGCGGTTCTTCAAACGACGCTCAAACCTTTACATTGCTGGAGAATTATCAGTATCAGGCAGATCATACTGAGATTTTGAACAAATACCGGTATTCTTACCAGTGTATCAATAAAGCCAATTTATTTATACAGGACATGGAAACGGCCGACGATGCCATTTTCTCGACGTACAATAAAGAACAGATGATCGGTGAGGCCAAGTTTATCCGTGCCTATACCTATTTCGAACTCGTGAAAACATTTGGCGGTGTTCCTTGTTATACGGGAGTCCTGGATCTTGCCCATGAAAGACTCGGACGTTCGACTGTCGAGGAAGTATATGCTGTTATCGAGCAAGACTTGAACGATGCGGTTAGTGCTTTACCTAAGAAAAGTGAGATAACGAACTACGAAACAACCTATGCGGGAAGAATCACCAAAGGTGCGGCCATTGCCATGCAAACGCGTGTTTACCTGTATGCGAAAAAATACGATGAGGTAAAAAAGGCATTCGAGAATTTCCAAAAGGAATGCGGTAGCGAATATAGCTTAGTGAGCCCGGAAGAATACGCCTGGCAATTCTCCCTGAAGGGGGAACACTGTATCTCGTCTATCCTGGAAATAAATATGTATAATTCTCCAACTCAAAGTGGATACGGTGTAAATAACGGTAACCGTCACGTATTGATGTCCATGCCCCGAAATATGACTAACGGCTTCGGTTGCGCACAGCCTACTCAAGCTTTGGCGGACGCTTATGACGCGGAGGGGGATATCATACGAAAGAATACGACACTACTTTCCACGAAAGAGGCCATAGAGATCGAGACTGCGGCTAAAGGCAAGGTGGACCCCATTACAGACGACCGAACCGGCTGGTACAATCGCAAATTGTATCTTGCGCCCGGGGAAAGAGAGGAGAACAGGGGGAATAACCAACCAACAAACCTCAGGCTTATCCGCCTTGCAGAGGTATATTTGAACTATGCCGAGGCTTGTTATTTCAGCGGCGATATCGCTAATGCGCAAAAGTATCTGAACGAGGTAAGAAGTCATGTCAACCTGGCTCCTAAAAACAATGCAGGAGAGCAATTGTTTGAAGACATCATGAACGAACGTCATCTGGAGTTAGGATTGGAAGGTTTCCGGTTCTTTGACGTGGTACGTGTAGGATGGGGCGAGAAAGTCTTTAACGGAACCAAGAAAGCAGAATTTGGAGCTAAGACTCCTTTCAAAGCTGGTGCGGAAGTATTGCCCATACCTCAAACCGAGATTGACATTAGTGGAGGTTTAATAAAGAATTAATAAAGAAACAACAACTTACATAAATCATAACAGCATGAAAAGAAATCTATTATTGCTCGGTATCTGTCTCCTGGCCGTATCGTTCGTCGGAGAAGCCTTTGGACAGAAGAAAAAACCTCGTATCGGTATTGCCGGTATACAGATAGAAAACAGCGTGTTCGTCCCGAACAGGCAGCCGCTCGTAGGACATCCCGTAAGAATGCCGGACTATCTCAGTTCTGACTCCGCAATGGGACAGGCGGCCACTTGGCTTCCCACTCAAATTGGCTACGGCGGAGGAAGAGGCCCCGTGACAAAAGAGTCGTACGATGCATTTGTGGAAAAATCATTGGAGATGATCAAGGCCAATATGCCATACGATGCTTTCTGGTTTTATAACCACGGAGCTTGTAGCGTGGAAGGCGTGGCCGATCCTGAAGGTGAATTTATGGAAAAAGTACGCAGCCTTATCGGAAACGATGTCCTTGTCACGACAACGATGGATCTTCACGGCAACGCCTCCTGGCTGGTAGCCCTCAACAGCGACCTCATCACTACATACCGCAAGGCTCCCCACGATGATTCCCGCGAATCTCACCGTCGGGGCGTGGTCAACCTTCTCGAACGTATTGAATCAGGAAAAGGACGTCCGGCATACAAGGCATGGGTTGCTGTTCCTGTCCTGGTATCCGGCGAATGGTCGAGTACCCGCGTCGAGCCTGCGAAATCGCTGTACGCATTGGTTCCCGAGGTTGAAGCCATGCCCGGAGTGATAGATGCAGGTATATGGATCGGTTATGTTTGGGGAGACAACCCACGGAACCAGGGAGTCGTAATGGTTTACGGTGATAATGAAGAACAGGTAAAAGCCGGAGCGAAGAAACTCGCCCAAAAATTCTGGGATATCCGTAAGCAATTCTCGTTGGAGGCACCGGGATATTCGCTCGAAGAATGTATCGATTTGGCTGTAGCGAGTAAAAAGAAGCCTTTCTTTATCAGTGACATGGGAGATAATCCCGGCGGAGGAGGCTCAGGTGAGGTCACCTGGACTCTGGCGAGACTCTTGAAGCGTCCGGAATTCCAGACCGATAAAGGAAAGAGCGTTCTTTATTGTTCCATCCCGGGAGAAGAGGTGGTCGAGCAGGCACGTAAGGTAGGCGTAGGCGGACACGTAGAAGGCATGGTAGGTGCCATGGTAGATAATTCTTACGAAGGTCCCGTGAAATTGTCAGGTACCGTGGTTTATGTCAGCCCGGAAGAAGACAAGAGTGCGGAGTCCTGGAGACGTAAAAGGGATATCGCTATCGTAAAAACCGGAAGCATTTATGTGGTAGTAGGTACATCATCTCCCACTCCAAACCTGGAAGGTTCAGGAATCGATCCGAAGGAAATGGATATTGTAATGGTTAAACAAGGTTACCTTGTAAACCAATGGTACAATATACAAGCAGATTGGGTGATGGCCTTTACGCGCGGCGGAGTGGATCAGGACTTCAAGAAGCTTCCATATAAGAATATCGTGAGACCAATGTTTCCGATCGATCCTGACATGGCAGATCCGGAGTTGAGCGTTATCATGGTTCCTTCTGCTAAGCATTTCTATGGTAGATAAAGTATCAATATAGAAAAAGGTGAGCTTCAAATAGGAGCAATATTTGAGTCTTTTATGAGGCTCCGCCTCATGCCGCAGGCTCTCTTTTACCGTCTGCTTCAGCTGACGGATAGATGCTCCGGCTCTGCCGGATTCCTCTGTGGGTTTTAACCCCTTTGAATATATAAAGACTGTCTTGTTTTAAGGAGGCTGAAGCCCACAGAGGGAGAGGCTTTGCCTCCTGTCTTTTACATCCGTCGGTTAAAACCGACGGCAAAATAAAGCCTGCGGCACAAGGCGTTGCCTTGTAAAGAAAGATAGCTTATATCTGATAATAAATGAAGCATTCATATCTGGTGCATACTGAACCAAACAAAAAAAGGGACTGACTAACTCGAAATTGTTAGACAGTCCCTTTTTATTTTAGAATAACTTTCGGACTTATTTTACTTTACATTATATCCCGAAACAACGACCCTCGGTGTATTTCCCCGGGTATCTTCGTCTTTCCAATGGAAACGTACTTCTTTCTTTTCTCCGGGGAGAAGAGCGAAATAGTTGTCGGAATAGAAGATAGGCAGGAACTGCAGGCCATCTGTACCGCCAACCACATTAATGCGGATCATCAGAGCCGGAGTAGACGTCGTATTCTCGATAGTAGCTGTTGCCGTCCAGTTTCCGTCTGTTTCCTTATTGATTACAACATCCGATTTCAGGTCAACCTTCGGCAGGTTACGCAACTCCTGATAATTGTTTTCTTCCAGGCTTCTGTGATAGAAGTTATCAGAAACAATGCTACCGTTTTCAGACAAAGTCATTTTGATGAAATGAACCTTCGACAAGCCGGCCGGAAATTCCAGTTTGATACATTTGTTAGTCGTATCTTCGTTGCTGTCGATCGTCACCTCTTTCTCCCAGGCTACGGAAGCATCCATATTCAATACCTGCACTTTTGCCGTCAGACCTTTATGCGCACCGGCACTGTAATTGACCACTTCCACTTCGTCGGTTGCCGGATTCCACTGGATATGCAGCGGCTCGGAAGCCTTCTTGATAGCGAAGTAGGCAGCTGTCGGTTCGAAATAATAATCGTATGTCTGCCACACCATAGAAGGCCAGCAGGAATGACTCATCCACATCAGCAACCCTTTACGGTTCAGGCTGCGGGACTCGAACAAGCTGCGGTGACCGTCATAGTTCACCCACTGGGCCAATTCGGAAAATTCTTTGGCACTCCGGGGTTCGCCGTATCCCTTCGCGATGATCTCGTTGAAAGAAGTGGCACCCTGTGCTCCCTCGCGAGTATAGTCGTGCATACCCCACTGGTTGTCCTGCGGCCAAAGACCTTCCGGAGAGAAGGTACGGAGCATGCTTTCATACGTCAACACATTCGGCATACCGCGTTCGCTATGGAACTTATCATTGCCGGTCTTCAAGGTGAAGTATTCTTTTGCAGGAAGCATACGGTACGGGCCATGTCCGCTTACCACATCGTCGGCCGAGCTCGATATGTAATGTATACCGGAATGCTCGTCCTTGACAATCCGACGCAATGCCTTGTCGATCTGTTCAGGCGGGAAACCTTCGTTACGTCCGCAATAGATACCGATGGATGCATGGCTGCGGATACGTCTCACATAATCTTCCGCATTGGCGATAAACATTTCCGGATAATACGGATCAGGTCCGTCAGCCGGGTTCGCCAACCAGAAGTCCTGCCAGATCATGATACCGTGACGGTCGCAAGCCTCATACAGTTCCTCGTCGCCGATCATACCCACCCAGTTACGCATGATCGTAAAGTTCATATCGGCATGGTAAGCCACGGCGATATCATACTCACGGGCACGATAGTTCAGGTTAGACTCGCTGAAACCCCAGTTACCGCCACGTCCGATGAAACGACGACCGTTCACGAACAGGCTCAGGATCTGATTATCTTCATTGAAAGTCATCTGACGGATACCGACCTTGAAGTCTTTGGCATCCGACACCTTATCGTCTATCTTAAAGGTAAAGTTGGCATCATACAGGTTCGGTTCGCCATATCCTTTCGGCCACCACAAACGCGGGTTCTGCATATTCAGCTGCGGGAAATCCTTGGCGTCGAAAACGACCGCTTTCTCTTCCCCGGCAGCCAGCTCAACCGGTTGCCGGAACGTGATATCGCCCACTTTACCTTCCAACATTCCTTTTACGGCATTGGCGTCGTGGTTCTTCACGATCACTTCCGCCGTCAGTGTGGCAGAGGTCGTATCGGGCAATGGCAAAACAGACTGTACAAGCGGGTCGGCTACCGTCACCTTTCCGGTGGTCGTCAGGAACACATCGTTCCAGATACCGATATTACGTCCGCGCATCGTCGGGATCCAGTCCCAACCGATCGTAGCATGGAAGGTCGGATTGTCAGCCCCCAGGATACCCCCGTTAAAGTCTGTGCTCTGTGCATTCTTTTCTTTGATCGCACCGATATGTTCGTTCTTGATAATCTCTACGGCAACTACGTTCTTACCCGCAACGACCACATCCGTCACATCGAACTTGCCACGCATAAAAGCACCCTCAATACGGCCTATCTTCCGGCCGTTCACGTAGACGTTCGCTTTCCAGTTGATACCGTCGAAATTGAGGAACAGACGCTCCTGCTTAAAGTTTTCCGGCATTTCAAATTCGTCCCGATACCAGAAGTCGGAGTTGAAGAACGACTCGGATATCTGCAACTGGTTGTCGGCATAGTTCGGATCGGCGACAGCCCCGATATTCTTGTAACTGCTCAGGACAGTACCCGGTACAGTGGCAACGATCCAGTTTTCCGGCTGAAAATCCGGAGTAGATATCTTTTCACCTGCGACAGTCACTTCGGAAGCCCGTTGAAGTTTCCAATTACCTCCCGACAGGTTGATATTCCCTTGCGATACGGCCGGAGCGGCAACAGGTTGGGGAACCAATCCGCCTTTACCCATCACTTCCAGTTCGCTCAGGATATAACGGCTGTCGTTAGCCGGCTGTTGCATCAGGATACGTACGTAACGTGCTTTCTTGCTGCCACCCAACGCTATTTCATCTTTCAGGCTCTCGCCGCCGGGCAGTTCGGCTGCATCCGTCCACTGAACGGCATCATCGGAAACCTGTACTTTACCTTTAACGGCTTTATTGATCCAATGCAAGATAACCTTGTCAAATTCCGAGCGGCTACCCAGATCCACATACAACCATTCTTCCCCAGTCGTTGCACTCATCCAGGAACTGTTGAAGAACTGGGAAGGTTTCATTTCCACCAGACCGCCTTTATTATAAAAATCGGCAGCCATCAGCACCCAGCTGTGGGCTCCCGGCATCTTCAACGAAACACGGTAGTTGGAATAGGTAGCCTCCTTATCGAACGAAATCGTTTCATTCAGCTTGCGAACCGGCATGGAGATCTGTTCGGTCTGTTTGTTCGGGTCGGTGACCGGCACACGGAAACGTACTGCTTCACCCGGCAATCCTTTGCCGCTCAATCGTCCTACCTCCGTCCAGTTTTGTCCATCGTCGGAACCTTCGCAAATGATATCGAAACCGTCTTTTGCCAATTTATCGTCGTAAACGAGATTTCCTACCAACGACAATTTATCAACTGAACGGCTGTAATTCTTCAGCGCAAACTGAAACCAGGTATCGGCTCCTTCGAAGGTATTCCGTGAGTACGGGCCCTCGTCAATCATCCATTCGCGTTCACGCCGAGGAACTTCGCCAGCCGGAGTGGAGAGGATCAGATACTGCGGTTGCCCGTCGGTCACGATACCGTCGGTCGCCAACTGGGCCGTCAGATTATAATCGTGACTGGATGAGTTGAATGCCGAACGCCGGAGGGCGATATTCCGGTATGTACCCCGGTCAGGAACCAATTCCGGAGAAAAATCTTCCTTCGGATTACCGGGATACTGACCGATACCACGTGAATAATAGTCCGATCGCTCGAATGATTTGTCTGTCGCACCTGCTCCGCTGCATCCCCAGAGCAACAATGAGGCTACCATTACGCCACAAAGAGTGAGGGTACGAGAAACTGCTTGCTGTTCATTACATTTTTTCATTTATGAGAGTCTACTTAATTTGTATTTTTTGAATGATTCAATCCTTTCTGAAAAGAAGGCCAGGCAAATATACGCAAAAACTCCAAATTTTCACGCTAATGCCAATAAGTTAAGTGATAAGGAGGTAATGTGGTAATTATAGAAAAAGGTGAATCTATTTAGCGACGTTAATGCCCTGGAAGGGCTAACTGTGAATAACCCCCGGGACATAGACAACGACACTACATTCATATCTGATAAAAAGTGAATCTGTATCATTATTTTCCTTTACATGATAAAAATAGCATTAAAACCATTCACCGTTCACCTGTAATAATATAACATCATGTAAAACAGTGTGTAAGGTATCGCATTTCAGGGTGAATGGTTGCTCGAAAAGGTGAAGGGTTTATATAAACCCTTCACCTTCATCTTTTAAGGATTACTTATTATTACTACTTATGCTATTGAACACTAAGTGGAAAGTCAGGAGTAATTAAGCCGGATCTTATAGTTTGTTTGCTTAATGACCTGTGTCGGCAAGCTTACTGAGCATTGTCGTTAAGCTTTGCGACCTACGTCGTTAAGCTTAGCGATAGAGGTCCCTGGATTTATAAGTAATAACTAAAGGGTTAGTTTATAATAGGTTTGATGGTAATGGATCATGATAGGGGAGATACTTTTTAGTTGTCGGATAAATGGTTTCATAAGAAGGTGAAGGATATATTCCTTAATTTCGTTAGTGTATATCAATAGACAGAAAGAATTGAGTCTCGAATATAGAAAAAGGTGAGCTTCAAGTAGGAGCAATATTTGAGCCTTTTTTGCCGTCGGTTTTTAACCGACGATAGATTAAATGCTCCGGCTTTGCCGGATTCCTCTGTGGGTTTTAACCCCGTTAGACATATAATGGCAGTCCCTGTTTTAAAGGGGCTTAAGTCCACAAAGGAAGAGGCTTTGCCTCCTGTATTTTATATCCGTCAGCTGAAGCAAACGGCAAAAGAGAGCCTGCGGCATGAGGCTCCGCCTCATAAAAAAGGCTCAGTTTTTTCTAACAGCGAAACCCCGGCGGAGTGAACCGTCGGGGCTTGTTTTTGTCTGTTGTTGCTCTTCACAGAGATCGAACAGAAGAACTTTATTTCATTACTTTAGTATTAATACTGACCGCTTATTCGCCCTCGCGGGGTACTTAGTTCGATATCACCACGCAGTCAATTTAAATTTATTGATTATAATAGTTTCTTATTTTACGATTGCTTTTACAGCAACTTCACCTTCTACGGCAACAACTACTACACCTTGAGGTGCAGCGATTTCAGCGTTATCAGAAGAAATTACTGTATTAGCGATTGTCTGGCCAAGAATATTGCTGATAGCAACAGTCTTACCCTGAGCACCCTTGATAACGATCTTACCATCACCTGCAACTATCGATACTTCAGATGTAGAGACACCTTCGTTACCAACAGGAGATTCTGCTGCTTCAAGAGTAAATGACAATCCTGAATACGGAGAAATACCAGCCAAAGTCAATACACCATTTTCCTGAGCCAGGTATTTGCCGGATTTTGTATGCTGAATTTTATATTCACCCTTAGTAGATGTTACAGCAAATGCAAATATTGAATAGTTATCAGCGAATTTCAAAGTATCATTCTTTGCTCCATAAACCACCAGTGAATCCAAATCCTGACCATATTGTTTAGCTTTGATAAAGTTTACAGTAGAACCATCCTTACTTGACATGTAGAACAATTCGTCGTTAGCGATTTCTTCTTCAGTAAGTTTACCTGTCTGAGCTGTTGCAATATAGAATTCCGGTTTTTCTTCATTCTTCATAGAAGCAGTATCCAGATACATAGAGAAGTTTTCTTTAGTGAATGCATCTGCCGCTTTCAACTCTGTTTCTGCTTTCAAGACTCCACGCAACTGGCTGTCCATAGAGATTGCTAATGTCGGGTTGGCAGCAGAAGCAATTCTCTTATTAGCTGGTTTGTCAGATACATTTACGAATGCAGCGTCATCAGGCAATTCAACAGTGAAATACCCCATTGGAGCAGAAGTAAAATCAGTAACGATAATAGCAGAACCTGAACCAGCAACATTGATCTGGCCCATATAAGTACTGTCCACTTTGTAACAACTAAAGTTGCTGCCGACCAATGTCGTATCCGCAGGAATTAACTGATACTGTTTCTCGGTAGCTGTTGCTCTGAACAATATAGCTACTGCAATAGAGTCTTTATTCGATTTCCAGAATTCAGGTTTATCTTTATATGCATCCGGTTTGTTTGTTGTCTTGTCAAAGTCTACCAGTTCTCTCATGCCAAACGTTTTTGCTGTTCTATCATAAGCGAAAACAACATTTTCGTTTCCGGCAAGAGTCAGATAATATGCATTACGTTTCAATTCCTGGTTACCGTATGCTTTAGCATCATACTTTTTATCAGCACCTGACACACCGGTAACAGCTGTTCTTACATTGAACTCGACAGCATCCTGGGCATCAGCATCAGCAATCGACAACTTGGAATCACCTACAACATACAAATTATCACCACCAAATGTAGTGTTAAACTTCAGTTTAACAGCATAGTTCGCAACCTGATCATCAGTAAAGCTCAAATAACCAACTTTTTCATCGTCTGCCTTAACATCCATCTTTTTGATCAGATAAATATCGTCCGATCCGGATACCTTATATTCTCCATCCTTATCCGTTGCATAAATATAACTCTTTGCAACATCAGCAAACGGATTCAATCCATTTTCACGGTTAGCGATTTTATAGTATCCGCTTCTGCCTTTAATCGTAAATTGAGTAGCAGGAACCAATTCGCTTGCAACATTAGCAGTGTAGTCACATTTAACTTTTGTACCTGCAACATTCATATCAACCAAAATAGCTTCAGCAAACTTACCGTCTTTTTTCTGGATAGAATAGATACCGTCTTCTAATGTAGCCAGTTTACCCTGTGCAAAAGAAACATTTGCATACGTATCGGCTACAGCCTTAGCCAAGCTTGTTGAATCTACAATAGTGAATAAACCGGGATTACCTGTACCTGTTCTGGCAATTGCAAAGTAACCGATCGAGTCTTTATCTGTAGGGAATGCTTCCAAGTCTGAATAAGCCTTTCCCGCTTTCAACTCTCCAATAGTAGGAATCGAGTCGACCTTAACAGTTAAAACATCACCACCTGCTTTACTTACATTCTTATAAATATAGAAACGATAGTTAGCTGCGGCACGACCTGCAGCCACTTTGTCTGCCATATTAATAGAACCAGCAGTAGTACCAGTAGATTCTAGAATACTTGTTGCAGCTTCCTCAAAGTCCCAAACTTTACTGCTTGTGATGTCGGCAGTAGATGAAGTCCATTTACAAACAACAGAGTCTGCACTGATTTTCAGACCACGGCCACCAATAGAATCATTGAAAGCTGTACCGGTATTGAATACAGTATCTACAACAAGGAATACATTCTTATTCTGAAGTTCCTTACCATTCTTATCAACCTGTTTCTTATCAGCTGATCCATAAGCCTTTTTAGCTCCGTTTACACGCAAATAAACTCCTTTATCAACAGCTGACGCTCCATCGATCAAAGCCGGATAAGCAGTCAAAGTTGAACCATTGATATAATCAGCACTGCCGTCTGTAACCTGATCCAGGATATTCAGTTTGAAAGAACCGTTGCCGATCGCATTCAGTTCTTCAGCAGTCATGATTTTCTGTTCTGGCGTGAACAGATTTACAGCATTGTAACTTTTACCTGATTCCCATTTTACAAATTCAGCTTTAGTTCCGGCTGTAGAAGAAATATTCAGCACATACTTTACCTTGTCTGCATCGTAGCAAACCAAGTTTTTAGAATCATCTGCACCTTCAAATGTAAAAGAAGAAATAGCACCTTCTGTTGTTTCTGAAACAAGTTCTGCTGTAGCTTTGTCCTTGTTGTATTTAACAGCCAAAACAGCTCCGGTCAACTTGTTTGTAAACTTGAAAGATTTCACATTGTTCGTAATCACAATAGTAGGTTCCCACAAGGCAGAGTCCGTAGAAGTAACATACACGCTAGGATCAGTAGTTGACGATGCAATAGAGCGTGTCTCCAAATAAACTTTTTTATCATCGGTTCTGAATGACAAATAATTATCAGTAGAACCTAAATGATAATAGTTACCTTCTGCAGCCTTTTCCACAGAAACAGTTGCCGCCTTTACATCCTCAAAATGAAAAGCATTAGTGCTCTGGGCCATTGCTGTAGAAGAAAGTCCACCGGCTACCAAGGTGATAGCCATAAGAGTAGAAAATTTCTTGTTCATAATCTTTAATTTAATATTAATAATAGTGTTACTTAAAAGTCTTTTATTCAAAAGCAGGAATTTTAACCAAAGTCAAATGACTAGCTAAAACGTTCCTTTTTTCTAGTCATGCTTTTGGAGGGTATTTGACTTTATGCAAAAAAGAGACTATTTCATACAAACTTTGCTATACAGTTGATAAGAAAGCATATAGATTGGAAAAAATAATTTCTAAAAGAATTGCAGATTAAAAATTATGATATAACTTTGTTGACTAGAAAAAAGGAACGTTAAAATTAGTCACTCCATTTAGACCTATTACCCTTTATTATTCAACATATATACATTCTATTTACTTCTATTTAAATGACTTTAAAAACAAAAAGATCATATGTAATGTACGCATACGTACATTAGTTTTATTAGTTACTCACGACCAAAAAATCAAGAGATTTCACCCAAAAGGCAATTTAAGGAATAAAAAAAGGGTGATCCCTTTTAGAAAGGAACCACCCCGGAAAGATATTTGATATATTATCTTCTTACTGTAAGTCGGCCGCAGCAAGGATCTGGTCGACAGCCTGTATCAAGCCATCCGAGTTCTTACCGCCTGCTGTTGCGAAGTGAGCCTGGCCACCGCCACCACCCTGGATCAGCTTAGCTGCATCTTTCACCAATTTGCTTGCATCCAATCCGTCGGCTACCAGCGGTTCGCTCAGCATAACCATCAGCGCACATTTGGAACCGTCTTTTATACCGGCAACAAAGAACACTTTTTCATCCGTACAGCTTTCGCCCTTGATCTGGAATGCCAGGTCTTTGATGGCATCCACATTGGCTTCACCACGGAAGACAACCACTTTCACACCGTGGCGTACCACAGCTTTAGCGATCAGGTCTTTCTTCATGGAAGCTACTTTCTCTTTAATGTAGTCGCCTACCTGCTTTTTCAGTTCGGCATTCTCTTCAATAGACTTGCGGATGGTCTGAGCCAGGTTAGGCACGTTGTTGAACATAGCACGCAATTCGCGGAAAGAATCTTGCAGATGGTAGGTATATTCTTCAGCAGCTTCAGCCGTCACCGCTTCGATACGGCGAACACCTGCAGCAATCGAACTTTCTGCCACTACGCGTAAGGAGCCGATCATACCGGTTGCCGGGATATGCGTACCACCGCACAACTCGATAGAAGAACCGTATTTAACCACACGGACTTCTTCGCCGTACTTTTCACCGAACAGCGCCATAGCACCCAGGGCTTGTGCCTGAGCGATCGGCATATTGCGGTGTTCTTCCAATGGGAAGTTGGCACGGATCTTTTCGCTTACCAGCTTTTCTACCCGACGGATCTCTTCGTCGGTCACTTTCTGGAAGTGAGAGAAGTCGAAACGAAGAGCTTCGGGAGAAACGAAAGAACCTTTCTGTTCGACATGTGTACCCAGCACTTCACGCAAAGCTTCGTGCAATAAGTGGGTAGCCGAGTGGTTACATTCGCACTGGATACGTTTCTTTTCGTTAATCTTAGCAGTGAAAGTGGCCGTTACATCTTTCGGTAAACGAGTTACGAAATGTACCGGCAGGTTGTTTTCACGTTTGGTATCTACCACGTCCAGCTTTTCATCGTCAGCGATCAGCCATCCGGTATCACCTACCTGTCCACCCATTTCTGCGTAGAACGGAGTCTGATCCAGAACGACCTGGAAGAGTTCTTTATTCTTTTGTTTGATCTTACGGTAACGCAGGATCTCGGCTTCGCATTCGAACAGGTCGTAACCTACGAATTTGGCTTCACCTTCTTTCAGAACTACCCAGTCGCCGGTTTCGATAGCGGCAGCGTTGCGGGCACGTTCTTTCTGCTTCTGCATTTCAGCATTAAACTCTTCGATGTTTGCTTCCATGCCGTTTTCACGCAGGATCAGTTCAGTCAGGTCCAACGGGAATCCGAAAGTATCATATAATGTAAAGGCATCCACACCACTGATTACAGTCTTGCCTTCCGCCTTTGTTTCTTCCATCTTCTTATCCAATAGACGGATACCGGTTTCCAATGTACGCAGGAACGATTCCTCTTCTTCTTTGATTACCTTTTCGATCAATGTCTTCTGGGCAACCAGTTCGGGATAGGCATCTCCCATCGTTTCGATCAATACAGGAAGCAAAGCATACATAAAGGCTTCGCGGCGTCCGAGGAACGTATAACCGTAACGAACGGCACGACGCAGGATACGACGGATCACATAACCGGCTTTTGCATTCGATGGCAACTGACCGTCCGTGATAGAGAATGCTATTGTACGGATATGGTCGGCAATCACACGCATAGCAATATCCTGCTGCTTGTTTTCGCCATATTTAGTTCCGGTAGCGGCAGCGATCACCTGAATGATCGGCTGGAATACATCCGTATCATAGTTGGAAGTCTTGCCCTGCAATGACATACACAGACGTTCGAATCCCATACCGGTATCGATTACCTTGGCAGGCAGCGGTTCTAGCGAGCCGTCAGCCTTCCGGTTGAACTGCATGAACACCAGGTTCCAGATCTCGATCACCTGCGGATGATCTTTGTTGACCATTTCGGCACCGCTCTTAGCCGCACGTTCTTCGTCCGGACGCAAGTCGATATGGATTTCCGAGCAGGGGCCGCAAGGACCGGTATCACCCATTTCCCAGAAGTTATCATGTTTGTTACCGTTGATGATATGATCTTTCGGAAGGTACTGTTCCCAGTAGCCGGCAGCTTCATCGTCGCGCGACAGACCTTCGGCAGGGCTTCCTTCAAATACGGTTGCATATAAACGTTTCGGATCCAGTTTCAGAACATCTACCAGATATTCCCAGGCCCAATTGATTGCTTCTTTCTTGAAATAATCACCGAACGACCAGTTACCCAACATTTCAAACATGGTGTGGTGGTAGGTATCGTGTCCTACTTCTTCCAGGTCGTTATGCTTACCGCTCACACGAAGACATTTCTGTGAGTCCGCGACGCGAGGATATTTGATGGGTACATTACCCAGGATAATATCTTTAAACTGATTCATACCCGCATTGGTGAACATCAATGTAGGGTCCCCCTTCACTACCATCGGAGCAGACGGCACTATCTGGTGCTGCTTGGAAGCGAAGAACTCTTTAAACGATTCACGGATTTCTTTTGCTGTCAACATAATCTAATATATAGTTCTCGTTAATATTCTGAAAAACAATTTGCAAAAGTACTGCAAATTATTATTTTTGCACGTATCCAAGCTATAAAAATATTCAATGAAGCTGTTTAAAACAAGAAAAACATATTACTTATATAACCCTAGCACACTCAATTACGAGCGTGTCTACCCTTCCGCCAAAGATCGTTTCTTCATTGTGCTCCGTCATTTGAGCATAGGTGCGGCCATAGGGATCGGGGCTTTTTTCATTTTAATGTACACGATCGACTCGCCGGTAGAGTCGTTATTGAAGAAGGAAAACAAGCTGTTACAAACTCAATATGAGGTACTTTCGCTTCGCCTAACCAATGCCCTCGAAGTATTGGACGACATCCAGCAACGCGACGAGAACCTGTATCGTGCCATCTTCCAGGCAGAGTCCATTCCCGAATCGGTACGTAAATCTGGTTTCGGGGGAACCAACCGTTACGAACATCTGTTGAGCTTGCCTAACCCGGAACTGGTCGTTTCCACCACACAGAAGATGGATATGCTCTCGAAGCAGCTCTATATACAAAGCAACTCGTTGGAAGAGTTGATCAAGCTGGGTAAGAACCAGGAAGAACGTAGCCGTTGCATCCCTGCCATCCAGCCTATCTCCAATAAGGACCTGCGCCGTACGGCATCCGGTTATGGTGTGCGTATCGACCCGATATACAGAACTCCCCGCTTCCACTCGGGCATGGACTTCTCCGCCAAAGTGGGAACGGAAATTTATGCAACCGGTGACGGCGTCGTCACGTTTGCCGCCTGGAAACAGGGATACGGCAACTGTCTGATGATTGATCACGGCTACGGATTCCAGACATTATACGGCCACATGAGCAAGTTCAAGAAGCGCGTCGGACAGAAAGTGACCCGCGGCGAAGTGATTGGCGAAGTGGGTAATACAGGTAAATCTACCGGACCGCACCTGCATTACGAAGTGATAGTCCGGGGTAAACACGACAACCCGTCCAGATACTATTACATGGATCTTACACCTGAAGAATACGACCGTATGATCCAGATCGCAGAAAACCATGGACAGGTAATGGATTAAACATCTTTAAGACGATGGCATTAAATAAAGATAAAAATCTGAAGTTATATTTCTCCATCAGCGAGGTGGCGCAGATGTTCGACGTCAACGAGTCGACCCTGCGTTTCTGGGAGAAGGAATTCGATATTATCCGCCCGCGTAAAACGGCAAAAGGAACCCGTTTCTACAAACAGGAGGATATCGACGCCGTACGTCTGATCTTCCACCTGGTAAAAGAACGAGGTATGACACTGGCCGGTGCACGCCAGAAGCTAAAGGACAACAGGGAAACAACCATCCGCCAGGAAGAGATCGTCAACAAACTGAAACAAATCAAAGAAGAGTTGCTTTCGATGAAGGCTGCCTTTGACGCGCTCGACCCTTCGGAATTACCCCAGGAAGAGAAAATCTAAGTCAAACAATTAGCAGGTTACGAGAGAAAAACGTATCTTCGCCGACAATTTAAGAAAACAATAAATATGGAAATTACGGGAAAGATTATTGCCGTACTACCTGAACAGGGCGGCACAAGTAAAAACGGAAACGAGTGGAAAAAACAGGAGTACGTATTAGAAACACATGACCAATACCCTAAGAAAGTATGCTTCCAGATTTTCGGTGCCGACCGCATCGAACAGGCAGCTATTCAACCCGGAGAAGAATTGACAGTATCATTCGATATAGACAGCCGTGAGTATCAGGGACGTTGGTTCACTAACATCAATGCATGGAAAGTAGACCGTCCGATGGCCGGCGCACCCATGTCGGCTCCCGGAGCGATGACCCCGGATAACTTTGCACCGGCATCTGCCCCGACAGCACCTGCCGCTCCCGACTTCGGTCCGGCAAATCCGATCGACGACCTGCCGTTCTAATCACGGTAGCGTAACTATAACGCAGATTGGGCAGATAACGCAGATCTTAATTAGAATCTGCGATTATCTGCCCAATCTGCGTTACATATAGTTTGTATCCTACATCAGAACGGATACCCGATAGCCAGGTGCCAACCCGGCGTATAATTGGGTACGTTGAAATAGCCTTTCTTTGCTTCGTAAGGCACATGCAGGGGAACACCCATATCCAGGCGGATTACGATAAAGGTTAAGTCGTAACGTAATCCGACACCGGCATCCAGCGCCAGGTCTCTCAGGAAACGCCCCCATTTCAGCTGACCGCCAGGACGTTGCTTGTCTTCACGGATCAGCCAGATGTTACCCGTATCTATAAAAGCAGCACCATGCAGGTCACCCAGGATCGGAAAACGGTATTCGAGATTGGCCTCGAACTTCAGGTCGCCGGTCTGGTCGAGATAGCTGTACGTACTTTCGGGCGGAAGATAGCTACCCGGACCGATCGAACGAATCGTGAAGGCACGGAGGCTATTAGCCCCTCCGATATAGAATTGTTCGTTGTAAGGAGACACACGGGCATTTCCATAACTATAAATGGCTCCCGCCATAACGCGGCCAACCAGATGCTGGTTATGACCTATCTTATAGTTGTAACGGATTTCCGCCGTTCCTTTCACGAACTGGGCGAATTTATTTCCCAGCAAATGTTTTCCTTCTTCATTGAATTTCTTTCCGGCAATGGCATAACCCGCAGCCAGCAAATTACCCGCCTGCGAAACAGACAACTGAAACCAGGTATGATTCCGTTTGGAAGTGATCGGTGCATCGTCGTAGGTATAGGTATATCCCATCGCCGGCACGAACTGGTTCTCCAAACTCAACTTCAAGGCACGGTTGTCTTTCGTTATGCTGTCGAACTCGTGGGTCGTTGACTGAAGCAGGTTGTATGTCAGCTTGAACGGCGTGATCGAATGGTGGCTGGTAGCAGACGACTGGTAATCGTACGAAGCATTCCCACCGAAAGCCAGCATCTTGAAGAAGCGTGCCCGGTTCAGCTGGTCGACATACAGGCGGAAGGAGGTGCTCGAAGGATATAAGCCGTCCTTTTTCATCATACCGGGGAACAGCAATTGAGGGAATGTCAATGTTCCGCTCAGTCCCATTTCCCAACTATTGATAGCCGACTTGGAGCCGTCCACCCGTTTTCCGGTCTGCCATTCGTAAGAGCCGCGCAAACGCACACCGAACGTTTCACCTCCCCCGAACACATTCCGTTTAGTGACACTGAAGATAGCTCCCGGCCCCAGCTGATCGTTACTTTTGGAGGTCACGTTCACTTCCAACTCCCCGTCGAGCGGCAAGTCGTAGACGGTGTTGATCTTCAAGTCGAGGGTATCCTGTCGACGGGCCGTATCGCGCGGAGTATATTGCATTTCGGAATACCGGAAAATGCCCAGTCGCGAGTAACTATTCTGTGTCCGTTGCTGATTCTCCTGCGAATAGAGATCGCCGGAATGCAGACGCAGGCGGTTGTAAAGCACCGACGGACGTACCCGGAGTTTGCCTTCGTAATAAACCGTCATATCTTTATAGCGCACCGAATCGGTAGGCGGCTCATTGTTATAACCGTTCAACAGGACGGAGATTTCACCGATCTTCCACGGACGCAGGGCGGTACGCGGCAGGCCAGGTTTCGTCATGATGCGAAGTGCTACCTTGCCGGGATTCATGATGGTATCCGCCTGGTAGGTAATGAACTCGGGGCGGAAATAATAGAATCCGTTATTACGCAACAGGGAAGTAATGCGTTGCCGCTCGGCTTCCAGATTCGTCACACTGAAGTTTTCCCCTTTATGAAGCAGGCGTGCCGAAGGATTGCTTTGTATTAATGTATCCATCTGATGGCGCATCCTCACATAACGGATACTGTCGTAAGTATAAGGATGATTCATTTCTACCTGGTAAATGAGCTTGGCTTTCTTCGCATCCTTCAGATTGGTATCTACCTGGAAAGAGGTCGTTCCATTGAAATAGCCGTATTCTTTCAGCAGGTTTTGCGCTACTTTGATACGTATATCGGGATTCACCGTCGAGATAAAGACAGGCTTGGCGGCAAGTTTATTAAAGATCCATTTTCCTACCTTTCCTTTTTTATTCACGAAAGAGTTATAGACCCACAGACCGAACGGGAACGGTACACGGACAGATGAACTTCCCAATAATGCATTGTTGGGGGGATAGGCAAGAGCTCCCTCCACTTCAGCCAGGGCGTCTTCACCGACGGAGGTCTTATCTTCGTTGGTGACTTCTATCTTTTTAATGCCGGTATAAAGGACTTCACCTTCGGGCAGATTCTTAGTGGTCGAACAGGATGCCAACAAAAGTAAAAGAAACGAGAAGATGACACACCCCCTGCCCCGCTGTGTTATTGCTCTTCCGCTAAACAGTCTATATAGTATATTTCTCTTTTTCATCATTCCTCCTCATTAACCGGTTTAGGCCTATTTTTCTTAAAGTTGAACAACTCCCGCATGTGAAGCATCTTACGGCGCAGTACGATACCGACACCCGTTTCCGTGATCTCCCCTTCCAGCAGGCTTTCGTAGTTCTTGTCATGGAACAGTTTCACGTAGCGCGTTCCGCTGGCATCCAGTCGGTATTCGATCGAGACATTGTCGATAAAGGCCTGCGTCTGGTTGCTATTGCTGGCATTCTCACCCGTAGAGATACGGCCTCCCAACACGACACGGATACGGTCGTTCCAGAAACGTTTGGCAAAGCTGAAGTTATAGTCGGTACGCTGACCGCCATCCCCATTGCCGTTCTCGTCGTAGCTATCCATACCGAACGAGATATCGACCGTCTTCAAGGCACTTCCTGCAATATTACTGATCTCACTGTTCAGGAAGCTGTTCAGGGCTGCCCCCATGTTCAGGTTCTGTTTGCCACTGCTACTGTTCGCCAAGTACATACCGGTGATAATCATTCCGACGGCCAGTTTCGTACGTTCATCCTCGCCCATGCTACTCAGGGTTGTCTGCATCGCCTGGTCTTCGGGAGCCGTCAGGACGAACTGCAGGCCGAGGTTCTCCAGTTGTTGTTTGAGGGCGATACCTACATCGAAGTTGACCATACGGGAGCCGCTGCCTTCCGTCACATTGGTACGGATGCGTTCGGTAGCCGTCAGGCTCAGATACGGGTCCATCGGGTCACCGCTCCACTGCACGTAACTGCCGTCCTGTATATTGAACTCTTTCAGCGGGATGATCGGCAAAGCATATTTCACAATGCCACCCGAAAGCGTATAACGTCCGTTCAGGATCATTTCCCCCTGCGGGGTATATTGGAAAGAGAGATCACCACCCCCTTCGAGCTCTACCTTGCTGGAACGGTCGGGAGTGATGTCGGCATTCAAGCGTACGGACTGGTCGATACGGATTGTAAGCAGCATATCCATTCCTCCCAGCGGCAGCGGGGCTTCGGGACGACGACGGTTGACGAGCGTATCCTCGAAAGAGGTGAAAGTCACCAGGTCGGAAAGGCGGTCTTGTACGGTCAGCGGCGAATCCTTCATCACATAGGTTACATTCGTTCCACCCAGCAATTGCAGGCTACCACGCATCATCAGAGCATCGAGCGGCCCTTTTACGGTAGACGAGAGATTGACCAGCAGTTTACCGTAGACCATGCTTTCTTTGTTACGTTTTACATCGAGCAATTGCATATTATCGGCCTTTAGCTTCAGGTCAGCCGTCATTCGCGACAGGTTGTTGAAGTCGACCGTACCGTCTATCACGAACGGGTTCTTACCGGCAGCATGGATATGGTATTCGTCGAACATGATTTTGTTATCTTTCACCACGATCTTTTTGTCGTCTACCCGGAAGCTGGTTCCTACAGCCGTCACAAACATCGAGGTTGAATCCATCTCGATATATCCGTTCATTTCAGGGGCTTTACTACTACCCTTTATCGTCATGTTTCCTTCCAGTACACCATTTAACGAAGCCATATTATCCGGGATAAACGGGTTTACCATATCCAGCGGCAGATGTGTCACGTCGAATGTTCCGTCGAGATAATCTTCTTTTCCTATCTTGTAAAGAGCGGTAGCCGACATTACCTCCTTCTGGTCGCGCAGGAAGTGCATATCGACCTGATGCCTGTTATCCGGCAACGGCAGGTAAACCGTACTGAACATCAGTTCTCCTACCCGACCGCCTTCATAAATAAGGTTGTCTATATTCGCATCGAGCACCACCAGGAACGAGCTGTCGGAAGGCGCATATTGCATATCCGCACTCAGAATTCCCTGCATGGAAGGTATCTCCGTAAATGCTTTCGAAATCACATCGAGGTTGATCTGGCTCAGTTCGAGGTGCAGTTCCTCCATCTTCTCCTTTTCCGGTCGCGAATGTATCCACAAGGACATATTTTCCTCGCCCGACAACCGGAGATCGGCTGCAATATCTTTCTCATTCTTATAGAGGATATAATTATCCGGATTCAGCTTGAAAGGGCGAAAAGCCAGGATCGGATCGTCGGGGAACAAATGGAGATTGATCCCTTCTTTCACCTTATCCGCCCGCAGTCCGAGCAGGATACCGGTATCTCCGGCCCCATCCGTGTACAAAAGCTCTGCATCGGCAAACGTACTTCTTATCTTACCCTTCACTCCGGCAGTGAAAGGAGCTTGTTTACGGTATTTTGTTTTAATCACATCGGCACTATACAACAATCCGAGCGAGTCCTGGCGCACGGCGAAACTAATCGTATCGAGCCGCGTTGTATCACGCATCAGATCGTAGATACCCGCATCCATGCGGAAGCCTTCTTCCGGTGAAGAGAAAGCTTCCAGATTCAGGTTGTTGAAAGAGACATTAGCCTGTTGCAGGATGTTATAGATCGGGTTGTCTTTCCCCGCCGATATAGCCAGATGCATATCGGGAAGCAACGGACGGAAAGCAGGGATATTGATCATCGAGTCTTTCTCCAGTTGTTTGTTCAGGCCTTCCGATATCTTTGTGAACTTATCGGTCATTGTTTCGAGATCGGCATTTCCTGTCAATGTGATTCCCAGGTCGCCGGCATGGAACGAGACACGGGTCGTATCTTTCGTACTTTGAGCATGCAGGGTCAGGGTTTTGGGTTTATATTTTCCGGTAGTCGTAATCAGTTCCCAGTTACCCAGCGTGACGTCGACCAGGTTGTTCTTTCCCATATCGGTTTCCGCTTCCGCAAATAGTTGGAAAGAGGTAGCCAGCGAATCTTGCATCAGGTGCATACCATAGAGGTCGAAATTCTCGACATCGGCAATCAGCATGGCTTTGATCTCCTTTTTCAACAGGGTTGCATTCAGCGTCATATCCATCTTTGCCAGCGGATACTTACTCAGCAGGTCGAACTTGGCGAAGTTCTTTTCAAGCGATCCTGCCAGGTTGACGTCCGACACATTATAATTACCATAATGGATATCCGTAATCTGACCGTCCAACTTCGCCCAGGTAGACGCTTTGAACGGATCGAAACCTTTACCTTCGGCACGGATAGAGGCAGTCAGGCCGTAGAGGGAATCGAGCGGCATAAAGTGCAATGGTTCCAGGCTATCCACTTTCAGGTCGGCTTCGTAAGCCTCGTTAGCGGGGTTGAAGCGTCCTGTCAACAAGACCTTTCCTTTATCCTCCCGCAGAAGCAGGTCGGCCTGGTATTCGTTATTTTTCAAACCGGCTTCACCGGTCAGGGTAATACCGGAAGGGATATTGAAACGTTTCCGTTCCGCTTCCGGGAGCATGGCCAATACAAAATCGAGGTTCCCCGTTTTCGCTTTCAGTTCCAGTTTCCCTGAACGGCGCACACTGTCGGTAAGCGACTTCATCGTACCGGTCACATCCATACGGAAAGCCCCCGGCAACTCCCCTTTCAACTGGCGAAGCATCAGGGAGGACAGGTTACCTTCCACACCGGCTGTCAGCGAAACCGGTTTTTCCGGATAAGCCTTCTGAAAATCTTTCGGAAGTGCACCGGCGGCAATCATTACATCCTCCTTACCCACCGAAGCTGTGAGCAATACCCGCATATTGCCTTCCGGATTTTCTGCAAACGAACTCCAGGGAACCATCGCCAACAGGCGGATTTCCGATGAAGGAGTCTTCAACAGAAGTTGCGGTACATTGATAGTGGTGCTATCGCTATGAAGGCTTCCGGTCAGGGAAGAGATAGTCAATCCCGAACGGTCTTCGGCCGAGAGCTCGCGTATGCAGGCTTTTATATCCCGGCCCCCATAAAGAAGAGAGTCGAGCGAGATATTGACGTCACTCAAGGCGATATGAGAAGGGTCGAAGCCTTCTGTCGCATCCTGGTTGTTACCGTCATACCCCAAGGTCGATCCGGTCAGGGTAAACAGGCCGGCTTCATAACGCGAGGTACCCAGGTCGACTACACCGTCTTTCAGGTTGGCTTTATCGATATAGGTGGTCAGACGTAGCGAGTCGGCAGGCATCTGCATAGCGAAAGCCACCCGGTCGAGGTTTATCTTTTCGAGGTTTAATATCCAGTTTACGGGAGTTGAAGTGGTGTCGGCCTTGGTTGTCGTATCGTTCAACAACAAGGTGATAGCCGTATCGGAGAGGTCGACCGTATTCAGGGTGACCTTTTCTTTCGCCAGGTTGACACGGTCGGCTTTGGCATACAGGCGTCCCAGTACACCCTTTATCTCCATACCTTCGATAAATGTGCCGGAGTTTACCTTCACTCCCTCCAGGTCGATCGCATCTACCAATACCTCTTTCTTCAGTAAAGGCAGGGCGCGTACATTCACCGTCAGGCTTTTTAGGGTCAGGAGCGTATCGGCGGGCGAAGTCAGCACCTCCACTCCCTTCACCGTCAGGTTCAATGGGAAAGAGAGGCGTATTCGTTCTATTCCGATCTGCATTCCGGTAGCTTTACCGGCATAATAAGCCGCTTTCCTGACGGCAAAATTCTGAACAGGCGGTATATATAATAATACAGAGACCAACAAAACCAATACCACAGGTATCAGGCAGACGATCCCTATTCGTTTGATCCAAATCCTCATTTGCTATTATAGTGTATTCTTTTTATAATGATAACGGCTAAATACCCTGTTTTGTTTGAAAATTCATTAACAAAAATAGAAAAGAAAATCAAGAATAAAAAGTTCTGGCAGAAGAACATCCGGCACAAGCGTTATTTGCCTTCTATCTGCCGGATCACGGAATAAGCATCTTCGATCAAAGAAGAGGGATAATCATTTATTTCCAGGATACGGATCGCGTTGCGCTGATACAGGTTGCCGGACTTAAGTTTGTAGTCGAACGATAAGACATCATCGGTTATCTTCTCGCAGAAATGATACAGGTCATACTCGTTCTCCAGGAATCCTCCCAACTCCGTATCGTGGGTGGAGACGACCACGATGTTACAGGCCGTATTCAGATAGCTCAACACCGCCTTGGCCGCCGCAATCCGTTCGGTGGTATTGGTTCCTTTGAATATCTCATCCAATAGAAAAAGGTTGGTGTGTTCACTCTGCCCACAGGAAAGCATATCGCGGATCGACTCTACCTCCTTCAGATAAAAGCTTTTCCCATCCGCAAGGCTGTCGGAAAGCATCAGGGCTGCATGTATCATGACCGGCATTTTGAGCTTCATACGCCGGGCAAAGGCCATATGAAGTGTTTGAGCAGCCAGTATATTGACACCCAAAGTACGTATAAAGGTTGTCTTTCCCGACATATTCGACCCGGTGAAAAGGATGGAACGCCCTTCGATCCGGATCGTATTCGCCACACAGTTTTCGAGTAGAGGATGATACATCTCGTCCGCCTCAACCCGTAGCCCCGCCTCCGGTTGTTCCGGCAAGCTATAATAAGACAGGCTCTTCCGCAGGAAAACGACGGACGACAGGGTATCGACCAGCCCGATAAAGCGGAACACCGTTTCTATATCCCGATTCTTGTCTTTCAAGAGGGTTACGACTTTATTATAAGCGATCGGTTCCGCCAGGAAAAAGACCTTGACACATTCCATGATCGCCCAGAGGATCACAGCCAGGTCGCTGTCCATCTTCGACTCCATCCGCAGGTGACCACTGGCTTTCCGCAATGTTTCGAGCGACGACAATGCTTCCGGTACGCCCCCGGCAATCTCTGAAAAGAGCGGGTTCTTAGACTGTTTATCCGAAAGATTCAACAGACGTATCAATTGGGGGATCGAAGCTATATAATTCAGATTATTCGGTTTATTGCTATAATGGATAACGCCGTTCATCAGTATCGTTGCAATAAGGAGAAGCAGACAAGCGCCTGATTGATTCAGGTAGAACAACAATAGAAACAGGGTCGGCAGCAGGCCACAAATGCGAAACAGGATCTTTTTCCATACGGGAACGACCGGATGCCCCAACTCCATCAGCGGAGCAATACTGTACGCATCGGGAGCACTCAATACATGGAGGTCTTTTACAGCCTCGGCATGTAATCCGGGATTTGTCGCCAGACGGTTTATCAGAGGCTCGTTTTGTTCCACTTCATTCGCTCCGGCAGGAATAGTCCGCATAAGGTTATACAGATACTGCTGCCCGACGCGCGAAACGGTACGATCGGAAAACATAAACAGATCCTCAAATCCCAAATCGGCACAGGTCTGTTCCGACAACACGCCCAGCGCCCTTTGATGTTTATCGAAACGAAAAAAGGAAGAGATTTCAAAGAAGTTATAATCTTCTTTTTTCTCTTCTCCCTTATATTCCGGAGTTCGTTTCCATGGTTTCCATATATTCATAATTCGTATCTTTTAAGTCCTGGGTAAAAGTATATCATTTTAGCAGTTTCCTATTTCCATCATCCTCCAATATGCGCATTTGTTGAATGGCTATTTGATTCAGTTTAATAAGCCGCTCTCTCTGCGATATTCCCTGATCAATAAACACTGCATTGAGATTTTCCATATTAGACAAACAAATAAGTTCATTAATAGAAGCATAATCACGGATATTTCCTTTCTGTTCAGGATTTTGTTCCCTCCACATCTTTGCCGTCATACCAAACATTGCCACATTCAGAACATCAGCCTCGTTGGCATAGATAATACTGGACTGTTTAGGAGTGACCTCCTCAGGGATAAGATTCTGTTTGATTGCATCGGTGTGGATACGATAGTTTATCTTCGATAGTTCACGCTTGGCTGTCCAACCAAGCTGAGCTTGCTCATCGGTTTTTAATCGCTGAAATTCACGAATCAAATAAACTTTAAACTCCGGACTAATCCACATGGCAAACTCAAAAGCGATATCCTTGTGGGCATAAGTACCGCCATAGCGTCCCGTTTTTGCAATGATACCGATGGCATTAGTCTTTAGCATCCATTCCTTGGTACTAAGGCGATAGCTATTCAATCCGGCTTGACTTTTAATTATGTCGAATTCGACATAATTAAAAGCTGGGTTGTTCAATTTCTCCCAAACACCGAGGAATTCAACAGTATTTCTGTTCCTTAACCAATTGGAAAAGAAAAAATCTCCATCTTTCGCTTTTAGCATATCTGTGAGACTTATGTAATCCTCATCATTTACTTTTATTACCGATACAAAAGTATCTTTTACAGTTATTTTTGCCATAGAACTCCCTTCTTTTATGTATTGAGTCAAAAGTATACCTTTTTCAGTAATATTCAGTCGTTCACACTCTATTTAATCCATAAAAATGTGTACGTTTGTCAATTCAAAAAGAAAGAATTATAACATGTTGAACCTAGAACATCTCTGTACCGAAGTACAACACATAGCCCGTAAAGCAGGGGCTTTCCTGAAAGAGGAACGAGGTAAATTCGACCGCGGGCGGGTAGAAGAAAAAAGTGCCCACAACTATGTCTCGTATGTAGACAAAGAATCGGAGAAATGGCTGATCGCCCAACTCTCCGCCCTGCTCCCCGAAGCCGGTTTCATCGCCGAAGAGGGTAGCGGAAGCCTGACCGACGAGAATTATTGCTGGCTGGTAGATCCGCTGGACGGCACTTCCAATTATATCCACGACGTAGCTCCGTATTGTGTGAGCATCGCCTTGCGCAATAAAGAAGAGTTGCTGCTCGGCGTTGTCTACGAAGTCTGCCGTGACGAATGTTTCTATGCCTGGAAAGGCAGCAAGGCCTACCTCGATGGCAAAGAGATACATGTATCCGACGTGTCAGACCTCGACAAAGCTTTTATCGACCTGGGATTTCCTTATAACTCGGATGCCTACCGCCCGGTAGCCCTCCACCTGGTCGACAGGCTATACGGTTTTGCCGGAGGAACGCGCCTGATGGGAGCGGCAGCTGCCGAAGTCTGCTACATCGCAGCCGGACGGTTCGAAGCCCGTATCGAGGCTTATATCGGCCCCTGGGACATTGCCGCCGGTGCCCTGATCCTGATGCAGGCAGGTGGTAAAGTGACCGACTTCAGCGGGGGCGACAACTGGCAGTCGGGCGACGAAGTGCTTGCCACCAACGGGGCAATGCATGAAACGCTGATGCGGCTGATAAAAGAATAAAACGTTCGCTCCGCGGCAGACGTCCGCTTTTTTACCCTATAAGGAAACCCGTCTTACCTTATAGGGTAGACCTCAATACCGTATAGGGCGTACCTCGACACCTTATAGGGTATTGCAGGCTTTTTATTAACGCAATACTCTGTCGATCAGGAATTCAGCGGGGTTAAGGACAGAAAAGGAACTTACGGCACCTCCCCTTTTTCAGGCTGCATCCGGTTTGTTTTTCCGGTAGACACCGCGGGAGATACGGGAAAGATATTCCGGCTCCAACCGGGAGAGATAACGGCGTACGGCCCGCTCACCGATACCGGCCGGCTGGCAGTTCTCATAAGCGTCCGACAGGGTAAACTGATCGGGCAACTGCTCGAATACCTGACGGAAGCGGTCGGGGCAACACAATTCCCTGACACCCGGCAGTTCCTCCAGTTGCGTCATCAACAGACGACTGTGTTCCAGGCAAACTTCGGTTATAGCCATCGCCGCCCGGAAATGAGGCATATTGCAATACCGTTCGTCTACCCCATAATCGAGCGAAGCTGCATCGAGCGCCGTAAAGATCATACAGAGACGGAAGGCCATCAGTCCGTGGCGTTTCACCACCCCCAGGAAATACTCGCTGCCGAAAAGGTCGGTTTCCTTCAATAAGGCAGAGAAGCGGCTGTTCAACTCCTGCCACTGTGCCGGGGTAAGGCGTACTTTCAACGGACGGTCGCGCAACTTCAACGCTACCTCCAACAACTGCCCGGAAAGCGCCGACAGGTGACTGTCGAAATTTTCCTCCTCCCCTTCCGACGATACATCCTGCCAGATAGCTTCACTCCGGCAGGTGTAAAGCAATAAACGACTGGCCAACCCATTCTCCACGTTCGGCACCAGGCGGGTGAACTGTCCCGGTGTACCCGCCAGCAAAAGTGCCAGGCGCGGACGGTCGATACGGATCAGTTCGTTGTCGGTCTTTCGCGACGATGCCACGGGTTCGTGATGGAAGGCTTTACGCAACAGATCGTCGAACTGCCCGTAATCCTGGCGGGAGGCATTCACCAGGGTATCTATCTCGCTATCGGCCATCAACCCTCCGTAAGTGCCGTTCTCATAGAGGTGAACGAGTAGTTTCGCTTTCGTTATCTGGGTGGGGATAAAGAAACAGCAGGTCGATGCCTTCTGCGGGGCCTCCGCTACACAAACGGACTGCCCTTTCCGGTGAGCCGTCACCTTTTTCAGTTCCCATTCTTCAAGAGCCTGCAAGTATTCCTGTTCCTTACGTTTCGTCTCGATCTCGATCAGGGAAGCATAGTTGTCGGCCAGATGCCGCATGTCGTTGATACAGCCTTTCCCGTTGGCAGCCGGAGCCACTTCGATCGTAAAGAGGTGGGGATAGACCCGTTTCCGGTTATAAAGCCCCCATACCTTCGGCAGGCAACCGCTGACCACGGTGCAGGCTGCCAGAAAAGCCATGTCGCGCTCACGGCGGTCGGTATAGAAACGGATGGCCTGCCCCAAAAGGGGAGGCAGGTCGGCGATGACATCCTGCGGCAGGAAAGGGGTTCGCTCACGCAGTTCTTCGCCCGAAAGCGTGTCGGGTGCCGTAAGTTCCTTTTCTGTCCTTAAGGCTTCACGACGGGGAAGCTGATAGGATTTATCTCCCTGATAAGCAGAAGATAAAGCCTGACGTATCTCAGCTTCGGTAAAGTCGGAGGCTTGCAACAGGGGGATACACAACGCGGCTATTTCTTCCTGTCCGAAACCTTTGCGGCGAGCCTCGCACCCCAGACGGTAGACCGTATCGTTACGGTTACCCTCGGCAGGCGGATAACGTGCCAGCCAGTCCTGCACAAAGAGCTGGGCAGGAGAGATAGCCGTAACGTCGAACACCTCCGCTTCGGGATTATACCAGGCTTCGGGATCGTCGCTCACATAGCAGCACCGGCTGATATCCTTACATTTGCGGTCCGACGGCATACCCGCCAACTGTTCATAACAGGCAGCCACGGCAGCAAAAGCAACGTCATGCTTCTCCTGTCCGGTATCGACGGAAACAAACACCTTCAAGCCATCGCCTCCGGGACTGACAAAGAGGGCCAGGGTGTGTACATCGGCTTTGAAAAGGGCTTTTATACGAAGCAGGTCGCCCACATGGTCGAAGTCGAGCCCGACCACCCTGTTATAGTTTACAATCTGTGTCGCTTTATGCCCTCCACGGAACACCCCCGAAGGGGTGAAACCGGGCAACCGGGTTTTCAATTCACGGGCTTTCTCTTTATCACCGCTCTTTACCGCATTACGGTAAGCCAGTATTTCATGTGTCCAACGGCGGGTACGGATCAGGATAATGATTTCTTCGAGACTGCGGGGATCGGAGGCGGGCAAGTAGAGCTTGCGAAAGAAGGAAACTTGAGGTTGTGTATTCATAACGATAAGTTTTAAGGCATAAAGCCGGTTTTAAAATTACTACAAGGTAGACAATCCGGGAGAGGCGGCAAGGCATACAAAAAGACCGGCTCAGAACTGCCGAAACGGGGTGTGAGGGCCTTCGGGGCGGCCTTTACGATAGCGGCGGCTCAGAAAACCGGTCGTTTTGTATGGGAAACGGAAAGATTTATTATTTACCTATTTCGCGGTCTTCCAACCCCATGTAATAAAAGCGTTTCACCGCAGCGGGCGATACTTCGAACGTAAAGATATCGTTCATCAGGTGATACAGCCGTCCATCGCGTTCGTTGCCGGAATGTTCTTTCAATAACAGGGCGATATCTTTTACGGCGAAGGCTAAGGCTTTGTGCACTTTTGCCGGTATGTTTATCCGGTCTTCGGGAAAGATCACGCCGGCTCCCAGCCTTATACGCAGATAGTCTTTATACCTCGACAGCTTCCGTTCATTACTACGCGACAGTTTCCCGTCGCTCTCTTTCATCCGTCGCAACACATTGATCGCGTCCGACAGTTCATCCAGTGAGGATGATAGGTCGATAGGTTGTTCTTTTTTTTCATTTTATTTCATATTCAATTATTGTCAGAAATGAATGTAGCGTCGTTGGTAGGGGCGGTTCGCGAACCGCCCTTACAGGCGCCGTTGCCTTGTTGAAGGCAACGCCTTGTGCCGCAGGCTCTCTTTTGCCGTCGGTTTTTAACCGACGGATATAAAAGACAGGAGGCAAAGCCTCTTCCTTTGTGGGCTTAAGCCCCTTTATTAACCGGGCTTCTTTCCTATATGAAAGGGGTTAAAACCCACAGAGGATCCGGCAAAGCCGGAGCATTTAATCTATCCGTCGGTTAAAAACCGACGGCAAAAGAGAGCCTGCGGCATGAGGCTCCGCCTCATAAAAAAGACTCAAATATTGCTCCTACTTGAAGCTCACCCTTTTCTAACAACGAAACCCCGGAAGACGAATCCTCCGGGGCTTGTTTTTGTCTGTTGTTGCTCTTCACAGAGATCGAACAGAAGAACTTTATTTCATTACTTTAGTATTAATACTGACCGCTTGTTCACCCTCACGGGATACTTGATTCGATATCACCACGCAGTCAATTTAAATTTATTGATTATAAATAGTTTCTTATTTTACGATTGCTTTAACAGCGGCTTCACCTTCTACGGCTACTACAACTACACCGGCCGGTGCAGAGATTTCAGCCTTATCAGAAGAGATCACTGTGCTAGCAACAGTCTGACCAAGTACGTTGCTGATAACAACTTTCTTGCCCTGAGCACCGTTGATGATAACAGCACCTTCTTTTGCAATTACAGAGATTGAAGAAGCTGTGATATCTTCGTTGGCAACAGCCTGACCATCGTAGTTTTCTTCCATGTTGAATGTTTCACCATTGATGAAGTCTTTTTCTACTACAACTGTACCGTTGATCCATTTCAGATAACCGTTGTTGTTTGCTGTTTCTTCAATAGTTTCCTTTGTAGAAGCAGGACTATAGTCTTTGTAACGAGTCTGGATCTTGAATGAACCATCAGCATTATTGACATAACGGAAAGCAAACTTAGCGATGTTGAATTCCGGAGAGTCCATAGCCAACTTCACAACTTCGCCACCCTGACGAGTGATATACAGTGTATCGTTTGTATGAACACCTTCTACGAATGACAACTTAGCACGTTGTTCGCCGGCTTCAATACCGTTTACATACGGATTGCTGTGCAGGTGAGTAGCACCATATACATTAGCTGTGTCGATCAGGTTGATCAGGAAGCGACCTTTAACCAACGGAGTCTTAATTGCGTGAGGACAAACACCATGTTCCTCAATCCATGCAGGATCGTTATGTTCTACATCGTCCGGACAGTAAGTATCAGATGTCTTCGTAACATTTACACCCAGCAGATACTGGTAGCAAGTGTTTACAATACCGTTAGCATCTACACGGTTTACATAAGCTGTATCGACAAACAGACCCGGTTTTGCACCTGTTACGCTATTGTTTACATTCAGGAAGCTCAAAGTATCTTTCTCTACAACTGACTTAGCGTCGCGTTTTTCGAACAATGCTTCTGTAGAATATTCATCGCGATAGATTCTAACAATGTCGCCCCAGTCTTTAGCTACCTTGCGGTATTCAGGCTTGTCGTTCGGTTTTACTACCATCAACGAGTTGTTGTCTTTTGAATAAGCGTTCAGGTTATCCAAAGAACCCCACTGTTCGCTGTTTCCTACGAATACTTTGCTGGCACCTAATGATGTTGTTTTAGCATAAGTAGCAGGCTGAGCATCGATAGTCACTACATTGTAAGTTCCGTTCGGTTTCATCTTCAAAGCGAAACGCTGTGCGTTAGCTTCTACATCCTTGTATTCATCACAAGCATAGTAGTTCAGCTTGTTGCCTTTATACAATACATATTCAAGATTGCTGTTATTCTGGATCAAGTACGGAAGTACAGCCAATGTATCAGGAGTAACACCCATTGTACCATCGTTCTTCAAAGTAGCCAGCTCAGTAATAATCAATACTGTATCCACTTCATTCTTCAAATCACCCGGTTTCATATCCAGATACAGTTTCCAGTCTGTTCCACCTTCAGTAACAACACCCAGTTTATGAGTACCGTCGCTAGTATGGTTTTCAGCCCAGTAAGCTGTTACGTTACCTGTTTCGTTATGATACTGACCGATATTGAATACCTGATTTCTCAATGCATTCGGTTCAGTTCTCATGAAACCGTCATACTTAGTGATGTTCTTAACTTCTGTCAACGTGATCTTTTCACCAGCGTTAAGAGTTTCATCACCTACTGTAACATCTGCACTTACAGTATAAACATTAGCTGCATCACCTGATTTATGACGCAAAGTAATGCTTGCAACAGACTTCTTCGATTCACGGTTTGTCAATGTGAAACTGTTATTGTCCAGATCTGCAGTAGTGATAGCCCACTGAGATTCGGGAGAAGTTGCAGCAACAGATGAAGCAACCACGAATCCAGCTTTAGGAGCAGCTACAGGCTGATTGTTATCAACCATAGCCAACACGCGACCTACTTTGTATTTATCAGCCTCATCAAGATCGCTGCTCTTTGATGCAAATGCCACATTATAGAACTTACCCAACAATGTTTCAACCTTCACTACATCATCTGCACCCAGAGAAATAGAAGGTAATTCGCTTGCAGCAGCATCTTTTTTAACAGTCAGATAATTGTTATCGGAATAAGTTGCAATATATGCATTACCTACCACAGTAGTTCCATCCATAACAATCAGTGATTCCACCTCTGTCTTAGACAATTCAATTCTACCTGAACGAGAAGTGATCTGGTACTCAGAATACCAACCTGATTTACTATCTTTGTCTGCTTTTTTAACCCATACAAACTTAGCCTTTTCACCAGTAGAACCATCCCAACCAGTAGGATTCACCATTAAATAGTTAGCATCATCAGCAACAGTTCCACCAGCAGCCAACTTGTCAACGATCTCAATATTGTTTCCTGACGTTACAGCATACAATGTCTTGCCTGCCATAACATTTCCGTCAACAGTCTTGTCATTGTTTGCTTTAATTGTTAAGCTAAAGCCTTTATTGTAAATCGCATTCAGCTCAGCAGCGGTCTTGGCTACTGCAAGAGATTTGTAGATACCGAATTTAGCAGCAGTAGCAGCAGCCCCTGCTGTAAAGTTTGCTTGAAGAGATTGGGTAGCTACGCCATTTATTGTTAATGAAACAGCTCCCTGATAAGTATCATTTGCAACGAACTCTCTGGCACCATCTACAGCGAATTCATTTCCTGAATGTAGATTGATGAATTTGTATCTAACTTTACTATCAGTTCCTGAAACAGAAACAACTTTCCATAGATAATTAGCAACATTACCTGATGTTACTGCACTGGCGGCAGTTTGACCAAAAACAGGAGTACCTTTAGTTCCATCATCTTTTAATGTATTTGCTGTACCACCATCCCCTGAAATGAAGTAATACTCTCCATCAGTAATAGCTGTTTGCAAATGGCAATACTGATTACCAGAAGTTACTTTCAGGTCTTTGTTGAAAACACCAAATTCGAAAGTTGAACCACCTTCTGCAGCTACCAATGTTGCAATAGCACCAGCCGTCAGTTTTAGCTCCATATCAGCCGCCACAGCAGGATCGCTAGCATTAGCACCATCAGCACCAGTTACAACGATCTTATTACCGACCAATTTGAATTTAACAGCATCCGTAGCACCAGACGCTACTGTTAAGACTGCACTACTCCCCGTAGCTGCACTCAAATAGTTAGTTCCGTCTGTCAAGAAAAATTCTCCAGCTTCACCCGTACTTTCGAATGTCCATACATTTGTAAAATCAGTGATTGCGGCAGAAAGACCACTAGTACTATTTGCATTAGAAACTTGTAACAAGTCCCCCACTTTTCCGCTTGTCTCATCTCCTTCAACGATAGAGGATCCTATCAAATAACTTCCGCCGACCTTAGGACTAGTGATCTTCACCACCTCAGCGTCCAGCGTATTCCATGCACCGGCTGCCAAAAGAACAGCCACTAACGTAGAAAACTTTTTGTTCATAATTTAAAATTTAATATTAATAATAGTGTTACTAAAAACTCATTTACGCCCCGTCTTCAGGCAGGTAGGTTTTAGCAAATGACTAGCTAAAACGTTCCTTTTTTCTCGTCATTGTTTCCCGCCTTCGTTAAGTTTGTTTGGAAAACCCCTATTTTTGTACTACCTTTGCTATTCGATTGATAAGAAAGAACATAACAAAGCAAAAAAACTTAGGAAAAGAATTGCCTATTCAAAACTTATCAGTACTTTTGCTGACGAGAAAAAAGGAACGTTTTTTCTCGTCATTACGTAATATTCGTACTAATATATAATACAGTATATTAAACCCTATTTATACATATAAACAACATAGGTAAAAAGCCCTTACACAGCGCCGCTAACTAACTGATAATCAACAACGCATTTTTCACAGTTTTGAGTATATTGAGAAATCAGTTGCTTTTCAGCCCTTTTACAGTACCCTCTATACATTATTATATTATATATGCAGACTCTCCTGCAGCAACGGAGACAAATATCTCCGCTACCTCTTTTTCAAAGGGAAATACTCTCCGTTTACAGACAATCTCCCACCGTCCGTCTATTTTGTTTGTATCTGCCTGTATTGTCATTTAACTTCACAGACAAATCAACATAATATGGAAGAGAAATGAAAAAGAGAATGATTATTACAAGCCTATTTGCCTTCTGCCTTTTGGCTTCTGCCGGAGCACAGTCTCCCCGCGGACCTTTCCCCGGCAAACCGCACGGTTGCTGCTGTTGCAGCTGTAACCACCCAAGACCAGATCAAGCCCCTCCGCAAAGAGGAGAAGTTCCTTCTTTTATCACCGACAAACTGATCAAGAAGTTGGCTCTATCAGACGATCAGGTGACAAAACTCAAGGAAGAAGAGAAAGCTTTCATGGAGAAAATGCAACAGATGCGACCCGGCAGGGATGGCGAAGAGCAATTCTCTCCCGATGAAATGAGAGAGAAAATGGACACAATGATGAGCGAACACGACGCAGCAGTCAAAGAGATCCTCTCCGACGATCAATATAAAAAGTACCAGAAGTATATAAAAGAGAATCGTCCGAAAGGTCCGGGTAACGGCGGTCCCGGAGGACCTGGCGGACCAGGTGGGCCGGATGGACCTGGCGACGGATCCGATGGCGGACCCGATGGCGACTGGATGGAATAAAATACAAACCCTGTTGTCGGCAAAGTTCTACTTACCGGCAGCAGGGGCATTCAAGACATTTTTGAAGAAGACAGGCGACAAGTGAAAAAGGTTTCATCCCATGAAAAAAAACGCCCCAAAGCATTACTGTAAATAAAAAACTGCTATCTTTGTCCCGTTACCCACTTTTGGGTAACAGACCATTAAAACCATTAACATATGGAAAGATACGTAAATGTCATGCTCGATGCCGGCTTTAAGGCGGTCTTCGGGGTAAAACAAGTAGCCATTGACTTTATCAATGCCGCCCTCCAGGGTGAACGCCAGGTCAAAGACCTGACCTATCTCGACAAAGAAATCCAACCGGAAGTAGTAGAACAACGCACGGTGATCTTCGATCTCCTTTGCGAAGACGTGGACGGGAGCAAATTCGTCCTGGAGATGCAGAATTGCCCGCAACGCTACTTCTTTAACCGCGGATTCTATTATCTTTGTCGAATGGTCTCCCGTCAGGGACAGACCGGACGAGACTGGCAATACAGCCTGCTTCCCGTTTATGGTATCTACCTATTGAACTTCAGCCTGCCGGAATTACATAGCTGGCGAACAGATGTAATCCTGGCTGACGAGGCAACGGGTAAAACTTTTGGCGAAGTCAAACTGAAACAGATTTATCTGTCGTTCGACCTATTCAATTTAACGGAAGAGGAATGTAAGACTCCTCTTGAAAACACAGTTTATATATTGAAGAATATGAATTTATTTGATATGTCTCCATTCAAGGAGAAAGAGGATGCTTTCAGACGCTTGCTCGACGTGGCGAACCTCAATACCATGACCGATCATGAACGTGCTGTCTACGAAGAGAACCTGAAGATCTACCGCGACTGGCATGCTACGACGCAATATGCGGTGGAAGAGGCTGAGAAGAAAGGTAAAATGAAAGAACAGCGCCTTATCGCTGCAAACTTAAAAAAACAAGGGATTAATATCGAAACAATCGCCCAATGTACCGGATTGTCAGTGAAAGAGATTGACGAACTGTAATTTGTAATTGCATAATATATAAAATCAGCCAGGTTGTCTTAAAGCATAACAACCCGGCTGATTTTGTTTTTATCAGAAGCGAACTCTTTATATGTATTTATTTCTTGTGCTTGAACAACAACACTCCTAACAGAACAAGGAATGCCACAGCCATCATTGTCATTTCCAGCCAGTAATGGGAAGGTTCGACCCATATTTCGGTCAGGATGTCCCAACGTCCCAGGATCTCGACAAAAGTCCAGAAGATGATAACGGTAGGGATGGCGTAGCGGATGGCATAAGCCAGCTTCTTGATCTTCAGTAAACGAATAAACAGATAGATCGACCAGGCCAGCGAACCGAAAGCGATCAGCATCGTTACAGGGTGACGGTCGCCTAAGAACTCGTTATCGTAAGAGAAAAGCAATATCAGATAGCAGGTCCATAACAGAACATTCAGCTCCATAAAGGTTGTCATAGCTGCATTTCGAACGACCGGTTGAAGCTCTTCCACCGGCTGGCCGTAACGAATCTTACGCTGTATCCAGTTGAAGAAGTTACATCCCGAACGGGTACTAAAAATATAAAACAGCATAACGATCGCCCAGAAACCATACGAAGAGGGCATGATCAGATATTCCGGCTTCGTCACCACCTCACCGTTTTCAATGAGCGGCTGCACACCGAAACGGTTGGCAAAGTAGACATACCCGAACTCAATCCAGCCCGTCCATACAAACAGTCCACCGAACAGCCCCAGAAAAGTAGCCGAGCTCTCTTTGCGGGTGACAATACCGATCAGCAACATGATCAGACCTACCACTCCCAGCCCGAAAGCCGCAGGATAGAGAAGGTTATGACCCAACATTTTTTCCATCAGGATCATGGCGGCATGTCCTAACGGCATCGTGAAAAGAACGATCAGAAAGGACAGGATACCTGTCCAGGGTGAAGTCAGTTTCATTGATATACGTGTTTATTTTTATTGGTTCCAAAAGTAATAATAAATCTATTCAGGAACATAAATAATCTCCCCGTTTTCCATTTCGTAAGCAATACCCACTTTCTTTCCCTTCTTGCCCGACTTCTCCTGGCTTTCCGAAGGTTTGTACTTTGTGATGGTCTGACCTTCTTTCGTGATGATCTCCATATTCTCCTTACCGGGATTCTTCACCATCGTGTAATCCTCCTGCGAAAATATCTCCGTCATGTTGAACTTGGTAACCAATGCCACCATCAGGGCAACGGCAAAGACCATTGCCACGTCGAACAGATTCGACAACATTGCAACCGGATCATGGTCTTCGGCTGCATTCAGTATACGGCGGCGACTCATTCGTTTACGGCTTTAGAGGTTACTAACGTAGCTTTAGTTGCAGCAGGTTTCTCCCGGGAAAGTTCCGACAGGAAATCGAGATACACCAGGTCGGAAGTGAACCAACGCTGCTTCACCTGCAACAGGATAAAGCCGACTGCACCGGAGAACAATCCGAGTACGGTTGTAGCAAATGCTACCTGCATATTGTAGGCCATCGATGAAATATCACCGGTAGAAAGCCCCGCCAAAGCCGGCCCCATCGGGATCAGGGTTCCCATCAATCCGAGGATAGGACCGAATTTAACCAATACCTTATATTTTCCGAGTTCAGCATCTGCCGTTACTTCATATTCGGACAAGACGCGGTTGGCAACAGCTGTACTGTCAGTAGCCAATAATTGTCCGGCTGTTTGAGTAAACAAAGAATCCGGCTGTTCTTTCAATTCTTCCGAAAAAGTATGGATCGTGGAATGATCCAGCTGATCCATCCGCAAACGTAATTGTTTATCCTGTTTGATACGCTGGATATACTGACCGGCAAAGCCTCCCAGCATAATGACACTTTTAGCAAAGAAAAATAACAATCCTACAATAACGGGAACCAACAGCCCGTTCGAGATCCAGAATAATATATTTGATACTTGTTCCATAATGATACTTAGTGTTTCGTGTTTTTATGTTGTTTATAAATGCGGACAACATGTGTCCAGATATATCCAAGAAAGAAGATAGCCAGCAATACGCCCAATGTCCCCGCACATCCTACCCAGTCGACAGGAGAAGCATGGTTGTAAACAGTTGCCGACGGATGAAAGATCGTACAGCAGATAACGAGTACGCAGACAAAGAAGGTCAGGATCACGATCAGTTCGATCAACAGTTCTTTCTCTGCAATCAGTTTACGCATAAAGAAAGAGGCTAGGCCAAAGACTACGGTGACTCCTATTGCCAGTGCGATGCTTGTCTTCATAAAGTCGAATCCCGTCAATGTAAAGAATAAGGTAATATGAATATAATACAAAGCGGGGAAAACCAATAGGGACGGCATATACCGGAACAGCTTCGTGTACCAGCGGAAAGATTTGCCGTCTTCCCAGTCCTTTATACGGGCGATACAGAAATAACCGGACAGGAGCATATCCACCATCACCACGAGCGAAATGTTCATCATGGCCGACTGGGTAGACAATACCCGCTGCAACTCCAGCTTATTTACCTCCATCGCATACGGATGACAGAGCATCACAAAAGCGCCGAGCGAAAGGCTGAAGGCAAGCCTGTACCAGCGATTGGGCAACAGGCTTGTCATAAACAGGCTCTTCACGACTGCGAAAAGTGATAATAATAATAAGATATTATCCATTGTTATTTTCTCCTTTTATTCTTCCGGGTTCTCTTACGGATAAAGAATACAAGCAGGAAGATAACGACCAGCCAGAAGAAACTTATCAGAGCGAGACTGAACGACGACATATTCTCCGGCTTCACCGGCTCATTCGTCTGTACGCTCTTGTCTTTCTTTAGGACAACGCCTTTATCATCTCCTGAGATACTTTCGTTGCGGGCTGCTTCGACCTTTCCCTGATATTGTTTAGCCGATTCCGGCGACAATTGTTCGCCTATGAATATGCGCAACTTGGCATTATCACAAACGAAACCGCTACAACCGGCATCATATTTTTCTACCAACTCGGAATGGAGGGTAGCGATATTCTTCAACTGTTCAGGAGTCGCTTTCCAGTAACCTTTACGGGCGGTTTCCATCATAACGGCTGTCGCTTCCTGAAGGGCGGCGGGGTTCTCGCGCTCGAAGAAGTCTTTTACACCGACATTCAGTTTGTCGTTGACAAAGACTTCGTAATACTGATCCCAGATCTCATTGTCGATGGCTTTCGGCTTCATGACGTTCCAGCCGTATGTGTTACGGATGGTTTCCGACATGGCGTTGGCGGCAGAGGCTCCCTCCTTCATCTGTTCTTTCATGTAGACAGGATTAAATAGAGTCGAGCGGGTTTCGACACCGATAGCAGACTTCAGATCCTGTACACGGGCCTGGTGGCGGTTGCGCAGGTCGTTGAAGTAGGCATCCGGATCGTTACCTGTCACGTTGCGGACAGTCAGGCTGATACCTCCCATAAATTCATAGACATGGTCGAGACTGAGTGCGCCCCAGGTATTGCTCTGACGGGGTTGTACTACGGCTTCGGTATTTTGAAGCGCCGCTTCGAAGATACCCGGCTTGAAACTGCCGAAGTCTTTTTCATTACCGTAAGTGGCTCCCATATTGTTCAGGTAGACGTTGGATATCTCCGATTCGTTTTCCCATCGGTCGCCACTTTCTACCATAGAGGTGATACCGGTTCCGTACATGCCGTTGGCACCACCGAACACACGCTGGGTAGCATATTCGCGGGCCTCTTTCGGAGAGAAGCCTTTATCCAACAGGACGCGTTCGGCATCGTTACGGCCTTTGGCTACGTAGTTATCGTCACCATCACCGGCAGCGGCTGCCATATCCACTGCTTTCTGTATCAGGGTAAGGCGGGAGGATGCGACATCACGTAACTGGCCGGAAGTCTGTACGACGACATCCACACGAGGACGACCCAGGTCTTTAATATCGATCAGACGGATATCCAGTACCCGGTTGAACTGGTCGCGGATAGGCTCAACGCCTAACAGGTAAAGGATCTCACCGATCGTCGCTCCTTCGCTTTCGATGAAGCTGCCCGACCAAAGGGTGAAGCTGACCTTTTGAGGTGTTGCCCCGCCATGCGCTTTGGCATGTTCAGCTAACAGGATATTCGCCATTTCTTTTCCTTTCTCCCAGGCTGCGGGGGTCGGAGTGGCTTCAGCATTGATACCGTAAAGGTTACGTCCGGTAGGTAATACGTTGGGATCGGAGATCACATCGCCACCCGGACTGGGGGCTACGTAATGACCATTCAGTGCATTGATGAAGCCGTCCAGTTCCATCTGGGGACTGTTACGCAGGTATTCGCGGTAGTTATTTACGTTCTGGATAGCATGCTGGATATCTAAAACGGCGTTGGAGAACAGAACCTGTTCGCGGGTAACGGTATCCATCTGTTGGGAGGCTCCGCTAGTACCGTCGATTGGTTTGTGTTTCTTTCCCGTTGTATCTGCCGGCATACCTTTTGAGGTTGGCATATCCTTTGATGTCGGCATGTCCTTTTTAGCCGGCATACCGGCTGGCATCTGTTTTTTTGCATCGCCTGTCTGTTCGCCTTTCATTTTCTCTTCGAGCATCTTCTTCACGGAGTCGGGCATCTTTCCGGTTTTAGGGATACCGGCAGGATGGCCGTGTCCCATCTTCGGCTTCTTGCCGTCTTTGGCCTCTTCTGCCATCTTCGACATCATCATGGCCATCATCCGGTTCATCTTGGGTTCGGAAGCTTTCTTGATCATCTGAGCTTTTGCTACCGTTTCGGGAGAGACACCCAGCTGTGCCAGGAGAGCAGCATCGTTTGCCAGGGCAGGATTTGCCATCACCCGTGCAACGGCTTGTTGTGCTTTGCCCAGATAGTGTTCGTTGAAGAATGCTTTATTTTCGATTTGCTTGCGGGTTACTTTCTTCTGTACCTCATCGAGATTAGCCAGGCTGTATGCGATCGGCTCCGTGCACATCAGTTTTACGGAAGAAGCGATCTTCGATTCTTCGTATGGAACGCCCAACGTATATTGACCACCGACGATCTTTTCGGCACACAACTCTTCTGCGAAGTTCTCGATCTTCTCGATCTCAACGTCTGTATAGGCTTGTGTACGAATGCTGTCGAGTTGCAGGTCGCGGTGTAAACCCATGCCGATCGCTTTGTTCTTGATCTTCAGGTTCAGGGATTCGTCGCGCAAGTCGGTTGCGAGGTAACGCTTGATGTCGTTCAATAGATCGTCCACTTCACGACGAAGGCCGGTTTCGATAAAAGGCGGCGTGAGATGGGAGATCGTCGTGGCATAACTGCGGCGTTTGGCTATCAGACCTTCACCTACATCACTGATGGTATAGAGATAGAAATGCGGAAGCGAACCTACCAGGCGATCGGTCCAGTCGTCGGATGAGAGGGCGACCTGCTTGCCGGGAATAAATTCGAGGCTGCCGTGCGTACCGAAGTGGATCATGGCATCGGCCTTAAAATCTTTCTGCACCCAGAGGTAGGAGGCGATATAATGATGGGGAGGAATCTCATTCGAACCGTGAACGGCTGCGAAAGAGTTATCACCTGTGCCCTGTGTCGGCTGGGGAAGCAGTACCACGTTACCCAGGTCGATACGGGTAACGGCGATCTGTTCGATACCGTCCACTTCTTTCGTGTAGAAGTCACCCAGACCTCTTCCATGCTTGTTGACCAGTGTATCGAGCATAGCCGGAGTCAACAGGTCTTCCAGCCACGTACTGTATTGGGGAGAGGTTACCCAAGCCGGATAACCGGAGTTCAGGTACTTCTGAATATTGCCTTCGGCATAGGCATTAAACACCGGGCCCTGTTCGTTGATCAGGGCTTCGAAAGCCTTTTCCGTTGCAGGCAAAGCGGAGAGATCGTAGCCCTCCGCCTCCAGTTTCTTCAGGAAGTTATACAGGGAAGGAACTACTTCAAGGCCGGCAGCCGTCATGGCGTTCTTGCCCGGGCCTTTATAATAATAGATAGCTACCTTCTTATCTTTGTTCGGCAGGGTCTGCAGGCGCAGGTAGTTGGATACCATATCGGTGAACTGCGCCAGGCGACCGGGGATATTCTTAAAGAGATACAATCCGTCTTTATCGATAAACTGCGCATTGAGGGCAAACGGGGCAATGCCGCCATCCAGTTCGGGCATCACGATGCTCTGGCTCATAAAGCCGCCCGCCATACCGCGCTTGTCTGCCATCCAGTTGTCGTACGTATCGTTGATAGTGACCGGGCAGAACATCGGGACGTTATGCGCTTTCAGCCATTCCACAGCCTTCTCGCCCTGTCCCATCAACAAACGTCCGTGAGGCATATAAATAACAGCTGCCGGATCGATCTCTTCCAGCATCTTCAGACGACCGGCAAAACCGGACACAGGATACACATTCATATTCCGCTGTTCAAGGCTGACGATCAGGGAGTCGAGGTGATCTTTATTCGTATCGAACGGGCCTGCCATTCCAACGATAAGAGCTACTTTCGGTGCGTTCTCTTTATAGAAGCCTTTTTCTTTGTAATACTTCTCGAAATCGGCAACGGTTTCGAATACCCGTTCGTCGTCCAGATGGAACAGGACATCGGAGCTGATCTCCACCGGCTCTTGTATCTCTCCGGTAAAGGCGCTCTTGCCTGTCAGGTCCTTACGGATATAGTTGAACAAGCTACGGTAGTTAACGGAACCGCCGTTTGAAAGATAATCCGCCACCCGCTTGTTGCTGATGGAGTCGAGACTGCTGATATTGTTTACCGGATCGGTTACGGCTGTGGAGAAGACAGGTACATTCTTTTCCTTCAGCTTCTCCAGTACTGCACGATGTTCGTCTGTCATCCGGATACCCATACCGAAGATCAGGATCGCATCGTAGCGATTTAGTTTGTCGAAATCGTCGATCGACAATTGTTTCAGGTCGATAAAACCATTATCCAGGGATTTTGCCATTCGGGCAACCTGATAGTTGGGGAAGTTTACAAGAGCGACCTTTGTCGTGCCGGCCACCTTCACCCAGATCAGCCACGCGATCAATGCGAAAGCTACCAGTGCTCCTGTAATAATCAATTTCCGTTTCATTATTTATTGGTTTGTTGTTTGTTGAATTTTATCGGAATATTTCATCGATGTTTATGGACAGCCCGATCATACAGGTCGTACCCGGTGAGATCGGCGAATTGGAAGAATAATACTTCGGCTTATAATTAAAAATATTGTCCACGGTTACCTGAAGCAGGTAAGCACGATACAAACGTTGCGAGATCGTCATCTTCCAGGTCTGGTAACCGGGATAATGCACAGGCGTATAGGATGAACCTGTACTGCTCGCCTCATTCGTATCCAACTTGCCGAGGAAACGACCGTTTACCGCAACATTCAGATTATAATTCTTCTTCGACAGTTCGTAATTAATACCGAGTGTGGCCGAATGCGGACGGGTGGAAGATACATTTACACCATCCTGTTTCATATCTTCATGCACATAGGCATAAGCCGTTTTCACGGTGAAACCATACGGACATTTGACAGCCAGGTTGACATCCAGTCCGGCCAACTTCGACTTGTCGATGTTGGTATAGAAAGAAGTATCTTTATCAGCCGGAGTGGCTGCTGCCTGATAAAGAGAGGCAATCTTGTCGCTGATCTGATTGTAATATCCTACCACGGAGAGATTCACACGGTCGCGTGTATATTCGGCAGATAACGTTATATTATCACTGATTTCCGGCTTCAGGTCGGGATTGCCGTAAACGGTAAACCACCCCATGCCGCCCATATCCCAGTCCGTCCACATTTCTTTCAACGACGGGGCACGGAAGCCACGCGAATAAGAAGTACGGAACGTCATCGGTTTCAACTTATACATCAGCGAAACGTTCGGGCTGACATGCGCACCGAAAGAAGAATAATAGTCCATGCGTGCGCCATACACCAGGTTAAACTGCTCAGTGACATTGAAGTCGTGCTGTGCATAAAGGATATAATCTTCGATAGAATGTGCACCGCCGGAAAACTGATACGACATCAACTCGTCACGGAAATACTCCGCACCGCCTGTCAGCGTATTGCCGGGCGTGAAAGAATAGCTGTATTGTGCCCGTGCCGTTTGTTGCGTATTACGGTAATTCAATGAATCGACATCCTTCTTTTCGTAATAATCATATTTATTATACCGGTCGATCAGATAAGATACATCGAGATTCTGCTTGTCGGTAATCAGATAATTCATCCGCACGCTACCATTAAAGTTACGATAGCGGTCTTTCACCTTTTCATTATAGTTATCGACCTTACGGGTATAAAAACCGCCTTTCCCGGTGAAGACAATACGATCTGTCGCCTTCCATGTCAGTTTCTCGTTCACATTAATATCGTATCCCCCGTTGATCGCTGTTTCTTTACCGGTCGTATCCGTCAACAGATATGTATCCTTCTTTTTGTAGGTGAAAGATGTCAAGCTACTGACTTTATCTTTCTTCGCGCCGACAGTCGTTCCGTAACGCTGCTCGGCATAGCTCGCCTTGTCATTTTTGGCACCGAAGCCATACGAACCGTTCACGTTGACCGACCAGGGCTTGGAAGCCTCTTTCGTTATGATATTGACAACGCCGCCAATCGCGTTGGAACCATAAAGAGCCGAAGCCGCTCCTTTCACGATCTCGATCCGCTCGATGTTCTCTGCATTGAGGCGGTTGTAATCGACGTTGTTCAATGTCTCGCCTGCCATACGTTCGCCGTCGATCAGAAAGAGGACATACTTTCCGCTCATGCCCTGCATGTGGATAGCTGTCTGTCCGTCCATTTCGCGGGTAAACTCCAGGCCGGGTAATTCCGTTTCCAGCAGATCCTGTACGGTAACGGCATTAATCTTCTTTATGTCTTCGGATGTGATCACACGGGTGATGACAGGGGCGTCTTTCAGGAGCTTCGGGGTACGGGTAGCCGTCACTGTAACCTCATTCAGGTTCAGGGCATCTTCTTTGAGGCGGAAGTTTATCGTTGTGTCGTTATTCAGGAAGACACGCTGCTCGAAGGGGGCAAAGCCGGCGTATTTGACGATGAGATTATATTCACCCGGTTTTGTAATCTCCAGGCGGTAGTTCCCGTTCAAGTCGGAAGCCGTACCATGGGTCGTACCTTTTACCAGGATGTTGGCGTAGGGTAAGGTCTCGCCGTTCTCATCGGTAACACGACCGGAAACCTGCCGGGGCGTTTCACGCGCTGACAGGTTTCCGCATATCAGTATTGATGCAAGGATCAATAATGTTGTTTTCATATAAGAAAGGAGTATTCGTTATTTGAATGGGTAGACGTAATCGAATGTGATATGTCCTTTTACATTATCATCGTTTGTATAGTCGGTGAACTTGATCTTAGCATACTCACCCGATTTCAGCTTGATAACATAAACCACCCCGCTCATAGTATAAGAAGGAGGCATATTACTTAAATCGAGATTCATCCAACCAGTCAACACCTCATTCAGATCGGTAGTAGCATAGCCAATCTTGTTCTGCATCATACCGGAAGAATCAACCATCAGGCTATCCGTCTTGATATCTGCGGTATAGCCGCTGGAAGGGATAGCTGTAACTTTTGCCATATCACTTTCGGAAGTGGCAACAGCAGAAGCTCCGTTTGTTTTCACATCATAACGATGCAAAGCAAAATCCCAGTTGAAAGAAGTTTCATCTACACCGGCACGGGTTTCTACAATTCCTTTATAAGTTGCAACGAAAGGCATCGGCATGCCGGTCGGCTGGATAGTCATTACCAGATTGATGCTATCGCCGGCAATTCCACCTTTGCAGGCAACGTCCATACCGTTCACCACAATGGTTCCACCATTCAGAGCCCAGCATAAAGTATCGGCTGAGATCGTTGCACCGGCGGCAATGTCTCCCATCTGATAGTTACCAAAATTAAAGTCTTTTAAAAGCAGGCTGACCGAATCTGTTTCGAGACGACCGACTTCCAGCTTCAGATCTTCAACAGAACCATAATCTTTTCCCATTACAGTAATAGAAATGTCTCCGGAATACGTACCGGCTACCGGTTCTATCTCGTGAGTAACGGTTGCGCCATCGCTCAAGTTAAAATATACCCATTTATCGTAAGCTGTAGCGTCGAGTGTTGCGGTCTTTACCGTTTCTTCTGTCGGTTCTTCACCTCCACCACCATCATCATCACCGCCTCCTCCATTATCGACAGGATCATCATCGCCACAGGCGGAAAACATAGTCAGAGAGCCGACTAGCAGCATCGCTAATAAGTAAAAATTCTTTTTCATTGCGTTCTATTATTTAAAAGTAATATATTCCGACCGCAAAGTTCCGGGTTTCTGAAAGAATGTGAAATCCCTAAAAAGGGGTATAAAAAAGGGTGGGGTTACCTAGTTGTAGGTATTTTATGGAAAAGGGAGGGGGGAGAAATAATAAAGGGGTGTGTAATAAGTAATTACTATCAGTCATTACTAAAATATACACAAAAGTTCAACTCTAATAATAATTGGAACACTAACTTCTGATAAAAAGTGAATCTGTATCATTATTTTACTTTACATGATAAAATAGCATTAAAACCATTCACCGTTCACCTGCAACGATATAATATATTGTAAAACAGCGCATAAGGTATCGTATTTCAGGATGAATGGTTGCTCGAAAAGGTGAATGGTCTATATAAACCTTTCACCTTTATCTTTTAAGGATTACTTATTATTACTACTTATACTATTGAACACTAAGTGGAAAGTCAGGACTAATTAAGCCGGATCTCATAGTTTGTTAGCTTAATGACCTACGTCGGCAAGCTTACTGAGCATCGTCGTTAAGCTTTGCGACCTAGGTAGTTAAGCTTAACGACGGAGGTCCTTGGATTTATAAGTAATAACTAAAGGGTTAGTTTATAATAGGTTTGATGATAATGGATCATGATAGGGGAGTTAGTGTATATCAATAGATTCAAAACTGATAATAATTGAACTTCCGACTACCTACATATAGCTACTCCCACCCCCCTTTTGCCCCTCTTTTTTTACCTATAATCGGTGATTGATGCGCTTTCCTTTTCGCCCGACCTTTGCATCGGTTTTTAATAACGGTAAAAAAATTGAATACATTGAAAGCGATTGTAAGAGGATCGATGATCTTGCTTACCCTTGTTTTTGTTGCCCTGGCAGCAAAAGCACAGAAGGAAGCGATGATCTCGGGGAAGATATTATCTACGGAAAAAGAAATAGTTGATTTTGCAACAGTCTATCTCAAAGGCACAAACTACGGCGGTACAACGAATGAAGAAGGTATCTACCATCTGAAAGCACCCGCAGGGAATTATACACTGGTAGTATCCGCCATCGGCTATACGACCGTAGAGAAAGCAGTCCGGCTGATCGACGGCGAACGCACGAAACAAAACCTGACCATCTCACCGCAGGTAGAAGAACTGGATGAAGTTGTCGTCGTTTCCAACGGGATAAGTCGTTTGAAACGTTCCGCCTTCAACGCCATTGCGGTAGACACCAAAGAACTTCAGAACTCCACCAAGAGCCTGAGCGATGCCCTTTCGAAAGCGCCGGGGATGAAACTCCGTGAGTCGGGCGGTGTCGGATCGGATATGCAGCTGATGCTGGACGGTTTCAGCGGAAAACATGTGAAGGTGTTTATCGACGGCGTACCGCAGGAAGGGGTCGGCAATTCGTTTGCGCTGAACAATATCCCCGTCAACTTTGCCGAACGCATCGAAGTCTACAAAGGCGTTGTACCCGTCGGCTTCGGGACGGATGCCATCGGCGGCGTGGTTAATATTGTGACGAATAAAAAGCGCCGTAACTGGTTCCTCGATGCCTCCTATTCCTACGGATCGTTCAATACCCATAAATCGTATGTCAACTTCGGGCAGACGCTGGATAACGGTTTCACTTACGAGATCAACGCTTTCCAGAACTATTCGGACAACGATTATTACGTGGATGCCCCGGTGAAGGATTTCGAAACCGGACGGCTCGATACGGAAAATAAAGAACGCGTGAAACGTTTCAACGACACCTACCATAATGAAGCCGTGATCGGAAAGGTCGGCTTCGTCAACAAGAACTGGGCGGACCGCCTGCTATTGGGCTTCACCTATTCGAACATGTACCAGGAGATACAGACCGGCGTACGCCAGAATACGGTCTACGGCGAGAAGCACCGGAAAGGCCATTCGCTGATGCCGTCGCTCGAATACAACAAACGCGACCTGTTGACCAAAGGGCTCGACCTGGTTTTCACCGCCAATTACAATAAGAACCTGACGACCAACATCGACACCTCTGCCTACGAATATAACTGGCGCGGCGAGAAGCACCTGATGAATTCGCGTGGCGAGCAATCGTACCAGCATACACGGTCGGACAACAATAACTGGAATGGTACGGTAACGGTCAATTACCGTCTGGGCCGCGCCCATTCTTTCACTTTCAACAATGTACTGACCGCTTTCCGCCGTTCCAACACCTCGCTGTTGACCAACGAGGAACTGACGGATGCCATCGACAAGCAGACGCGCAAGAACATTGCCGGTCTGTCGTATCGACTGATGCCGTCGGAGCACTGGAACCTCTCCGTCTTCGGCAAGCATTACAACCAGTATGTAGCAGGTCCGATGGCGACCGACAATACGAGTTCCGAATATGTCCGCACTTCCCGTAGCGTCAGTTCCCTGGGATACGGTGCAGCAGGTACTTACTTCGTTCTGCCGGGATTGCAGGCAAAACTCTCCTACGAGAAAGCCTACCGCCTCCCCACCATCGAAGAGATGTTCGGTAACGAAGACCTCGAAATGGGTGACATCGGCATCAAACCGGAAAAAAGCGACAACGTGAACCTGAATATCAGCTACAACAAGACACTGGGCAAGCACGGCGTTTACGTCGAAGGGGGCCTGATCTACCGTAACACCAACGATTATATCCAGCGTAACATCACCGACCTGAGTGGCGGTAAGCAGGCTGCGAGCTACATCAACTACGGCAAAGTACTGACCAAAGGATACAACCTCTCCGCCCGTTACAGTTTCTCGAACTGGCTGAGCGTAGGAGGAAACTATACGCAAATGAACGTTCGCGACAACCAAAAAACGGCGATCGGCAGCAGCGCGGAAAACATCGCCTACAAAGAGCGTATGCCGAACCTGCCCTACCGTTTTGCCGACTCTGACGTGACGCTCTACTGGCGTAACCTCTGGAAGAAAGGCAATACATTGATCTTTACATACGACAATCAATATCTGCATAGTTTCACGTATTATTCCTCCATCATCGGATCGAATAAAGGTGAATATGTAGTCCCCAACCAGTTCTCTCACAATCTGACCTTGTCTTACAGCCTTCAGAACGGACGTTACAACATCTCGTTCGAATGCCGCAACTTCACCGACGAGAAGCTATACGACAATTTCAGCTTGCAGAAAGCGGGACGGGCATTCTACGGAAAGTTCCGTATCTACTTAGGCAATTAATTTCCAAATAAATAGTATAAATCAAATAATAAAACAAACATGAAGAAGAATTTCTTTTTAACAGGCCTGTTCGCAACCGCGATGGCCGGACTGACACTGACAGCGTGTGACGACGATCCGACTAACGGCGGAGGAAACGACGGCGGAGAAGAAGAAAACAATGCAGAATATGTAATCGCCGCCTCCGTTACGGCTTCCGGAAATACAACCAACGTATTGGTAACCTCCGAATCGCTGGACGAAGGCACAGTCACCACCAAAAACAACGGTGTCGTGAACGACGGTGCAACCTACTGGGTATTCTTTAAGAACCAATACCTCTACGCCCTCACTTACAACCAGGGTGAAGCCGGAGGCACCCGCTCTTATATCATGGAATCTCCAGGGGAATTAAAGAAACGTTCTGCCGAATTCAATGTAAAGCGTTTTACCTCCTACGGTATCTATGATAAATATATCATGACTTCCTCTACCGGCGACGGCCCGACAGACTGGAGTGACGAAAACGGTTACACTCCGAAAGTATTCCTGTTGTCTTACCTCGATCCCGCAGCTGAAACATTCACCACCAACGACACACAGAACAAAGCCTATTTGTCTGAAAACTTCCTGGGTAACGGTGAATATGTAACCCTGGCAGGTATCCTGGAACACAACAACAAGATTTACAGTGCCGCCATCCCGATGGGTCTGAGCCAGTACGGTACAAAAGACCAGGGCGGCAAATGGGTGAAAGCCGGCAACGAAGACCTGGTAAAAAAAGAATCGGGCGGTTCCAATAGTAGCGCATACAAGAAAGACGAATTGCAGTGGACACAATACCCGAACGAATGTTGGGTAGCCATCTTCGACGATGCCAACATGACCAGCAAGAAACTGATCAAGACAGACAGAATCAGCTATGCTGCCGGACGCTTCAAGTCTCAGTATTATCAAATGATCTGGGCAGCCGACAACGGTGATGTGTACGTATTCTCTCCGAGCTACGCCAAGACGATGACCGACGCCCGTCAGCAGACAACATTGCCTGCCGGTGTAGTACGCATCCCGAGTGGAAGCACTGACTTCGACGATTACTATTGCGACCTGGAAGCAATAACCAACGGTAACTCTTTCCTTCGCACCTGGCATATCACAGACGACTATTTCCTGTTGTTGATGTATGACAAACCATTCTCCAACGCTGATCGCGTAGCCAACCAGTTAGCTATCTTCAAAGCTGGCGACAAGAAGTTGACATACGTAACAGGTCTTCCTTCAACAGACACAATCAGCGGCTTCGGCGATGCTCCGTATGTTGAAAACGGCACTGCTTACGTAACAGTAACCTTCAACGAAGGCGGCGGCAACCCGGTTATCTACAAGATCGATCCGGCAACAGCCGCGGCAACAAAGGGTCTGACAATCGAAGCTACCCAGGTGAGCGGTGTCGGCAAACTGACAGTCGCTAAATAATAACGATTAAGATAAAAGATGATTCGTATTCACATCTTTCTTATACTCCTCCTGCTCCCGCTAACCATGCGGAGCCAGGAGGATATTTGTATAGGAAAGAAACATAGCCTTTACTCCACGGTCTTACAGGAAGAGCGAAACTACTGGGTACACCTGCCCGACAGCTACGGACGGGATACAACGCAGCATTACCAGGTGATCTACCTGCTCGACGGGGATGCATTCTTCCATTCGGTAGTCGGCATCAGCCGGACATTCACTACGGTCAAGGGTAGGCATCTTCCCCCGAGTATCATCGTCGGTGTACTGAACGTCGACCGTACGCGCGACCTGACACCTACCGCTTCGGCAGCAGGCAGGGACGGAAAGATTGCCCCTGATGCCGTTCCCCAAGGTGGCGGAAGCGAACTCTTCAGCCGCTTTCTGACGGAGGAGCTTCGCAATGTAATAGACAACAGCTATCGTACCAACGGAAAGAATATGTTGATAGGCCATTCCTATTCCGGATTGTTTACCCTCAACACATTCCTACATCATACCGACCTGTTCGACACCTACCTAGCTGTCGATCCAAGCCTGTGGTGGGATCGGGGCAAGTTGTCGGAAGAAGCTGCCTCGCTGATTGCAGGAAAGGATTTCACAGGGAAAAGCCTGTATATCGGTGTCGCTTCCAAGAAACGTACCGACCGGGTGGACATCCACCTCAACAAAGTAAACCACCTCCTGAAAGAGGTCTTGCCGCAGGCCGGAAACCTGCGTTTCTTTAGTAAATCATTCCCCGAAGAGAACCACGGAACAGTCGCTATTCCGGGAATATACGACGGGATCAAACAACTATATGGTAAATGAGAAAGTTATTTGCAAAGATACATTTATGGTTATCGATACCTTTTGGCATCATCATCGCGATTGTCTGCCTGACAGGTGCGATATTGGTATTTGAAACGGAGATATTGGAAGTGTGCTATCCTTCCCGCTATTTCGTCAAAGAGGTAAAAGGGGAACCGCTTACGCCTGCCGCCCTGCTCAGTTCGGCACGCCAACAATTGCCCGATTCCATCCAAATAAACGGCATCCGTGTTTCGCAGGACCCCAAACGTACCTGGCAGGTGGTATTGCCGGGCAAAAAAGCTGCCGCTTTCATCAACCCCTATACCGCAGAGATCACCGGCATCGACGACGGACAAGGTTTCTTTATGCAAATGATGCGCCTGCACCGCTGGCTGCTCGACTCCTACAAACGCGATGGCAGCTTCTCGTTAGGCAAAGCCGTTGTAGGCTACGCGACACTGGTAATGGCTATCATCCTGATAAGTGGCGTGGTGATCTGGTATCCCCGCAACAAGAAAGCCCTGAAGAACCGCCTAAAGATAAAAACCAAATCCGGCTGGTATCGTTTCTTCTACGACCTGCATGTCTCGGGAGGTTTCTACGCCACCCTGCTCCTGCTCGTCCTAACGCTGACGGGCTTAACCTGGTCTTTCGGCTGGTACCGCGATGCTTTCTATACCGTCTTCGGTGTCGAAACGACCCAACCGCAGGCACATGCTCCCGCTCCATCCGATTCCAAAGGGAAGTCTAAAGAAAGAGGTTCCCATGAAAGAGGTTCCAAAGAAAAGCCGTCCGGAGAAAAAAGGGAAGGTAACAAAGGCGGACACTCCTCGGAAAGAGAAAAGAAGAATCGTGCAGAAGCCGATTATACCCAATGGGCTACGGTCTTAGCCGACCTGCAAAGTCGTTATCCGAAATATAACTCCATCACCATCCAGAACGGTTCTGCCACCGTATCTGCCGCTCAATACGGCAATACCCGGGGAAGCGACCGTTATACTTTCGATCCGACAAACGGAGAAATCACGGATGTGCAACTATACAAAGACCTTCCTAAGTCCGGAAAGATCAGAGGATGGATCTATTCCGTACACGTTGGTTCATGGGGCGGCATGACGACTCGTATACTGTCTTGCCTCATCTCCTTCCTCGGAGCGGTATTCGCCCTGACCGGTTATTATTTCTGGATCAAGAAGAAGCTCCGGAGGAAAAAGTAACCTGTTGCAGGACGATTATTCGCGAATCAATCCTACATTTGTATATTAATACATTGATTTGATGAAAGTTTATCCGCTGATTGTCCTGTGTTGTTTATTACCCATGCATCTGTTTGCCCAATTATTGACAGGCAAGATAACAGATGTGTCGGGAGAAGCGATCCCCAATGCCACTTTATACATTCGTGAAGTAGCATTGGGGATTACTGCCGATGACAACGGTGAATTCCAGGCTTCCCTGAAGAAAGGTTCCTACACCTGCGACTTCAGTTCTTTAGGATATGAGCGAAAGACTCTTCCTCTGACAATCGACAAAGCTGAAACACACCTCTCCGTAGCCATGGAAAAGAAAGTCTACGCCCTGAAAGAGGTCATTATCTCCGCCAACCGCGAAGACCCGGCCTATGCCATCATGCGGAAAGCAATCGGCATGGCTCCTTTTTATCTCCACCAAATAGAGAAATACGAATCGTCCATCTATGTAAAAGGAAGTGTAAAGGTTGAAAAGATTCCCCGGCTCATGACTTTCGGATCAAACGGCAAAAAGTTGAAGAACCTCACCAACAAGCTCTTCTTAATAGAGTCGCAGAACGAAGTCAGCTTCACTTCCCCCAACCGGTATGAACAGAAAGTGCTTGCCTTCTCTTCCACCCTTCCCGCCGATATCGATGCCGGACAGGTTATGTCTGTCATGACTGCCAACATATACGATCCGAACGCTTTCGGCAGGATCTCCCCTTTAGCCCCGGGAGCCTTCTCATACTACAAATTCGCATTGGAAGGTATCAGCATGGAAGGAGAACACATGATTAACAAAATACGTGTACAACCTAAAAAGAATAACCCTAAGCTGGTCAGCGGTTGGTTATATATCATCGAAAACAGTTGGAACGTACAGAGTGCCGATTTAAGTGCTACCGAACTGGGGGTTACCATCCGTTTCACTGCCACCTACAACGAAGTGAAACCTTCCGCCTTTCTCCCCACCGCCTACGACATCGATATGAAAGTAGATGCCATGGGAGTAAAAGCTACCGGCAAATATTATTCCTCCGTCCAATACAAAACCGTCGAACTCAGCGGAGCAGCCCAAGCCGCCAGTCCCAAATTACAGAAACAACTGAATACTTTAGCCACCAAAGAAGAACTCAGTAACCGGGAAGCCTACAAAATGGCGAAGCTGATGAAAGAGACGACCGAACCGGAAGAAACAAAGAAAGAACGGGAGTCGCTCGAAATCAATCCGGGCAATGCGAACATCAAAGTGACAGTCGACACCCTGGCGGGAACCCGCGATTCCACCTATTGGGAAACGATCCGCAAGCAACCGCTGAAGAAAGATGAAATCGTAAGCTATCAGGTCAGAGACAGCCTGAAAACAAAAATGGAAACCCTACGGAGCAAGGACTCTTTACAGAACCGCACTCCCGCCTATTGGATCGGCAAACTGATCACCGGCGAAAGTTTCCCATTGAACAAGAAGGTACAGTTCGGATATAGCGGATTGCTCAGGGCATGCCCGCAATATGACTTTGTAGATGGTTTCTGGTTGGGACAGCAATTCACATTGCGCACCAGCTTTACGGAAAGCCGCTCATTAACCGTCTCCCCCTCCCTCTATTACACCACAACGGGAAAGAGCGTAAACTGGCAGATCGACGGAAGTTACCAGTATGCTCCCATGCGTCGGGGCAACGTATCCCTCTCCGGAGGACAAACTACAGCCGATTACAACGGGGAAAGCGGAACACTCCTGGCGATCAATTCCATTGCATCCCTATTCTTCGGTGAGAATCCGGTGAAGTTCTACAAAAAGAAATTCGTCGCCCTTTCCAATACTGTCGAGTTGGCTAACGGCCTGCCATTGACCACCGGTATCAGTTATGAAAAACGCAACGCATTACACAACCGTCAATCCTATAACTTCTTCGGGAATACCCCTTCCTCCAATTTACCCAACGGCCAATTAATGCCTATGCCGGATAATTCAGCGATGAAAGTAAAGATCCGGCTGGCTTATACGCCTCAATACCACTATTGGAAACACCGAGGGAAGAAGATGTATATCTATTCCGACTATCCGACTTTCTCCATACAATATGAAGCCGGAATATCCACAGGCTCCAAAGAGTCCGCCTCCTTCAACAAACTGGAAGGCAATATCAGCCAGACAATAAAGATAAGTGAGTTCGACAGGATCGGTTATACTGTTAACGGTGGAAAGTTCCTTTCCAACAAACGGGTCTATTTCCCGGACTTCAAACATTTCGACACCAACGAACTGTTCATTACCGGAAGCTCACTGGATAACAGTTTCTGTTTGTTCGATAATTATATTTACTCTACCGACAAGCAATGGTTACAGGCTCATTTGAACTACACGTCCGATTATTTGCTGTTCAAGCGATTACCTTTCCTGCAAAAGTATATGTTCAATGAAGCACTCCATGCCCGTACGCTTTGGATACCCGGTAAAAGTTATTCCGAGTTCGGGTATTCTGTCGGATTCAGCAATATTGCACGGATCGGTGTCTTTGTCGGCCTGGAGAAAGGAAAGTACGATGCCGTCGGCTTCACGATCAGCCTGCCGGTACTAAAATCGATGGGCATAAAATAAAGTCCTATGCCTTTAACCGGTATTCCGAAGGAGCAATATTATACTTCCGTTTAAACGCCGTACAGAAATGTCCCTGGTAGTCATACCCGACCAGGCTGGCTACCTCGGCTATCGTCTTATTGGTATCCAACAGATAATGAACCGCCATATTCATGCGGTAATCGAACAAATAATTAAATACAGTCGTCCGGAACGCCTGCTTGAAACCGGCTTTCAACGTACACTCGTTCGTCCCGACACGCAAAGCCAGATCACGCAACGACGGAGGGTTCAGATACTCGGTGCAGATAATATCCCGCGCCTGGTAAATCTTATCCCGGTCAGATACAGATACCGGTTTCTCTCTCGTCTCTTCCTTCCCTTCCGTCTCCCGTATAAAGAGCGACAGGCATTCAACCACCTTTGCCTCCAGGTACATCGGCGAAGCATTTCCCATCATCCGCGACAACTCGATATCGTTCAATGCCGTATCCAGCGTTATAGGGATCGGGATATTCTCGGGAGCCATAAAGAAAGTCTCCCCGCTGTCGAGCCGCAGGTATGCCTTCTCGAAATATTCAGGATAACGCTCCGACAGATGGCGGAAGAAATCGGGCGACACCAATACATTCGTCATACCGAAAGTCTCCCCTTTGCTGAATTGATTATGCTCTTCTTTGATACCCGAACTGACCATGATATTCGTATGTCCTTCCGCCCAGACTCGCCTGTCTCGCGTATCCGACATAAAGCATTCGACCTGCCCCTGATGGACAAAAGAAAGCCCCATAAAAGAACAATCCGTATTCCGGGAGCGCAGGCAACAATCTTCCTTACAGTATATCTGGTACTTCGCGACATTGAAATCCCTGCATTTAAACTCGGAGATCGTATAGGTAAGTAACTCGTTCCCCATATTCCAGCTACTCTCTTCCAGCCTGCCGGAGCCATTGGTGGAGAAGTAACTTATATCCGGCATTTCCAGGGCGATCGTGTCTCTTCCGCGAGATGAAAGTTCGATGTGTATCATTTTTTCCGTCAGATTAAAATGCAATTCCTTCTTGCGTAAATAATTCGATAGCAAATATCCCACCTTTGTATCAGATAATCAATCCCTAAAAGTAGGTATATTATGAATAAAATAAAACCCGGGATAAAGGACAACGTTGCAGAAACCTTATTCATCCCCTTACTTTCACGCGCCTATGAAAGCCGCCGGAAAGATGCGATATTAAAAGATCCGATGGCTTGCGAACTGGTTGAGAAAATAGACTACGACTTCGCCAAATTCGGAAAGATTTCAATGAGTACAGCCGGTACTGCCATCCGCTTGCGCCGTTACGACCGGTTGGTTAGCTGGTTTATCGACCGGACGGTAGATGAAGCCCCGATAGTGGTGCAGATTGGCTGCGGACTCGACAGCCGTTTCCAACGCGTCCCTAACCGCGACCAGGCAACCTTCTACGAACTCGACCTCCCCGAAGTGATCGAACTGCGTGAGAAGCTATTCCCCGCCTCGACAAATGATATCAACATCAAAGGCTCCATGCTCGAAGCAGACTGGATGGATGCATTGAAGCAAAAGCATCCCCATAGCCGCTTCCTCTTCCTAGCCGAAGGCGTGATGATGTATTTCACCGAAGAGCAGGTCAGGTCGGTTATCCAAAACCTGGCTGGACGTTTCCCCGGTTGCGAGATCTATTTCGACTTCGTCAGCAAATGGGCGGCACGCAACTCCGATAAACACGAGTCAGTGAAACGTACGAAAGCCCGTTTCCATTTCGGGCTGAACGATCCGCACACTGTCGAACAATGGGTACCGAAACTGAAACTGATCGAGCAATTTTATTTCGTTAGCGAAGAGAAAAAACGCTGGGGGCTGCCCGGACTGATTATGTGGCTGATCCCCGCCCTGCACAAATCGTTCGGGATCGTAGGCTATAAAGCCGAATAAAGAACAAACAATATGAAAGAGCAAAAGAAAAAAGGGTTATCGCGCCTGTTTGAGATCGCGGGCGAAAAGAAAGGACTATTGATCCTGGCTGGTTTCCTGTCGGCGTTAAGTGCCTGCTGTATGCTGGTTCCTTATCTGTCGGTTTACCAGGTACTGGATGAGTTATTGAAAAATGCCGGTAACGTAACGGCTTCGGATAGCGGATATATGATCCGCTGGGCATGGATCGCCTTTATCGGACTGGCAGCCGCCCTGCTATTACTCTACGGCGGACTGATGGCTTCGCATGTGGCAGCGTTCCGCATCCTCTATGGCTTGCGTGTCAGGCTATCGGAACATATCGGACGGCTGCCGCTGGGTTATCTGAACAGCACATCGACCGGAGCGATTAAGAAAGCACTGGAGCAGAATGTGGAAAAGATCGAGAACTTCGTGGCGCATACCATCCCCGACCTGGTGAATGCGGCAACGACCGTTATCATTATGTTTGTCATTTTCTTCAGCCTGAACGGTTGGATGGCGGCAGTCTGCCTGCTGGCGATCGTGATCGGTATATCCGTCCAGTTCTCCATGATGTTCGGCAAGAAAGCGCAGGAGTTCTTCAAAATGTATTTCGATACATCGGAGCAGATGAGTGCCTCAGCCGTCCAGTATGTCAGGGGGATGCCTGTTGTGAAGATATTCGGGCAGACGGTGGAGTCGTTCCGCCAGTTCAGTAAATCGATCTACCGGTTTAAAGAATATGCACTGAATGTCTGCGATGCTTATCAACCGGGGATGGTGACATTCATCGTACTATTGAACTCGATCGTTACCTTTATTATTCCCGTCGGCTTGTTACTATTGGACGGCCAGCCGGGAAATATCGCACTGGCAGCCGTCTATCTCTTCTTTATTGTATTAGGGCCGGGCGTTGCCTCCCCTTTTTATAGACTGACATTCCTGGCTTCGAACACGCGGGAGATAGACGAAGGTGTCAGCCGTATCGACGCTATCTTTGCCGAGAAGCCCGTACCGGAACCCGCCAACCCTCAACAACCAAAGGGACATGACATCTGTTTCGAAAACGTCAGCTTCTCCTACGAAAACACACGGGAGAAGACCCGCACCGAAGCACTGAAACATATCAACTTCACCGCCCGTGCCGGTGAGATAACCGCCCTGGTCGGCCCTTCCGGCTCCGGCAAATCCACCATAGCCAACCTGATCCCCCGTTTCTGGGACGTTACCGAAGGGAGAATCAGTATCGGTGGCGCAGATATCCGGAATATTACTTCCGAACAGTTGATGGATCAGGTCTCTTTCGTTTTCCAGGATACCTTCCTCTTCTTCGATACCTTGTACGAGAATATCCGTGTCGGTAAACCCGATGCCACCGAGGAACAGGTGATCGCTGCCGCCCGTGCCGCCCAGTGCGACGATTTCATCCGCCGGCTGCCGCAAGGGTATCAGACACTGATCGGTGAAGGCGGTGTTTATCTCTCCGGGGGAGAAGCGCAGCGGGTAGCCGTGGCGCGTGCCATCCTGAAAAACTCCCCAATCCTGGTACTGGATGAAGCGACCGCATTCGCCGATCCGGAAAATGAATACAAGATGCAGCTCGCCATCCAGGAACTGATCAGGGAAAAGACAGTCATCATCATCGCTCACCGCCTGTCGTCGATCATTTCGGCGAACCAGATCATTGTTTTAAAAGAGGGAGAGATTGCCCAGCAAGGCATCCACAGCGAACTTTCGGTAAACGACGGACTCTATAAACAGATGTGGGATGCCTATACCGACGCTTTTCAATGGACATTAAAGAAATAAGGAGACAACAAGAATGAATGCACTTCAAAATATAACGATCGGCCATACCGAACGTCTCAGGAAACCGGTCGGATTCACTATCCTCGCCAACCTGGTCAATATCGTTCCTTTCATGCTTTCGATAGAGGCAGTGAACATCATCTTTAAAGCCTTCGACGGCAGTGGCAGCGGACTCGACACAACTCGCCTGTGGGTTATCTTCGGCATCCTCGTAGCTTATATGCTGGTGATGGCCGTTGCCGAACGCCAGTCGTACCGGCACAATTTCCGCGGTGCTTACGAAATGAGTGCCGACGGCCGGATACGGCTGGCAGAACATCTGCGCCGCTTGCCCTTAGGCTCCCTCTTCCGGCACGATCCGGGCGACCTTGCCAGCATGATGATCAGTGACTTTACATTGGCGGAGACCGGTATCTCCCACCATCTTCCCCAATTGATGGGTGCGTTGGTAATGCCCATACTCGCTTTCTTCGGGCTGTTGTGGATCGACTGGCGGATGTCGGTAGCCATGTTCATCGCCCTTCCGTTGGCGATCCTGGTTCTGACGGGAAGTACCCGGATACAATATAGCCTGAGCCGGAAACAGATCGAAGCCAAAGTGAATGCGGGCAGCCGCCTGGAAGAATACCTGCAAGGTATCCGCGTCATAAAAGCGTATAATCTGCTGGGCGGTAAATTCGAACGTCTGCAAAAAGCGTTTGCCGACCTGCGCCGGGCAAGCCTGCGCCTAGAAGCCCTGATGGGGCCGTTCATCCTGCTGTCTATCACCCTGGTGCGTGCCGGACTGACCCTGATGATCCTTTGCGGTGCCTATCTGTTGGTAGGCGGGCAACTCGACCTACTTACTTTCGTCATGTTCCTGATCGTCGGTTCCCGCGTCTTCGACCCGCTAACCTCAGCATTGACCAACTTCGCAGAGTTCCGCTATTTCTCCATCGCCGGAGGCCGTATCCTCAACCTGATGCGCGAACCGGAAATGACAGGAAAAAAGGAAAGCCCGGAACATGGGGATATCACTTTCGAAAAGGTATCGTTCGGTTACGGTGAGAAAGAGATATTGCATGATGTATCGCTCACGTTGAAACAAGGTTCGCTGACCGCACTGGTCGGTCCATCGGGAAGTGGTAAAAGCACGCTGATGAAGTTATGCGCCCGTTTCTACGATCCGCAGAAAGGGAAAGTCCTGTTGAACGGACAGGATATGAAAGAGTTGGAACCCGAGTCGCTGATGAAGCATATATCGATGGTCTTCCAGGATGTCTATCTGTTCCAGGACACGATCAAGAACAATATCCGTTTCGGTAAAAGCAATGCAACCGATGCCGAGATAGAAGCCGCTGCCCGCAAAGCCTGCTGCCACGATTTCATCATGCGTCTGCCGGGTGGTTACGACACGATGGTTGGCGAAGGTGGTTGTACATTGTCTGGTGGCGAAAAGCAACGCCTCTCCATCGCCCGCGCCATGCTGAAAGAGGCTCCGGTCGTCCTGTTGGATGAAGCCACCGCCTCCCTCGATCCCGAAAACGAAGTGGAAGTACAAAAAGCCATCAACACCCTGATCGAAGGCCGCACAGTCATCGTCATCGCCCACCGCCTAAAGACAATCCGCAACGCCGACAAGATCATTGTGCTGGAAGACGGCCATATCGCCGAACAAGGGACACACGACGAACTGCTTCGCAATCAGGGATTATATCATAAACTATGGTCGATACAGGAAAAGACAATTGGATGGAAATTATAACTGTCTTATAATTGGGGATTTATTCAACATAGTCCATAGTGAACTACGTTAATAATGGCTACAAATGTAGCAAAACCTTACAAACAGACATAACGTTATATACTATTTTTCATGGCTTGTTGCAAAATAGCATCAAGTCATGACTCTTTTCGGTCTAAATACAAAACTTCATTTGGTACCACCAAGGGATTTCTTCAATTCTCTTTCTAAGGGAGATATTGGTGATTTACGACTAAAAACAGGGGTATCCGTAGAAATAAAAGCTTTGATTTTTATAGGTATGACATAGTTCACTATGAACTAATTAAATCTGTATTAATCATGGCAACAACTGATCCCAAGATGCGTAGCATCACTGGCAATTTGGTAGCAAACATGCTGACAGAACGTGAAGATGACTTCACATTCAATGTCACATACGTCGCCAACCGCACAATCGATGATTTGTGCAACATCGCTGCAAAAGGCAAAAGTAAGTTCTCCGCTTCCGAATTAAGAAGCGCTTACAACGATCTGATGGAAGTTGCGAAGGAAGAATTATACTCTGCTTCTACCGTAGAGTTCGGCTTCGCAAATAACTCCCTGGGAGTGGATGGTCCCTTCATCGGTCCCAAGGCGAAATTCGATCCGGAAAAGAACAATGTGACCCTTCGCTGTTCTCCCCGTGTCGAATTCAGGAAAGACCTTAAAGCCATCAGCGTGATCGTCGGTGAAGTGACAGAAGGTCTCCCTACCATCACCAAAGTAACCGACGTATTCACAGGCGAAGTAAACACAAAACTCACTCCGGGCAATACACTCAATGGCGAAGGCAAACGTGTAAAGATCGTCGGAGCCGAAGGCAGTCCCGTCGGTTTCTTCTTCATCAAAGCAGCAGACGACACCGAAACAGCCGTCCCAATGACTTCCGTTTCACGCAACGATCCTTCTTTCTTCTCTTTTATCATTCCGGCATTGGCTGACGGTACCTATTATCTGGAAGTCGCCACCCAATACGGAGGTAATCGCACGGTACTATTAAAAGAGGTTCGCCGCAATCGTTTCCCTTACCTGCTGACGGTAGGCGCCGGAAGCGATGATGATGACGATCGCCCCGTAATTGAATAAACTTTCTTGCGCAGTCATTGCGCATTACCGTGCGCGATAGCTGCGCAAGGGTATGCGCAACCGATGCGCACCCTCGTGCGCAAGGCCTGCGCATATACATATTCAATAAATAAAACATAAAACAACATGAAAACAAAAATTACTTTGATCACAAGCAGGTTACTATACCTGCTTGCTTTTTTAACCATTTCCCATATGACGATAGCACAAGTAGACGTATGGGATGGACACACCGTTACAGAACCTGCCGGATGGGCAACAGGAAATGCTACTGTCAATATCAGTTCGGCAGCAGAACTGGCTTGGGTGGCCCAAATGGTCAACAACAGCGAACAAACCGGAGCTACACCCAGCGATAAATGGTTTAAAGGCTGTACACTGACTCTTACGACCGATATTGATTTGGCAGGACACGAATGGACTCCGATCGGAATTGGTTTTGTGAGTGGTTATACTAGTTATATGGAAAAAAACTTTTTTGGTTCCTTCGATGGACAAAACCACATTGTATCGAATTTGAAAATAACGGGCGAATATCGATTTGCCGGTTTATTTGGCATTATAGGAGATCCGGGGTTTCCTTCCGGAAAAGAAACTGTCAAAGATTTACATGTCCGGAACGCCGATCTACAGATAACAAAACCCGAGGTATCAGATGAATATTATGAGTGGGGCGCCGGAACACTGGCAGGTTTGCAGTGTGGAACAATAGAAAGATGCAGTGCCACCGGAAAAATTGTAGGAGGAGATGATGGCTATTTCGGAGGATTAGTCGGAATGAATTTGGGGGGGTATAGTACCTGTTCCATTATTTCAAACAGTTATGCATCTGTAGATGTGACAGGGGGAAATGGGAGTATTATTCCTCGTACTTATCCCTGCTACATAGGAGGATTTGTAGGAAATAACGGAACTACCTCAGGCGGTAATCCTATCATTTATAACTGTTATTCAACCGGTAATGTAAAAGGGGGAGATTATGCCTATATCGGAGGATTTATCGGACGTTGCGGTGGTTCAGACGATATTGAAGCAAACGATGTACATTCCTGCTATTCACTAGGGACTGTGGAAGGTGGTTCTAATTCCCACATAGGAGGATTTGCCGGTAATGCCGTTCCACGCTCTCCGTTGCTTAATTGTTATTGGAATGAAGATGCCCATGCGAATGGAACCGGTAACGATGCCGAAAGAACAAGTGAAAATCTTTTAGCTCTCCCTCTCTCTTCCATGAAAAGCGGATTCCTAACCCAGATCATGAATGAAGGAGCTTTCAACTATTCGGGAAAAGCTGCTTCAAAAGTGACAAGATATGCCTGGGAACTGGTTCCCGGCAACAATTATCCGACATTGACTTCAACCCCGCTTGCCGCCGCACCGGGTACATCAGAAAGCGATCCCTTCCTAATAGCCAATTCAAGTGAATTGGAGTTTTTCGCAACCTGGGTAAATGCCGGAAACGATTTTGCCGGCAAATTTGTCAAACTGACTGCCGACATCGACCTGGAAAGTAAACAATGGGTACCGATCGGAACCGAGTATGGAATATTTTTCAAGGGAACATTCGATGGGAATGGCTATCAGGTTCAAAACCTGTATTTTAATAAAACAGTCGGAGACAGAGAACAGATTCACGCCGGTTTATTTGATTACGTAAGAGACGGAGTTATCCGGAATCTGGGAGTCGTAATTTCAGAAAAGGGATTAACAGGAAAAATCACCAATGCAGACTACGCCCCAGCAGATTGCTATTTAGGAGGTATTGCCGCTTCCTGTCTCAATTCCACCATAGAAAACTGTTACACTACAGGAGGATGTATATATGCAGCTGGAACAGAAAACGTAACTGCCAATGCCGGAGGTTTGATCGGGAATGCAGATGGCGTTACCATCAGTAATTGTTATTCGACAGTGGATATATATAGTGGAGAAGAAGATGGAGGAAATCGTATCGGTGCAGGCGGAATAGTTGGAGATACTCAAGACGGAACTTCTTCCACAACCATTAGTAACTGTTTTTCATCCGGCATAATCAGTGCTAAAAATCCTATTTATTCAGGAGGTACCGGAGGTATTGTCGGACTTATCTATCAGGAGTCAAATGCAACTTCAATATCTAACTGTCTTTCATTGAATTATAAGCTGGTAACAAAGGATGGTACTGTAACCACTCAGACCGGAAGAATATTAGGCGAAATATATTCAAGCGGTACAGCTCCCGTTCTTTCCAGCAATCATGCTTATGATAATATCATTTGGGAAGATATCACAAGCAGTGCATCAATCCCCATCACCGGAACTGATGCAACGGATAAGAATGGTGCTGGTTGGGATTGGAGGAACAGTGATCCGATACCTAATGGCATTCTGGATAATACAAGCGATTGGGAAAACGGTACATTACCCATAATGCCCAAACTAAAAACAACCGACGGCAACCTGATGGCTAACCAGCCGGATGTGTCGATCCCTTATCCGCTGGAGTTTACAACACCCGCAAATGGTTCTGTATATGAAAAGTACCATAAGACGTATGCGGGCAAAGCCACACGGGTAGAACTGACTATCACCCCGAAACCTAACTTTATATTAAATGGTCTGACTTATCAACCGGAAGGAGAAGAAGCCGTTCCTATAATAGAAAGTGCCGGACACTATTACTTTACGATGCCAGGAAAAAAGGTTACAATCGCTGCCGTCTTTATTGCTAAATCTCCCATTACGATAGCGAATGGAACAAATGGCGCCATCAGTATAGAAGGAGATAAAACAGAGGCAATAGAGAATGAGAAAGTCATCTTCACAGTTACACCGGACAACGGTTACAAACTTGATGGAGAACCGACCGTTACGAAAACCGGAAGTGGAAATGTAACGGTCAACAGCGAAGGCAACAACAAGTATTCTTTTGACATGCCAGCCGAAGCGGTTACAATTGCTGCCACATTCAGCAAAAACAACCCCGATCCGCAGCCACCTGTCGATCCCGATCCTGTACCGCCGGTTTACTACACAGTCACTTTGCCACTCGTAGAAGGTGCCATCACCGATCCTGTTGCCGGAGAATACGATGTGGAAGCATGGAGTAACTTCCGTTTCTATCTCACGCTAGATAAGGAATACGATCAATCGGAACCCGTCATAACTACCGACCGCGGTGAGACCATCACGCCGCGCAGTAGCGACGGAGCTTATATCGTCAAATATGTCCGCAACGATATGGAGATATTTATCGACGGCATCGTAAAGAACCCCGATCCGGTAGCTAACGAAACAATAGCTACAGATGTCATCAAGGTATGGGCAGCTAAAGGTTACCTGCATATCAGCAGCCCGACAGCACAAACAGTACAGGTCTACAACCTGACAGGCTCACTGGTTAAACAGGCAGACATCCCGGCAGGCGATACCCGATGGACATTACCGGCAGGTATCTATATCGTACAGGTCGGTTCCGCACGATACAAAGTAATCTTATAAGAAAACCGATATGACGAAAACAGAATTGGTACAAAGAATTGCCGAAGATACCGGACAAAAAGCGACACAGGTAAAAAGAACTGTCGAAGCATTACTCCGTATCGTTTCCGATACGCTGAACGAAGGCTCTGAAATTCGTTTTCATAACTTCGGGGCATTACACCCCTGGATACAGATTGAACGTATGGCACGCAACCCCAAGACAGGTGTTGCAGTCAAGATCCCTCGTCGCGTATCAGTGAAATTCCGGCCTGGAACAAAACTGTTGAAGGTTCTGAACAAATAGGATACCGACAATCACGGCCCCGGTCAGAAACCGAACCCGCCGTGATCGTCTTCCTCTTTTTCCTGTTCTTTACCCGTTAAATAGATGAAATCGTTCCCGCTCTGAATAATATCGGAGGCGGGAACTTTTTCTTTTAGCTTCTCCACCTCTTTTACATCCTTCACACAGACCCAGGCACGATAGCTTTTCGAGGGCTTATCGGCTATAAACCAGACACCCGTATAGGAAATGCCTTCCAGATAATGCATCAGCGAAGTACTGACACCGGATATGCCTATCGGTCCGCGCAGGAATTTCAGTTTGCCGGAATAAGGGGATATCTCTTTCAACAGCGCCGGTATCGCCGGGTTATCTTTCCCGTCCATCGGAAGATACTGCCGGATCAACTCATCCACCTTACTCTTTGCTGCAGCCGAGCCGGAAGGGAACACCACCGATACGTATTTATCGCCAGCCACAGCCTGCAACTGGTAAGGCGACAGGCAATCGATGCAACCCAGCGTATCCGCCCGCTGACAGCGGAACACATGGAGCGAATAGATACCGAAAGCATCCTCAGGTGTCGGCATCTCATAGATCTCGATCGTATATTCCTGCCCCTCGTAAACGACATCGCGGGCTGTCAGCTTACTGACACCGTATTCGAGGAACTGCTCCGCTCCTCCATTCATAAAACCGTAGAGTCCCGAGCCTGTAAACACCCGTTCCCTTTTCACTTCAACCTCCTGTGCAACCAAAAAGGCGGGGATCAACAATAGGAAACCTGCCCATCGTATAAAATGTTTCATGCCTGCAACGTTGTTTCTATCAGTTCGATTTTATCCTTATCGGCCACGCCGAGTTGAAACTCCTGCGCCATATCCATAAAGGTACGTGCTCCCGCTTTCTCTTCTTCCTGCAACCCCTCTTCGATACGTTTGGCAATCACTATATCGTAACTGATACGGTCGACTGCCACCGCGTCGCTTCCCGCCAGGATGGTATTATAATGGCAGATAAATTGCGGATTGGCAGCCGGTCCGCCGTCGAAGCAACCGATCATTCCATCGACAATATTCAACACCACCTTATCCCGCAACGGAGGGAAAGCACAAACCGAAGCACAGGTATCATGCCACATCGGACCGTGAAGCCGGGCGGTATTCGTAATCGAACCGAAAGCCAGGTTCTTCATGCAGCAGGTGATCGTCGTTCCGGCATTCTTCAATACAGGGACGTTGATAATCTTCGTCACCATCTCCGTACATATCTTCGTGAAATAAGAGTTCTTTCCGCCATTGATCATAAAAGGCATGGTGTAAGCGTCATATTCTCCTTCGATGTCGACGGAAAAGTACTGCTCCTTATCGATCCGTTCTTCGCCGTAGAACTTACCTTCGGCATTGATGTAACTGCCGTTCTCATCGGGGTATTCCGTACCGATGATCTTTATATCCGGATAGTTCTCAGCGGTAAAGCCCGACTCCTTCAAATCCGCTTCACGCCGGTCCCAGATAACGATATTCTTTCGGGGGATGCCGGCTTCTTCCAGCTGGTTGATAATGGATTGCGTCAAAGCATGCGAGGTAGATAACAGCTTTCCGGCAATCGGATTTACTTTCAGCCCGATCACATCGTCGGGACCGACAAACTGCAGCCACGCCTCTTTCAGGTTACTTTTCCCTGTCAGATTCAACATACTGTTCCGAAGCATTTCATAGGCGATCCCTTCCGAAGGCTGTCCGTCGACAATACAGCCGGGATGGGTTGTACAGGCTACTTTACCGGGATATTTACCCGGCATGGAATGTTCGTTCCGGGGGATGGCCAGGGTATCCTTTATATTGGTTGCCGGCTTCTCTTTATCTGCGTGTACCGCTGGAGCAGCCTTTACGATAGGAGAAAAAGCAACGCTTGCCCCACCGAGGGCCAGCGAACGGAAAAAGTTTCTTCTTTTCATGGTATTACTGATTAAGTCTTCAGGCTGCTAAGATATTAAAATCCTGTGGGGCTTCCGCCTTTTTTTCCGGTTATTTCCTGTACTTTTGCGACACAATTCGAGAACTCAATAAATATGCTGGAAAAAGGATTACAACACACAAGCAGTACCGTAGTCAGTGCTGCTAACTCAGCCCGTACCATGGGATCGGGCGACCTGGATGTATTCGCCACACCGTCGATGGTGGCTTTAATGGAAAACGCAGCCATGCTGGCTGTTGCCTCCGGACTGCCGGAAGGCTCGACAACCGTAGGTGCACAGATGAACACGTCACATATCAAACCGTCCCCGCTGGGAGAAACAATTTCCGCCACGGCAACCTTACAGGAAGCGGATGGCCGCAAACTCACTTTCAGCGTTGTGGCACAAGACTCAAAGGGGACGATCGGCGAAGGGACGCATATCCGTTTCATCGTAGACAAAGAGAAGTTCCTATCGAAGATCTACCCTACCAACAAATAGGTATTTCACGGGCACAGAATGCCCATTTATGGTGATTTCACGTTCTCCGATCTCTTTCTATATTTGTTCCGTCTTAAAAATGAACAAACAATGAAAATAGAAAAGATTACAGGACGTGAAATCCTCGACTCAAGAGGTAACCCTACCGTAGAAGTAGATGTATTATTGGAATCAGGTGTAACAGGCAGAGCTTCTGTCCCCTCCGGCGCATCGACCGGCGAACACGAAGCACTGGAACTGCGCGACGGTGACAAGAAGCGCTATTGCGGTAAAGGTGTACTGAAAGCTGTTGAAAACGTAAACAAGATAATCGCTCCGGCCCTGAAAGGCATGTCAGCATTGGATCAGGTAGGTATCGACCAGGCCATGCTCGAACTGGACGGAACGAAGACCAAATCAAACCTCGGTGCAAACGCCATCCTCGGTGTTTCCCTTGCAGTTGCCAAGGCTGCTGCCAACTATCTGGATATTCCTTTATATAGATATATCGGCGGAACAAACACATACGTGATGCCGGTTCCGATGATGAACATCATCAACGGCGGTTCACACAGTGACGCTCCGATCGCTTTCCAGGAATTTATGATCCGTCCGGTAGGTGCTTCTTCTTTCAAGGAAGGTCTGCGTATGGGTGCCGAAGTGTTCCACGCATTGAAGAAAGTATTGCACGACCGTGGCCTGAGCACTGCCGTAGGCGACGAAGGTGGTTTCGCTCCAGCTCTGGAAGGAACGGAAGATGCTTTGAACTCAATCCTTGCCGCTATCAAGGCTGCCGGATACGAACCGGGCAAAGACATCATGATCGGTATGGACTGTGCTTCTTCCGAATTCTACAAAGACGGTATCTACGACTATACGAAGTTCGAAGGTGACAAAGGTGTAAAACGTACTTCCGACGAACAAGTAGACTACCTGGAAAAACTGATCAACGAATACCCGATCGACTCTATCGAAGACGGTATGAACGAAAACGACTGGGAAGGCTGGAAGAAGCTGACCGACCGTATCGGTAACCGTTGCCAGCTGGTGGGTGACGACTTGTTCGTTACAAACGTCGACTTCCTGTCGAAAGGTATTCAGGAAGGTTGCGCCAACTCGATCCTGATCAAAGTAAACCAGATCGGTTCATTGACTGAAACACTGAATGCTATCGAGATGGCTCACCGTCACGGCTACACGACCGTCACTTCTCACCGCTCCGGCGAAACAGAAGATGCAACGATCGCCGACATCGCCGTTGCTACCAACAGCGGACAGATCAAGACCGGTTCACTGAGCCGTTCAGACCGTATGGCTAAATACAACCAGTTGCTCCGTATCGAAGAAGAGTTGGGTAACAAAGCAGTATACGGTTACAAACGCTTAAAATAATCTCATTTTAAATAAATCATAATCGCTAATTTGCAAGCTAAAAGCTAATTTTTAGATAAAAGCTTCCCCGTGAGGAGAGGCTTTTACCTTTTTATAGGTAACGGAAGCCTTCAATTTACCCTCTTATGGCGATTGCACATATTCCAGAGAATAATGACCTTTGACAACAGTAAAACAGAACATCTCATTTATCCATTATGACAATAATAAATAAGACATTCAACGGTCAACTCTCCTTCTGCAAGTGTTGTAACACCTATAGCCTGGAGTTCGGTAACTTCTTCTTTTGCTTTACGGAAGCAGGCTTCCAGGGCTTCCGCAAGTACATAAACAGCATCGACGGTGACCTGTCGGAACAACGTAACCAACATTTCGCCTCCAACCGCAAAATATGTATCAAAGTACAATCCGAAAGCATTTACTTTTGCCTCAACAAAATGGAATTGGAAGAACTGAAAGAACTTCTCTCCGCCAAAAGAAACGGAAAGAAGTCCCCTTATCTGGCACAGAACTATTCGTTGAATTGAAATCTTCATTCAAACAAAAGCATAGTACCCATCAATAGGTATTTAATATAGATTTCATATCATACCTATCTGACAATACAATAAAATGCCCTATATTTGCAAAAGGTGATGGAGAAGTATAGGAAATATTTGCGAATTGCACTCCCGGCATTATTCATTGCATATCTGGGATGTTTGATAGCCTTTACCCACGTTCATATCGTGAATGGGGTCACGATCGTCCATTCGCACCCTTACCACAAGACAGACGACGGACGTCCGGACCATGAACATGGTTATGCGGAGTTCCAGTTACTTCATCAACTATCGACTATTCAGATTAGCGGTGCTGCATTTGTATCTTTATTGCTTGCCGCTTTCCTCACCGTATTATTCAAATTATCCTGCAATCCGGTCTACCCGGATTATCTGGTTCCTATACAAGGAGAACCGTCTCTTCGCGCCCCTCCTGTAGTCTGATAAATATGCACCCATGCTATTTGCCAACTTTTTTCATCACGTTGGCAAAGTTGTGCCACGCCTATGGCAAAGTTATGCCATGCCTGTGACAGAGTTGTGCCATGCCTGTGGCAGAACTATGCCATGCTTGTGGCAAATTCTTCAATTGGGAAGAAGAATCCCGGAAAGTACCGGGCATTCAATTATTGTATTACCTATTTATCAGATTAAATTAATATGAATAAGATTATAACACTTATACTATGCCTTTGCTGTACCCTTACGGTTGCATGGGCCACAGAAGAAGAGAAAATGAACGCATCGGATGCAAACGTATTCGGGCATGTATTGGATAAAGAAACCGGTGAGCATCTGCCATTTATCACCGTTATACTAAAGGGAACAACCATCGGAACGACAACCGACAACTCCGGCCATTATTTCCTGAAGAACCTGCCGGAAGGTAAGTTCACCCTCGAATTTAAATATCTCGGTTACAAGACTGTCACCCGGGAAGTGAAACTGGAGAAAGGGAAAACACAGGAAGTCAATGTAGAGATGGAAGAAGATCGCATCGCTCTGGACGGTGTAGTCGTTTCGGCCAACCGGAGTGAAACATCGCGCCGCCTGGCTCCTACACTGGTAAATGTGATCGACTCGAAAGTCTTTAATACGACCAGTGCGGTAAACCTGGCGCAAGGACTGAACTTCCAGCCGGGTGTACGTGTGGAAACGAATTGCCAGAATTGCGGTTTCCAGCAGGTACGTATCAATGGGTTGGACGGACCTTATACGCAGATACTGATCGACTCGCGTCCCATATTCAGTGCACTATCGGGTGTTTACGGGCTGGAACAGATTCCGGCAAATATGATCGACCGTGTGGAAGTGATGCGTGGCGGTGGTTCGGCATTGTTCGGTTCTTCTGCCATTGCCGGGACGATCAATATCATTACCAAGGAGCCGCTGCGCAACTCGGGCGAACTGACACATACCCTGTCTTCTATCGGAGGAAGTTCTTCCTTTGACAATAATACGACGCTGAATGCTTCATTGGTAACGGAAAACGGGAAGGCCGGTATGTATATCTTCGGACAGAACCGCCACCGTTCCGGCTACGATTATGATAATGACGGCTACACCGAACTACCCAAGCTGAAAAATCAGACGGTAGGTTTCCGCTCCTATCTGAAAACAAGTACGTACAGCAAGCTGACGTTCGAATATCATCACATGAACGAATACCGTCGTGGCGGTAACCTGTTGGACCGTCCGCCTCATGAAGCGGATATAGCCGAACAGTTGGAGCACTCCATTGACGGTGGAGGATTGAAGTTCGATCTTTTCTCATCCGATTACAAGCATAAATTCAGCGTCTTCACCTCGGCTCAGAACACCGACCGTGACAGCTATTACGGCACCGGACAAGACCCGAATGCATACGGTAAGACAACCGACCTGACCTTTATGACCGGGACACAATATTCGTACAGCTTCGACCAGTTCCTCTTTATGCCATCAGACCTGACCGCCGGACTGGAATACAACTACGACCATTTGAAAGACGAAATGATCGGTTATAACCGCTACACCAACCAAAAGGTCCATATCGAAAGCCTTTTCCTGCAGAACGAATGGAAAAATAAACGGTGGAGCTTCCTGGTCGGAGCGCGTATGGACAAGCACAACATGATAGACAATGTAGTATTCAGTCCCCGTGCCAACGTTCGTTTCAACCCGACGGAGGATATCAATATACGTGCCAGCTATTCCAGTGGCTTCCGTGCTCCGCAGGCTTTCGACGAAGACATGCACATCTCTGCCGTCGGAGGTGAGATAGCGATGATACGACGGGCGAAAGACCTAAAGGAAGAGAAATCGCAAAGCCTCAGTACATCGGTCGACTTTTATCATCGTTTTAAGAACGGTATCCAGGTCAACTTCCTGGTAGAAGGTTTTTATACAAGTCTGAACGATGTATTCGTATTGGAAGAAATCGGAAAAGACGAACAGGGCAATATCATCAAAGAACGCCGCAACGGTTCGGGAGCAAAAGTGATGGGACTGACCCTGGAAGGGAAAAGCGTCCTTTCTTCCTGGTTATCGTTACAGGCAGGAGCCACCTTACAGCGTAGCCGTTATAACGAACCGGAGAAATGGAGTGAAAACGAGAACGTGCCGACCGAAAAGAAGATGTTCCGTACACCCAATACATACGGTTACTTTACCGCGACACTCACTCCGTTGAAACATTTCACAGCGTCCTTGTCCGGAACTTACACCGGCAGCATGTTGGTGCAGCATCTGGCGGGTTATATCCCTATGGATAAAGCAGTCAATACACCGGACTTCTTCGACATGAACATCAAACTGGCGTATGATTTCCATATCTACAAAGATATCACTTTGGAAGTAAATGCCGGCGTACAGAATATCTTCGAAGCCTACCAGTCCGACTTCGACCAGGGTCCGAACCGTGACTCTGCCTACATCTACGGACCGGCAACGCCGAGAAGCTATTTCGCCGGTATCAAGATATCTTACTAAGATACTTTTTACGACAAAGGGTCTTTGCCTTACCACGCAAAGACCCTTTGCACGTTCAGACAACGACCTCTTGCGTGGTAAGAAAAACCCCGCTATCCAAACAGGATAACGGGGAAAATAAACAACTTTAGGGAAAACTTTAAACAACCATATCGATCAGGCAGACGTTAGCCGCTGCTTTTTCCTTGTGCAGAAACGTTCGCATTGCATACAGATATCATACCCAAGCAAAGCTCCAAGAATAAAATCCTCCTCCGGCGTAAGTAAGTTCAACGGACGGGTCACCAATAAACGAATAGCTTCTATGCATTCAGGCCTTCCAAAATAAATATTGACACTTCTCTCTCCTGCATCCTGCTTTACATAACAAATCTGTTGACTTTCCAAGCGGTCCGTAACGACTTGCTCATACGATTTATTGATCGTACATAAAACCATACTCCGTATCCCTTTCTTATATTCATAGATATGATTAAGAAAGACTTTCACTTCTCCGGGTATCCTGTTCCTGGTTGTTACCATCTTGCCTGCTGATATTATCTTAAAAACTACAATTCGAAAATGCTTATTCCAGACCTTCCTGTTTTAACGTTTCGATCCACTGGTCGATACGCGGGTTGGTCTGATCGTCTTCATTCAATTCATCCAAAGGAAGTCCGACGAATTTACCGTCAACAACAGCTGTCGAGTCATCATACGAATAACCATCTGTCGGTACTGATCCGATAAACGTACATCCTGTACCTTGAAGATCCGTATAGATTGTTCCGATCGCGTCACAGAACGTGTCGCTGAAAGAGGAAGAGTCGCCGCAACCGAAAATAGCAACGAGCTTACCGGATAAATCCAGCTTCTTTACTTTGGCAAGAAAATCGTACCAGTCATCCTGCAAATCGCCTGCTCCCCAGGTAGAGCTACCCAGAATCAATGCTTCATAATTACCCAGATCCGAAGGAGAAGCCTTCGCCACATCATACAGGTTAGAAGCATCCACACCTAACTTGGCTGCTATACGTTTTGCAATATCCTCTGTCGTTCCGGTTGACGAACCGTAAAAAATACCTATTGTCTTCATCTGTTTTATTATTTAATTGATGAAGACAAAGGTCAGATATCCCGGTTACAAAGGCAATACCTATAAATATGTATTTTGCAGGCTGAAAATACCTACTGACTAATCGGCAACACGTCCTACCGACTTAATATTCTTGATTTTGGAGAGTGTCACGCACATCTTCTGAATGTCTTCCACATCATGCACTTTCATCTTGATCCGGCCTTCGAACACACCGTCTTTCGCTTCGATCAACAAGCGCATAATGTTCACATTGAAATCATCGGCAATCGTCTTAGTGATCGTATTCAACACTCCGATCGAGTCGATACCTTTCACTTCCAGCGTAGCTTCGAAAGAGGCATTCTTATGACTGCTCCACTCGGTATTCAGGATACGTTCGCCGAAACTACTCTTCAAACGCATGGCAATCGGGCAGGAACGTTTATGAACCACCACATTTCCATCGTCGTTGATGAAGCCTAACGCATCATCGCCCGGAATCGGTTTACAGCATTCGGCAATCACATAATTGCGTTCGAATGCTTCTTCACGAAGGATATAAGGTTTCGATTTATCGTATTTTGTCTTAGGTTTCTCTTCCGGCTTCTCCTCTTCCGTCTTTTTAGAGCCGACACCTAACGCTTGTTTTACGTATTTAAACAAGAGGTTATCCGTCTTTTCTTTCAGCAACTTCTTGATATTCTCAGGAAGTACCACATCTCCTTTTTCCACGGCATAATAGAACTCTTCACGCTTGGAGAAACCGAAATACATACATAGCTTATCCAGATTGGACGTACTTGCTTCCATCTCCGAACGTTTGAATGCAGAGATCACTTTCTCTTCTCCCAGCTTAGCCGCATCTTTGCGGGCACGTTTCAATACGGCATCGATCTTGGCTCTCGCCTTTGCCGTCGTGACAAAGTTAAGCCACTCCGCCTGCGGTTCCTGCGAACGGGAAGTCAGGATCTCAACCTGGTCACCACTTGCCAACGGATGACTGAGAGGAACCAGGCGATGATTAACCTTCGCTCCGATACATTTATTTCCGATATTGGTATGCAGGGCATAAGCAAAGTCAAGCGCTGTGGCTCCCTGCGGAAGTGTCTTGATATCTCCTTTCGGAGTAAATACAAATATTTCGGAAGTGAACAGATTCAGTTTGATCGTATCCAGGAAGTCGAGTGCATTCGGATCCGGACTTTCCAGGATTTCCGTAATAGTCTGAAGCCATTTATCCAGCTCCGTATCTTCTTCTACGCTATGTTCCTTATATTTCCAGTGAGCAGCAAACCCTTTCTCGGCAATATCGTCCATACGACGGCTACGGATTTGTATTTCCACCCATTGCCCATCGGGTCCCATGACGGTAAGATGCAATGCCTGATAACCGTTTGCTTTCGGACGGCTCACCCAGTCACGGATACGGTCCGGACGGATACGGTAGATATCCGTAATAGCAGAATAGATATCCCAGCACATATTCTTTTCATCCACCCCCGGCAGCGGATCGAAGATGATACGGACAGCATACAGGTCATAGATATCTTCAAAAGTAATCCCTTTGCTTTCCATCTTGTTCCAGATGGAATAAGCGGACTTTACGCGGGCTTTCATTTCATAATGCAGCCCCATTTCTTTCAGCTTCTCATCGACAGGAACGGCGAAATGTTCGAAAAGCTTATTACGGCTTTCTTCCGTCGCCTGCAACTTCTTCTCGATGAAATCATATTCCTGCGGATGTTCATATTTGAAGCTCAAGTCTTCCAGCTCCGTCTTAATGGTGAAAAGGCCCAGACGATGTGCCAAAGGAGCGTAGAGGTAAAGCGTTTCTCCCGCAATCTTGAACTGTTTGGCGGGAAGCATCGAACCCAGGGTTCGCATATTATGCAGACGGTCGGCAATCTTGATCAGGATCACCCGGATATCATCACTCATGGTGAGCAATAGCTTACGGAAGTTCTCCGCCTGCGCCGAGGCTTGTTCCCCGAATATTCCTCCGGATATCTTGGTAAGACCGTCCACGATCTGTGCAATCTTCGGACCGAACATATCACTAATATCCTGTACGGTGTATTCAGTATCTTCCACTACATCATGGAGGAGAGCGGAACAGATAGAGGTTGAACCCAATCCCATTTCACGGCAAACAATACGCGCCACAGCAATAGGGTGCATAATATAGGGTTCGCCGGAACGACGTTTTACCCCTGCATGTGCCTGGTTAGCAAAGTTGAACGCCTTAGTGATACGCTCGACTTTTCGTCTATGATTTGAATTCAGGTAGTCCTGCAGCAGTTCATTAAACCCATCCTGGATCATCTTCTCATCTGCCGACATGGCCGGTAACATGTCACCGGCTTCCTTTGTGTCTTTTGTGTCTATCGTATCACTCATGGTTACAACCTCTTCTTTTTATATAACGTCTGTAACCACAAATATACAAATATTCGTCAAAAATCAACAAGGAAGCCAGGAAAATAGCGAGTTTATCCCACAGGAATCTTTAAGACCTGTCCGGGACGGATATTTGCATTCGGTAATCCATTGGCCTTCTGGATCAATGTGGCCGACACTCCGGGATACTTTTTGGATATAGTATACAGAGAATCACCCGACTTAACACGGTAAGAAACAAAGCCATTGCTTTGCTTTTCAACGATTTCTGAAGAAGAAGTCGTCTTAGTTGTCGTCTTTGCTTTTGAAGCAGAAGCAAATGCCACACCTCCATTGTCCACATATAACGTTAAACGCCGTCCATTGGCCAGCCTGTTAGATTTCAAGCCGTTCCAGGAACGTACTTCTTTCGGAGTTACTCCGTAACGATCGGATATCGTATAAATATTCTCGCCGGAAGCTACACGATGTGTGATCTTCTCACGATTTGAAGTACTTCCTTTGTCTGTTTCGGATGTATTATAAGCCAGGCAACCGGCTAACAGGTCTTCTGCCCGATGGGTATATATCGTGTCCTCCTTGTCTATAAAAGCATAGGTCTGATTGACCGGAAGCTTCAAAACGGATGGTTCTGCATTTCCGGGAATAATATCACGCTTGTATTGCGGGTTCAGGGCACGGATCTGCTCTATCTCCATCTGCAACACATCAGCCACCTGTTCCAAATGCAAGGCTTTCGTTACTACCACTGTATCCGTTGCCAACGGCATACTGGTCTGCATCGGACAAATATTGTGATCGCAATAGTAATTCATAATATAATTGGCCGCGATAAAGAGCGGCACATACGAACGGGTTTCTTTGGGCAGATAAGGGAAGATATCCCAGAAATCCGTTTTACCTCCCGAGCGGCGTATTGCTTTATTTACATTTCCCGGTCCGCAGTTGTAAGAAGCCAATACCAGGTTCCAGTCGCCATAAATGGCATACATATCTTTAAAGTAACGGCAGGCGGCATGAGTGGCCTTCACCGGATCACGACGTTCGTCTACCAGACTGTTGATCTCCAAACCGTAGATCTTTCCGGTCGGAAGCATGAACTGCCACAGACCGCAAGCTCCCACACGGGATAGGGCCACAGGGTTAAGGGCACTTTCCACAATAGCCAGATACTTCAGTTCGATAGGCAGGTCGTGTTCATCAAGAACCTGTTCGATGATGGGAAAATAAAAATCCGCCATCCCCAGCATATATCGTACAAGGTTACGGCGGCGGTCAGCATATAAATCGATACAATCGCGTACTACCTTATTATAAGGTAAAGAAATAACGCGTGGCAATCTTTCCAGACGTTCCCGATAGACAGAGTCAGGGAAGTATACATTAGCATCATCGTCATGGCAATATTCATCTCTCTTGGAGAAATATTGGACGTGCCACGAGCGAAGAAGGCTGTCTACATCAGCATCCAGACTTTCCGGGATCAGACCGACATCTACAGATAACGAGTCGGCAGAAAGGTTCGAATACTGAGGTTCTTCGTTGTCGGTTATTGCTTCCTGTGCACGGGCAACAGTAAAAAGACAACAGAGACAGAGTAATGTTAGTAAATATTTCATGTGTTATTAGAATTTTATACTGCAATTCAGGCCATACGACCGGTCACTGAAACTGGTTTTCGGTGTTACCGCAGGCTCTATCCGCATGCTCAGGTCCGGAGAAATATCGAAGTCGAACAACTGTGCATCCACATACGCATCGATCATACAGAGTGCATATACTCCAGCCGTAATGATAAGACTCAAATCCCTGTAACGACGGAAATAGTCCTTACGACTCTTTATATTATCCTGCAACCTCGTATTTGTTATGAAGTCTGCCGGATCACGCCCATTCTTCTTGGCAATATCCACCCAGGATTTACTCCAGGCTGTCGGATCATTCGGATGATCCCTCACATCGTTCATCAAATCCAGATAAGCTGTCGAATAATCCTTATAGTTACGGTTATTCCACGTAACAGCATAGATACATCCCATAAAACCACCATATACGATCGGCAACTTCCAGTATGCCCTGTTATATATCTGCCCCAACCCCGGCACGAACGAATAAAGAACAGCCCTTGTCGGATTCGGCTTAAACGGTTTCATGTTTATTTCCTTAAACTTGGGTTGCGGCACAGAATCGGCAGCATGAAGCACAGCCTGCACTGTCGAATCGGGTGGTGCCACCACTACCGTATCAGCATCAAGTATTACTGCTTGTCCCTGTGCTTTCGCATACATGGAAATACCGGCAAGAACTACCAGCAAGCATAGTATCCTGCTTATTTTTAATTTCATCCTCACGAATCTAGCGTCAACTTATTTCAACTTATCCAACAGGCCGATCAGCCTTTCCAGTTCTTCTTCCGAGGTAAAAGGAATCGTGATGCGTCCTTTTCCCTTGTCGTTGCATGCCAGTTGTACCTTCGTATTAAAGAAACGGGACAAATGATCCTTCAGCAGATTAAATTCCTGAGGAAGCATCGGTTTACGTCCGGCTGTATTCTCTTTCTTTTCCGGCGCAACCGCTTCCGCCCCGTTTCGTACGATCTCTTCTACATTACGTACGGAGAGGCCTTCTGCCAGTATCTGTTCATACAAGGCCAGCTGTACTTCTGGATCTTCCACCGGCAGCAAGGCACGTGCATGTCCCATATCTATTTTCTTATCTTTCAGCCCCATCTGTATCTCTGCCGGGAGTTTCAACAGGCGGAGATAATTGGCGATGGTAGCTCGCTTCTTCCCTACCCGTTCGCTAAGTTTCTCCTGGGTAAGGCCGTAGCTGTCTATCAGTTTCTGATAAGCCAATGCAATTTCTATCGAGTTAAGGTCTTCGCGCTGGATATTTTCAATCAGCGCCATTTCGACTACATTCTCGTCGGCTGCCGTCTTAATATAGGCAGGAATCTGCTCCAGGCCGGCCATCAACGATGCCCGGTAACGGCGTTCACCGGAAATAATCATGTACTTCTCCGTACCGATCTCCTTCAAGGTTATCGGCTGGATAACACCCAGTGAACGGATAGAAGTAGCCAGTTCTTCCAGTGCTTCTTCCTCAAATATAGAACGGGGTTGATCAGGATTGGGCTGGATCTTACTCAGTGCTATTTCACTGATAGAAGACGAACCTCCGGTTTTAAGGTCGTCCATCGTGATTAAAGCATCTAATCCACGGCCAAGTGCCGATCTTTTCATTACTGCCATAATTTGTCCTTATTTATTTTTGTCTATCAGCTCTTGCGCAAGCTGCATGTGATTAAGCGCTCCCTTCGACTCGGCATCGTAAAGTATTACGGGTTTACCATAACTAGAGGCTTCACTCAGTTTCACATTACGCTGAATAACGGTTGTGAAAACAAGATCGCGGAACGGTCGTTTCACCTCTTCGTAAATCTGGTTGGCCAGACGAAGACGCGAATCGTACATCGTCAACAGGAATCCTTCAATTTCCAAAGCCGGGTTCAGCTTCGATTTAATAATCTTTATCGTATTCAACAGTTTACTGATACCTTCCAGTGCAAAATACTCGCATTGAACGGGGATCATTACCGAATCGGCTGCAGTCAGTGCATTCACTGTGATCAGCCCTAAAGAGGGAGAACAGTCAATCAGGATAAAATCGTACATATCCTTAAGGGGGACGAGTATCTGTTTCAGGATCTGCTCCCGGTTCTCCATGTTCAGCATTTCAATTTCCGCTCCTACCAGGTCGATGTGAGACGGGATAATATCCAGTCCTTCCACCTCGGTTGGGATAATGGCTCCTTTCGGGTCGTCTCCATTCACCAGACATTCGTAGATGGACAGTTCGACACTCCGAATATCCACACCCAGTCCGGAAGAGGCATTTGCCTGCGGATCTGCATCAACAACCAGCACTTTCTTCTCAAGGGCAGCGAGGGATGCAGCCAGATTTATCGTGGTCGTTGTTTTACCAACCCCACCTTTCTGATTTGCTAAAGCGATAATCTTTCCCATACTTTGTCTTTTAATTCAGAGGCAAAACTAAACATTAAAAATCTAACGATATTAGGTTTTTGCAAAACAATGCTCGTTTTGTTGAAAAGTCGCCCTAACTGTTGATAACTTGCAAATATAAACAGAATATTTAATAACTTGTTTCAAATGAGGCGTATGTGACCGTTTTTTTGGAAATGATAACGTAGTTTTAAAAAAACGAAACCTCTCCGGTCGTAACCGGAGAGGTTTGTTTTTTATCTGCTTTCCTCCTTCGCAGGAGTACTTAACAGATGAACTTTATTTTATTACTTAATATTTCGTCATTCACCTGTTCACCAATCGCAGGTTACTTAATGGTTCCCCCGAAGGAGAACCATCACATGAAAGACAATTTTTGATTATAAATTTCCTTTATAAATAAGTCATTTCTTATTTAACGATTGCTTTAACAGCAGCTTCGCCTTCAACAGCTACAACAACTACACCAGCAGGAGCAGCGATTTCAGCCTTATCAGAAGCGATTACTGTATTAGCAACTGTCTGACCAAGAACGTTACTGATAGTAACTTTCTTACCCTGAGCACCAGAGATGATAACACCACCGTCTGTTGCGATTACAGAGATTGTAGATAACGAAGGTTCTTTTTCGTTAGCAACCGGATTCAGTTTAACGTTTTCGTTCATATTGAATACGTCACCATTTGTATAACCGTTTGTAACAACAACTGTACCGTTAACCCATCTCAGGTAACCTTCCTGGCTTCTTGCAAGATCTTTTTCTTTTTCAATGCTAGGATTGTATTCTTTCCACTGAGTCTGGATCTTAAATGTACCAGCTTCGTTATCTACATAACGGAATGCGAACTTAGCCACATTGAATGCCGGAGAGCTCATATCTAACACCAAAGTGTCAGTATTATTATGACGCGGAATATACAGTTTATCACCAGTATGGTAACCATCAACGAATGACAATTTAGCCAAGTTTTCGTCTGCTTCAATCTTATTGATATAAGGATTGTTATGCAGATGAGTCTTACCATATATGTTAGCTGTATCAATCAAGTTAACCAAGAAGCGACCATACACTGTATCAATAGCTCCAATAGTCTGTGGGTGGCCCGGTACGTTACAACCTTCTTTGTGATAACCGAAACTAGGTTCAACAACCAACAGATACTGATAGCAAGTATTAGCATCGTCACCTGTACCACGGTTGATATAAGCAGTATCAGCAAAGATAGCCGGATTCATTTTGAACTGATAATCGTTATCTATATTCAGGAAGCTCAATGTATCTTTTTCAACAACAGATTTAGCATCCAGTTTTTCATACAATTTCTGAGCGTCGTTTTCCTGACGATAAATGCTGATAGTATCACCCCACTCAACTTTGATCTTACGGTATTCAGGATCTTCTGTTTTTTCAACGACCATTAAAGCGTTGTCGTCACCGGCGTAAGCAAGCATGTTAGCCCATGTACCTTTGCTTGTACTGTTTGCTTGATATACTTTATTTGCACCAACTTCAGCTACTGCATCAATATTAGGAGATGCAGTATAAGCATTTGCAGCCAGAGTTACATAGTTATAAGTACCATTAGGTTTCATTTTCAGAGCGAAACGTTGAGCGGGACGAGTAATAGCAGGACTTGCATTTTCGTTATCTAAGTTTTTATCATCACAGATATAGAATTTCAAATTTGCTTCATCATTCAATTTTACAAATTCTCTGTTTTCTCTATTCTGGAATGCATACGGAAGAACAACTAAAGTATCTTTCTTTGTAGTCAATTCTTTCTTTGTTTCATTCCAAACATTCATTGTACTTACGACAAGAACAGAATCTATTTCTGTAATATTCTTAGCGTCGTTTACACCATCAGCTTTTTTCACCAAATGCAAATTCCACTTAGTTGCAACTTCTTTATCTACAGTAGCTCCAATCTGATGAGTTCCATGATTTTCTGCCCAATAAGCATTAATATCACCATCAGCACTCAAACGAGATTGCCCTAAGTAATAAGTAGTATTACGCAATACGTTATCAGCCTCTACCATGTAGCCATCAGTCTTAGTATGGTTTTCTACAAAAGATATTGTAATCAGATCATTTGCAAACTTAGGAGCGTTAGCATCTGCATCTCCTGTAATAGACGCTTTATAAACACCAACCTTATCTGTAGCACGCAATTGAGTCAAAGTCAATTCCACATTTGTATTTTCACGGTTTTTCAGAGTCACAGTCTTACCACCATCAGCAGTAGTCAATGCCCACTGAGCTTCCGGAGCTTCTGCTATTACACTTGATTTAGCAACATAATCTGCAAAATTCGCATAAGTACCATCTGCCTTTTCGATGTTTCTTACAGATAAAATTCCACCAACTTTATACTTATTATCAGTATCTGTCGTATTCTCCTTGCCATTAGCGACATAGCTGATCTTTATAAATTGGCCTTTCAACAGTGTCTTAAGATCCACAGTATTTTCACCTGCTAATTTAACATATGCCCAAGAATCAGTAACAGTAGCAACCTTGGCTGCACTCAAAACATTAGAATTCTTCAAAGAAGAAACATAAAGACGATTGGCACCTGCCGTAGCATCAGCATCATCAGATACTTTTACAACAACACCTTCTTCACCATTATCAGCTTTTGAAACATGGAAGAAAGAAAGATACTCAGGCTTAACAACATCTGTAGCACTAACTAAAGTAAATTCACCTTCAGCATTTACATCAGTTGCAATTGTTCCTTTTTTCAATGCTACAAACTTATCACCATTCTTCAATTGATAATACTTAGTTGCATCATTTGTGGTACCACCAACCTCTACTGCTTTCAATACACCTTTAAATGCATCTGCTCCAGTAATAGCAACCGTGCTACCTGCAGCCTTTGCTATTGTCAATTCAAAACCATCACCTAATATTTGGTTGATATCATCACCAGCAACACCAACATTGTATTCAGCTTCTACAGAAGCGAAAAGAGCTGCCTTTTTAACATCAGCATCTAAAGTAAAGGTACTAGCATCTGTAGTTACGACATACTTAGTTGTAGCACCATCAGTTACAGCCAAAACAAAATAAGGAGTTGCAGTAGTTGCTGCAGTTGCATCAACGACAGGTACAACAGCAAAAATTTGTTTATCTGCTAAAGTTAAAGCTTGTCCTTCTTTATTTAAGATGCGACCATCAGTCTGAAGCGTCCAATAATAAACATCAGGAGTTCCACTTACATACGCTCCTGCCTCTGATTTTGCATCACCTGTTCCCTTTAGATATGCATTAGCACCTGTTCCAATAGCACCAGAACCATCATTGGTAAAAACAACTAAACGAGCATTATTTGTAAAAGCAGATAATTGACCAGCCACGGCGCTTGCAGGAAGATCATCAACCTCCTTTGCATTAGAAGCAGCTGCTGCTTTTGTTTCAATTGCAGCGGGAGCTGCAAACATGGCTGTACTTGCGATTGTGCTCATGGAGAATGAGCCTGTCATCAAAGCAACAGCCATCAAAGTAGAAAACTTTTTGTTCATAATTCTAAAATTTAATATTAATACTAAAGTGTAATAAGTTCTTATTCAATACGATCGCTACATTTATATACTTCTTTATCCTATGACTAGCGAAAACGATCGTTTTTTCTCGTCAACAAAAGTAAGCATTTGTTTCATTTCCGCAATTCTTTTAGGACGTTTTTTTTCAATGTTATGTGCTTTCTTATCAATTGAATAGCATAGTTTGTATGAAAACGCATATTTGGAGGACGAACACAAAACCAGTGACGAGAAAAAACGATCGTTTTTTCTCGTCACTCCTACGCTTTCTGCAACCCATATTACATAAGTCAGCCTTCAAACAAAACAGTTCCCATATATTATATGTACACGCGTACATTATTATACCATCTCATATACACCTCGAATTTCAGATTCTCATACTCTGACCTCAACCCTCCATAACTACGATTTATCTCCCCTAAACAACTAAGTTCTTTCATTAGGATAACTAATCCGGAAGTACCTAATGATTTATCCCTTTCCTCCCTACTTTTATAAAAGAAAGGCCTTAATTGCAAATATGTAAGGCAAGCCTTACTTTTTTGCAAGGTATACCTTACATATTTGTACTCTATGCCTTTCTTATTTAATATTACTGACCTTTCCCCTTAATTATGCTATACTTCGGCCTTAGAGATGCTGATGAAAAGCCTTACTGTACGCAAGCATCACCAGAGGGCCATACAACAAGAGCAGAACACCCACACCGAACGTTAGAATAAATTAAAAGCATCCGCCATCAAAAGATTATCGTTACATTTGTAGAAGTAATTATAAAAATAAGTACGCGATGAACGATAGACCGCTTATCCTGATTACAAACGATGACGGCGTAAACGCCAAAGGAATTAAAGAGTTAATAGAATGCCTGCTCGACCTGGGAGAAGTGATTGTTATGGCTCCCGATGGTCCCCGTTCGGGAATGAGTAGCGCTATCACGGCAGAGAATCCTCTCCGCTATTCATTGGTGAAGAAAGAAAAAGGACTGACAGTATATAAATGTACCGGCACTCCGGTTGATTGCGTGAAACTGGCCATCAACGAAGTACTCGACCGTAAGCCCGACCTATTGGTTTCGGGTATCAACCACGGAGGAAATATGGCGATCAGCGTCCTTTATTCGGGAACAATGGGAGCAGCAGCCGAAGGTTGCGTATTCGGTGTCCCTTCCCTGGGAGTATCCCTACTCGATCATCATGAGGATGCCGACTTTACGGAATGTTGCCGGCTGGGACGTATGGTGGCCCGTCGTGTATTGAAAGAAGGACTGCCCGCAGGTACTTACCTGAACCTGAACGTACCAAAGACTGATGCAGTAAAGGGGATGAAAATCTGTCGCCAGGCTGCCGGGAAATGGGTAAAAGAATTTAAACGTTCGGAAAACGGAAGCGGGAAACCTGTGTTCTGGCTGACCGGCTCTTTCGAGAATGCCAAACCGATCCACCCGGACAACGATACACTGGCACTCGACAGCGGATATGCCTCCCTGGTCCCCTGCAAACTTGACGTGACGGATTACGATTGGATGAACAAATATAACGATTGGGGATTATGAAATATTTTCTGATCGCAGGCGAAGCCTCCGGCGATTTACATGCGTCGAACCTGATGGCTGCATTGAAAGAGAAAGACCCGGAAGCAGATTTCCGCTTCTTCGGGGGAGACCTGATGCAGGCCGTAGGCGGCACTTTAGTAAAGCATTACAGGGAAATGGCCTTTATGGGCTTTATCCCGGTGTTGCTCAACCTGCGTACAATCCTGAATAATATGAAGACTTGCGAGAAAGATATCAGCAGATATCAGCCGGACGTAGTCATACTGATCGATTATCCGGGATTTAATCTGAAAATAGCCAAATTCGTAAAGACAGTATTACACCTGCCTGTCTACTATTATATATCACCGAAAATATGGGCGTGGAAGCAGTACCGCATCAAGGACTTCCGCCGTTACGTAGACCGTATGTTCTGCATCCTGCCCTTCGAAACGGAATTCTTCCACAAGCTAAACTACTCGGTGGACTATGTAGGAAATCCTTCGGTAGACTCAGTTGCACAATATAAAGAGAAGCAAGCTGCCGGGCCCGATACATTCATAATAGACGAAGGGCTACCTGACAAACCAATCCTCGCCCTCCTTGCCGGAAGCCGCCGGCAGGAGATCAAAGACAATCTCCCGACCATGCTCGAAGTAGCCGCTTCCTATCAGGATTATCAACCGGTTATCGCCGGAGCTCCCGGACTGGAACCGGAATACTACAAACAATATATCGGTAACCATCAGGCGCGGATCGTCTTCGGCAAGACCTACGACCTGCTGCAACACAGCCACGCCGCACTGGTCACTTCCGGAACGGCCACGCTTGAAACATCTCTGTTCCGTGTACCGCAGGTAGTCTGCTACTACGTGGTAGCCGGACGGTTGGCAAGTTTTATCTTCCGCAATTTCTTCCACACCAAATATATCTCACTGGTCAACCTGATTGCCGGCCGCGAGGTGGTACAAGAGCTGTTCGGTGCCCGCTTCTCTACCCGCCAGATCCATGAAGAGCTGGATAGAATACTGAACGATCCGGCTTATCGCAATCAGATGCTTGAAGGCTACGACGAAGTGATCCACCTGCTCGGAAAACCGGGGGCTTCCCGTCGCACGGCCGAACTTATCTACCAGTCACTGAGAGATTAACATCTTTTATCATACGTCTTTGCAGCATTTCGTAAATATCTCCCATCTAGCTTAATATAGAATGGGAAATAACAATGTGATATGAAAGCTATGAAGACGTTGAAGACTTTTTTATTGGTATTAGGTACTGTTTTGGTATCTTCTACATTATACTCTTGCCTGGATGATGACGGCTATTCTCTCGATAAATATAGTGTCGGTGTAGCAACAGTCAAACCGCTTGGCAACAACTTATATTATCTCCAGTGGGACGATTCTACTTCATTTTGGCCGGCAGCCGGTGTTACCACTCCGAACTTCGATGTAAGTAAAGAAAGAAGAGCATTCATCAACTTTACATTACTCGGACCGGGTAAAGATATGAACATCGAACAGGATTATGTGATCCGCCTGAACAGGATAGATACAGTTCTGACCAAATCGATCGCACCAGACCTGGGAGATAAAAACGATGAATATTACGGTAAAGATCCGGTAACGATGAAGTCTGTATGGATTGAAGACGGATATATAAACTTCCAGTTTGCCACTTACTTTGAGTACGGAAGCAAACATTTTATGAATCTCGTAAAAATGGAAAACTCCGATACATACGAACTGGAATTCCGCCATAATGCAAACGGTAGCCTGTCAGGCGCCGAAGGCTGGGGATTAGCTTCATTCAGACTGAACAGTCTGCCGGAAACAGGAGGTGAGACAGTGACGATGAAAATCAAGTACAAATCGTATGATGGAGATAAGACGATTGAACTTAAATACAAATCCGGTTCGACAACGGGGAGAGCTCCGGTGATGGGAACTGAGGATTTTCAAACGACAAATTAAACCTTCCCACATAACTTTTATTTTTATCATTTAGTTCAGGGAGAAAGACATCGTGATGATGTCTTTCTTTTTTTTGTATAAATTCGTAGCCGGAGATGCAACGTTTGCAACTTGCCCTCCGTTTATATAAACAAATGAACGAAACTACAGAACAACTGATAGAAGGTTGCCGGAGCGGAAAGCGAAGCGCGCAACTGGCCCTGTACAAACTATTCGCACAGCGATTGTACATTGCCTGCCTGCGTATCGTCGGCAACACCTCAGAAGCGGAAGAAGCCATGCAGGACGCGTTCCTGAAAATCTTCACTCGCATCGATCAGTATAAAGACAATCTGTGTTTCGAAGCCTGGATGCACCGGATAGCAGTTCATACGGCCATCGACTACGTACGCCGCCAGACTCCGGAATGGGACGAGTTGTCTGACAACTATGCCGATCCCGAATCCGATGGACCAAGCGAGGAAGATATACAGTATTCGGTAAAGCAGATAAAGGAAGCGACTGCCAAGCTGCCGGCCGGTTACCGTGTGATCCTCTCTCTTTACCTCTTCGAGGGGTATGATATGGAAGAGATTGCCTCTATCCTGAATATTCAGCCGCCAAGCGTACGCAGTCAGTATCTGCGGGCAAAGCGCAAATTGTTGGACATTATATCAGTCAATTGACATGGACAAGTTAAAGAATTTCATAGACACCAATAGAGAAGCTTTTGAAGATGACCTTCTGCCGGAAGGTCACTTCGATCGCTTCGAAAAGAAACTGGCTCCTGCGCGTAAGAACCGTTTCAAACTTTACAGCTTGTGCGCTTTTGCCGCTGCAGCTTCTATTGCCCTGTTGTTTTTGTTCCGGATGCCGGGCGGTACGCCTGCTCCCATCCATCAGAAGGCAGCCATTCAGAAAACCTGCAAGGCACAAGAGGAGATCAACGAGCTACGTGTCTATTACAATATGCAGATAGATGATATCCTGGCACAAATGGAGACATTGTATAAAAAAGAACAAGCTCCGGGCGCAGCCGGCCTGTTACAGGAAAGCAGGAAGATACTCAAAGACAATTATATGTTTGAAAAGACAATCCTTCCTACACTGCCCTGTTCAAACGATGCACTGTTTGCCATGAACCAGCATTACAGCACAAGTATCGAGACACTTAACTTCATGCTGGAACAGATGGAGCGGGTGACAACAGAGAATGAAAATGACAACAAATAAATAAGATACATCATGAATACAAGACAAACAAAAAGCCGTTCGCTATTACTTCTGGCGATGTTGCTTATCGTAAGTACCGTTTGCGGCTGGGCCGGAAAACCGGAGAGGATCAAGAAGAAAGAGATCAGTCAATCATTCAGTATCAGCTTGAGCGACCTGCTGCTTGCCGATAACCGCTACGGCAACATCACCGTAACGCACTGGAATAAGAATGAAGCACTTATCCGCGTCGAAATAGAGGCGAAAGCGGAGACCGAAGAGGCTGCACAAGCTACTCTGGATCGTGTCCAGATCGAGTTGAAAAAGAGCGGAAATACTATTTCTGCCATTACATCGCTCAAAGAACAGCGGTCGAGCAATAACAACAACGAACGTTTCACAATCAATTATTACATCAGTATTCCTTCCAAGCTGGCAATCAATCTGTCACAGAAATACGGAAATATCAACCTGCCGGATAAGAATGAAGGCAAAAGCACCATACAGGTGAAATATGGCAACCTGAATGCAGGTAGCTTCACAGAACTTCTTAACCTGGAAGTGAAATATGGAAATGTGGATATTAATAATGTAACGAAGGCTAATCTGGATTTTGGTTATTGCGGTAAGGTATCAGTCGGTAATGCCGATCTACTGAATGCGGATAACAAGTATTCCAATATGGAAATCAGGAATTGCTCACAACTCAACCTGGAAAACAAATATGGGAATGTGAAGATAGAGAGTCTCGACAGGGGAAATCTGGAGATCAAATACAGTGAAGCGACGATTGGTTCTGTTAAGGAGTCACTGGATGTCAGCGAACTGGCTTACAGCTCACTAAACATAAAAGAGCTTTCTGCTAATTTCAAAAGCCTGACAGTAGATGCCCGCTACGGTAACCTGAATGTGAATATCCCCTCGAAAGCATCTTTCAAAGTGGCTGCCGAAAGTATGAAATATGGCAACCACAATGTCAGCGGTTTCAATGTCACCAATAAATCGACAGAAGATAAAGTAAACCATTATTACGAAATCAATGGCGGAAACAAAGGACGCATTTATTTCGATGGGAATAATTATAGTAATATAAGTGTAAAGGCGTTATAATAGCCTGTAGGGGCGGTTCGCGAACCGCCCCTACCAACGACACTACATTCCATCAATACCGTAACGCCAAGACCTTGTCCAGAGCCGAATAAAATATCAACGACCCGGCAATAGCCACCATCGTCAGGATAAACGGCAGCTTCTCTTTTAAACCAGTCAACAGATGGTTAACGTTTCCTTCGGGTTGCTGACCGACAAGCATCAATAATCCGGCAAATGCCACGAGATACACAATAATTATACCAATTATCATAAAAGGCGACATCCCGGAATGCCACTTTACCTTCTTTACTTCCGGCACTTTCAGAGGCTCTTCCTGCATAATCAGATCCATGATCTTCAGGCTCAGATCCGGAGATGGTTCGACCATTCCTTCTTTCAGGATTTTCCTGGTCAAACGGTTTATATCTTTATCCGACTTGTTCATAACACATATGCTGTTTCATTCTTCATCATCAACTGCAAGGTTTCGTAGAAGTGTTTACGTCCCCGAAACAATTTTATTTTAATATTGGAAGGAGTCATTTCTGTGATCTGACCGATGTCAGCAATAGAACACTCCTCCAGGTAAAAGAGAGTAAGCACCAGGCTTTCGTCAGCCGGTAACTTTTTTAGTACGCGGGCAATTATTTCTTTCCGGTCTTCCCGTTCCAGGATAGCAGTCGCACTATCCACTTCACTGGTTGTCAGATCGGTTGCAACGGCATCATCGTAACTCTCAAAAAGAGATTGCTTTCTTTGTGCCGTTATTGCAGTATTGTAAACTATTTTATAGAACCAGGTAGAGAACTTACTGCCAAACTGGAAAGACGGAAGCGCACGATACATCTTCACAAAAGCATCCTGCACGACTTCTTCTGCCTCCTCACGATTCTCCAGTATACGGAAAGCAATATTGAATGCCATCTGCTGGTACTTCGCGACGAGGCAGGAGAAACTTTTGGTATCCCCTGCCAGAATGCTTTTTATCCACTTTTGTTCGTCCATCAATCCGGTTTTATTGTTCTTTTTCCTTTTCCATCATCTTCAAAACGATGAAGAAATAAATGAGATAGGCAAGACCTCCACCCAAAACAGTAAAGATAACAACTGAAAAACCTTGCCAGTCACTCGGCATCGTATCATCCAAACAAATACCAGCCATAGCGCCCAATGCTAGTCCAACCATCAGTAAACCATTGCGTAGAGCATTGTATTTATTTACCTTCCGCTCAGGCTCTTCCAGTACGATACCCTTTTCGATCATAGCCATACGCTCTTCATGCTTTGTCCGGGTTGTTCTGATGACAAGTATCATAAGCAACAGTACAGGCAGACCAACCGCACAAATAATCGCAACCAAAGGAATTAACCATTCTTCCATAATTTCAATATTTAAAATGTTTCTAATTGTTTCGTTTACAGATAAGACTAACACTCCGGAGGAAAGGTTACAAGATAAAGAAACTTTTTTGGAAAAAAATACCCGGAGTCGGGCATATTGCCGATTCCGGGTATTAATAAGTTAGTTATCCGTAAATTACGAAATTAGTCTAATACTTTGATCTTGATGTTACGATACCAAACGTCGTCGCCATGATCCTGCAAACCGATGAAACCTTCTTTGTTAGGTCCACCACAGTTCAACAGCAGTTCGTAAGCCAACGGCCATTTGTCTTTGCTGAACTTACTTGCATCCAGCATTTCTTTCCACTGCTGAGTCCACAAGTGATATTCAACAACCGGTTCGTCGTTCTGATAATGAACAACTGTACCTTTGTAACACATGATCTTTGATTTGTTCCATTCGCCGAACGGTTTAGAGTTCTGCGGTTTAGCAGGAATCATATCATACAGGGAAGCAGACATACGGTTACCATCTTTTCCTAACTTAGCATCCGGATGGTTTGCATTGTCCAGGATCTGATATTCAGGAGAAGAGATATAAGAAGGCTGGCCTTCTACTTCCTGGATCAGGATAAATACACCTGAGTTGGCGCCTTTAGCCACTTTCCATTCCCATTCCAATTCGAAGTTTTTGAACTTATGAGCAAAAACCAAGTCACCACCGTCTTTTGCACCGGCTTCACCGGCACCGGAACCTTTAATATGGATTGCGCCGTCGTTTACTTCCCAGGCATTAGGAACATCTTCGCGATCATATCCTCTCCAGCCATTCAATGTCTTACCATCAAACATAGTAATCCAACCGTCGGCATCTTTCGGGAATGTAGATAAATCTACAGTCGGTAAATCTAATAATGTGTATTCAGGCACGGCTGCTTCTGTTTTTGTTTCGGCTGTTGCATCGGCAGCAGCGTCTTCTGTTTTCTTTCCACCGCCACAAGATGTGAAATAACACATCATCAGCGCGGCACTTGCAAATAATACTGACTTCTTCATTTTTATGTAAGTTTAAAACTGTTATCTAGGCATATCAGGCAATTTCCAACCATTACGATAATTGTGCTTGATCAGTTCGTTTGCAAACTGTTTAGCATTGATAGGATCAGTCCAGATCTTGTTGAATTTCGGGTCACCATCAACAATCTTAAAGTCGTCCTTAATCAAAATCTTGATCATTTCATCATCTTTGATGTTTGTGAACTGCATATTAGGACCATCCCACAGCAACTCTTTGTTCAAGTTCTGCAAACGAACAGCCAATACACCCATCACAACCATTTCGTTGAACGGACCTGCTTCTGAGAAATCAGATTTAGTCTTCACACGGCTGGAAGCACTTTCTTTACAAGCACGAACCCAATCCATTTCATGACCACCGCTCATTGCATTCGGAACACGACGGCAAACTTTAGGAGCAGCAGGAACACGTCCTGACAACAACCAAGGTTGCTGACCGTAGCAACCGCAAATCAACGTATCTTTTGTACCGTGGAAAATACACAGACCTCCACCAGGGCCCATCAATTGTTTTCCTTCAGGGAAGCCAGCAGGACGATCCGGCATCATACCACCATCATACCAGTGAATTTCAACTTCCGGTAAAGCCAGTTTAGGCATATTATCGCGAGCCGGGAATGTCAACTTAACATGCTGCGCATTAGGAGCACAATCCTGCAATAACAGCGTGGAAGATCCCTGAACCTTTGTAGGATAACCCAGTTTCAAGGCTTTAAACGGCTGATGCATAATATGGCAAGCCATATCACCTAATGCTCCTGTACCATAAGCCCACCATCCGCGCCAGTTCCATGGGTGATAGATTTTATTGTAAGCACGAACCTGTGCTGGGCCAGAGAACAAATCCCAATTCAATGTAGAAGGAATTTTATCCACTTTTTCAGGAGCATTCAGTCCCTGTGGCCAGATAGGACGGTCGGTAGCACATTCCACCTTTGTCACTTCGCCGATCTCACCATTCCAGATCCATTCGCAAACCAAATCGGTACCTTCATCTGAAGAACCCTGGTTACCCATCTGTGTTGCTACATTATATTCTTTAGCCAGATTAGTAAGCAGACGAGATTCATAAACAGAGTGAGTCAACGGTTTCTGGCAATATACGTGTTTACCCAACGTAATTGCATCGGCAGTAACGATAGCATGCGTATGGTCGGCTGTTGCACAGATAACAGCATCGATCGACTTACCCATTTCATCATACATCTTACGGAAATCCCAATATTTCTTGGCATTCGGATGACGATCGAAAACCGGTTTAGCATACTTCCAATCCACGTCACACAGAGCTACGATATTCTCTGTTTTTTCAACATTCTTCAAATTAGCATTACCCATACCGCCGATACCAACGCCAGCAATATTCAATTTATCTGTTGGAGCGATATGTCCATGACTTTTTCCAAGAACGGAACCGGGGACAATGGTCAAAGCAGCAGCTGCTGCTGCGCCTCTTTGAAGAAATGATCTTCTAGTGATGTTTGACATAGTAATAATTTTTTATAGATTAGCACTTAATAATAATATTTCGATTAAAATGTCACGTCTTAAAAACACAAACTGTCGCAAATATAACCAATGCGAAAAGAACAACAAGCCTGTACATCCGGCTTTCTTTTTTAAAATAGTTTTTTTTAACAGAGCTTATAGACAATGTCTATTTTTTCATAAATATTATCTATAAAGTTAGGGGGTGGAAGAGTCGCCCTTTCTGTTATATTTGTCTAACAGAAAACATATTTACCTTATATCTGTTATATAAATGAAGACGTAAACATGAAAAAGGAACCAATACTCATTCGAATTTACCATTTTTACCTGGAAGGATTTCGATCAATGAAACTGGGTAAGACACTATGGCTGATTATTTTGGTCAAACTATTCATCATGTTTTTTATATTAAAACTGTTTTTCTTTCCTAATTACCTCGGAAAATTTGACAGCGATTCCGAGAAAGAGGAACACGTATCAGGTGAATTGATCCAACGGGCAATAACTCCTTAATTAATATAGTTATGATCGCAAGCATTGACACTTCTTTGATTGACTGGTCGAGGGCTCAGTTTGCTCTCACGGCCATGTATCACTGGCTTTTTGTACCCCTTACTTTAGGGCTTGGCGTAATCCAGGCAATACTGGAAACCATTTATTACAAAACAGGTGACGAATTCTGGAAAAAAACAGCTCAGTTCTGGATGAAGCTGTTCGGTATTAACTTCGCGATCGGTGTTGCCACCGGTCTTATCCTTGAATTTGAGTTTGGGACAAACTGGTCGAATTACAGCTGGTTTGTCGGTGATATTTTCGGAGCGCCACTGGCTATCGAAGGTATCCTTGCTTTCTTTATGGAAGCTACGTTTATCGCAGTCATGTTCTTCGGCTGGGATAAAGTGAGCAAACGCTTCCACCTCGCTTCCACCTGGCTGACCATTATCGGCGCCACTTTGTCTGCCCTCTGGATCCTGATTGCCAATGCATGGATGCAACATCCGGTAGGCATGGAGTTCAACCCCGACACGGTTCGTAACGAGATGTTCGACTTTTGGGCGGTTGCCTTATCGCCGGTTGCCATCAATAAATTCTTCCACACGGTTTTATCCGGCTGGATCGTAGGCGCTTTGTTTGTGATAGGAATCAGCAGCTGGTATCTGTTGAAAAAGCGGGAAACCCGTTTCGCATTGGAAAGTATCAAAATCGGAGCTATATTCGGTCTGGTCGCTTCCTTATTGATCCTCTGGACCGGTGACGGTTCGGCTTACCAGGTAGCTCAGAAGCAGCCGATGAAGCTTGCCGCCATGGAAGGCCTTTATGAAGGAGGAAACGGCGTCGGCTTGGTCGGTATCGGGATGTTGAACCCGGAAAAGAACAGCTATAATGATAATGTAGAACCATTCATCTTCAATATACAGATCCCGAAGATGCTGTCGTTGCTGGCAGAACGCAAAATGGACGGCTACGTACCGGGCATCACCAACCTGATCGACGGAGGTTATCCTACTGCCGACGGCACTCCGGCTCTTTCAGCAGCCGAGAAGATTGCCAAAGGCCAACTGGCTATCCAGTCACTGGCCAATTACCGTAAAGCGATCAAAGAGAAAGACGAGGTTGCCGCCAAACAATACCGCGCAACGCTCGATGAAAACTTCCCCTATTTCGGTTACGGATATATCAAAGATCCGGGCGAACTGGTCCCTCATGTAGGAATGACCTTCTACTCGTTCCGTATCATGGTTATTCTGGGCGGATACTTTATCCTTCTCTTTATCGTCGCCCTTATCTGGAGCAAAAAAGATAAGTTCAAAGACACCCGCTGGCTTCAATGGGTTTGCCTCTGGTCGATACCACTCGGATATATAGCCGGACAAGCCGGATGGGTGGTTGCCGAAGTGGGACGCCAACCCTGGGCGATACAGGACATATTGCCGACCAGCGCCTCTATCTCGAAACTGGCTACCTCGTCGGTTCAGACAACATTCTTCCTCTTCCTGATCCTCTTTACGATCTTACTGATCGCAGAAGTCGGGATCATGGTGAAAGCGATCAAGAAAGGCCCTGCCGTATCTACTAACAATGATAACTAAAAATATACACCATGGATAGTACATATATATTATTACAGCATTACTGGTGGTTCCTCGTTTCCCTGCTGGGAGCACTGTTAGTATTCCTGCTTTTCGTTCAGGGAGGACAGTCGTTGCTTTTCTCGATTGGAAAAACGGAACTGGAACAAAAGATGTTACTTAACTCGACCGGACGTAAATGGGAGTTCACCTTTACGACACTGGTTACTTTCGGTGGTGCGTTTTTTGCCTCTTTCCCCTTGTTTTATTCTACCAGTTTCGGCGGTGCCTATTGGGTATGGATGCTGATCCTGCTTTGTTTCGTTATTCAGGCCGTATCGTATGAATACCAAGCAAAGAAAGGGAATTTACTGGGAAAGAAAACATATCAGATATTCCTGATCATCAATGGTGTAGTCGGGCCCATCCTGCTGGGTACTGCTGTCGGGACTTTCTTCAACGGAGCAGAATTTTCCGTTAATAAAGGACAGATGACCGATATCGCCATGCCGGTTATTTCCACTTGGAACAACTCACTGCATGGATTGGAAGCAGCCTTTGTATTCTGGAATGTTTGCCTCGGACTGGCTGTATTCTTCCTGGCACGCGTACAGGCTTTACTTTATTTCATCAACAATATTGATAATAAAGATATAGTGACTCGTTGCCGGAAACGCCTGATCCCGGAAACTGCTTTATTCCTTGTATTCTTCCTGATATTCCTTGTACGTTTATTGCTGGCAGATGGCTTCGCGGTAGATCCTCAAACACAGGAAGTTTTTATGCAGCCTTATAAATATTTCATTAACCTGGTTCAGATGCCGGCTGTACTGGTGGTTCTGCTGGCAGGTGTTGTACTTGTTTTGTTCGGTATTATCAAAACAATTCTGTCGACAACCTGGCGGAAAGGGATCTGGTTTGCGGGAACAGGAACAGTCCTTACCGTATTGGCGTTGCTACTTTGTGCCGGATGGAACAACACGGCTTATTATCCGTCCATCACCGACCTGCAAAGTTCGCTGACAATCCAGAACAGTTCGTCAAGCCCGTTCACGCTGAAAGTGATGAGTTATGTATCAATCCTGGTACCTTTCGTTCTGGCTTACATCTTCTATGCATGGCGTTCGCTCGACCTTCACAAGATCGACGCACAAGAAATGGAAGACAAAGATGCACATACTTATTAATGTACGGGCGGTTCGCGAACCGCCCCTGCAAGATACATACCCTATAAAACAAAGGAAACGGCGAAGCTCACGCTTGGCCGTTTCTACATTTAACCGTTTTAAACAAAAAGAAAAAGTTAGTTAAGGCTTAGAATAAAATATCTTAAGTCTTTTCGCTTACAATATTTTGCTTCCATTAGGACAGCAAACAAATATATGTAATCCAACTCATCCTACGAACAATCAAGCTGCATTTTTTGCTATTTTTCACAGAACACAGATGCTTTTGTATTATCTTTGCAAACAAATATCCAAGGTATTCCTCTATGGCTGATTTTAACTTAAACATTTTAGGATGCGGTTCAGCGTTACCGACCACGCGGCATCTGGCAACTTCACAGGTGGTAGATCTAAGGGATAAATTATATATGATAGACTGTGGCGAAGGCACTCAGGTGCAGATGCGTAATATGCGTATCAAATTCAGCCGCCTGAACCATATATTTATCTCCCATCTGCATGGCGACCACTGTTTCGGTCTGCCCGGCCTGCTCTCTACGCTCGGTATGCTGGGACGTACCGGCGACCTGGTTATCCATGCCCCGAAGGAGATCGAAAACTATATGCGTCCTGTGCTCGATACCTTTTGCAAAGGAATGCCTTATGAAGTCCGCTTCAATCATATAGACACTTACAGCCATTCGCTGATCATGGAAGACCGTTCCCTCTCGGTCTACTCCATTCCGCTGAAACACCGGATACCGACTTGTGGATTTCTGTTTGCCGAAAAACCGAAAGAAGCACATATCATCCGCGAGATGATTGACTTTTACCAAGTGCCCGTCAAATGGATGAAAGACATCAAGCAAGGGAAAGATTATATCACTCCGGAAGGCGAAATCATTCCCAACTCACGGTTGACACGTCCTTCGGTAGCTCCTAAACGATATGCCTATTGCTCAGATACAGCCTATTCACCTTCCATTATCCCGATTATCGAAGGAGTAGACCTTCTTTACCACGAAGCGACATTCATGGAAAGCGACAAGGCCCGTGCCAAAGAAACATTCCATTCCACCGCCCGCCAGGCAGCGAAGATTGCTCTCAAGGCCGGTGTTAAGCGGTTAGTTATCGGACATTATTCCGCGCGTTACGAAGATCTTGCCGCACTTCATAAGGAAGCCCGGGAGATATATCCCGACACTATTCTGGGAAACGAAGGTATGGTCCTTTCCATCTAATGAAGCGGCTTTTCTCAAATAATAACGACTAAATATCACCCATATTCAAAATTATTCATACATTTGTAGGAATTTAGGGTTTCGAATATGAGAATATTATTTTCCATCATTCTATTGATCAGCGTTTACGTTGGTAACTCGCTCACTGTGAATGCACAGCAGGCGGCCGACTCGACACGCGTAGCCAAACAGCAAGCGAAACCCGATTCCGTTGAAATCAGTGCCTACGACAACAAGATCGTTGTAAAGAATGCTCCCATCGGAAGCAAACTCGAAATCTACAGTGTTGTCGGCATCCGCGTAAAAGAATTCGAAATGAAACAACCTGACGGCGAATATACTGTAAATATTGCCAAAGGTTACTATATCATCCGCATCGGCGACACCGTTCGCAAAGTGGCTATCCGCTAAGACTTCCTTTCATTTTACAGGACTTCCCCACAATAATATTCCCACTATAATGGGTATTTTTTCCCACTGCAATGGGTATTTTTCCCCATGTATACGGGGCTTTTTCCCCACACCTGTCAAAATAGTGGGGAATTAACAGTAAACTTTCGATCAGGACAAGAAAAAAGGACTCGCCATCAAGACGAGTCCTCTCTTTTGATAATTATATATATGTATAGGTTAAAAAGCGTAATCCAGACTTAAACCGAATACTTTATTGGTACGGCTATATACGTTAGTTCCGGGAAGACCCGTGCCACTGTAATCGTTCGATTTTTTTGTATAATCATGGTAGGTTGTCCACATATAACCCACGTTCAAAGCCATCTTCTCGCTCAACATCACTTTGGCTCCGAAGCCCAATGAGTAAGAGTCGCAAGAGAAGCTGGTATCGCTCTGAAATTCGTCAGCCAAACCGTAATCTGTAATCTGAGCGCCACCACTAATAGTCAATCGCTTGATCACATCCCATTCGATACCCAGCAGGTATTCGTTCGTGCCCCGCTCCAGCGCTTTCTGCTTTCCGCCAGCCATTCCGGCTTTCTTGTCGTCGAAGAAGTGATACTCAACAGAGGCTTTCAACATGGGTAAAAACTGATAAGAGGCAGCCACAGAAAGCATGGAAGGAATATCATTCGGCGTATTTACACCATGCTTGTAAGCACCAACCAAATCTTCCGCACTTTCGGGATAATCCAACTTCTTTGTATCGTTTTCAATGTTCAAGTTGGTTTTGAACTCATACTTGGCACCGAAATTAAACTTGCCGTATTTCACATCAACACCCAAAACCGGCGTCAATCCCCAACCAGTCTGATCGCAATTCAAGGCCAGTGCCATCAATTCGTCACCACCCAAATTCTGCTTCAGTTTTGCATTCAGATAACCGTCATAATTTCCTGAAAAATAATTCATTCGTCCACCGGCAAAGGCAGAAAGCCAATCCGTGATTTTGTATCCCAAACCAAGTTGTAGAGAATAAATAAATTGTTTACCGTCCATTGCACTATTAATAGTATACATGTCCGGAGTGACGATAGGACTTTTACCGCCTGTCTTCATATAGTTCGTCAAACTTTCCTTGAATATACCAGCCATAGCAGCCGATTCGAACATGGGCAAACCATCGTTAAACGAGGCCTTACCTCCTCCTCCCGTGATGGCGAAGAATCCGGAAATAGTCCAGTCACCTTTTTTATAAGCCGCAAAAACACTCGGAATGACGGGAGCAGCAGCCTTTCCTTTGTAATACTTTTTATAGGGAACATCACTTACTGTCGGAACCTTATTTACCGGATCAAAGCCATTATATGTGCCAAAAGAGGCATCGATATCTCTAGTCTGGAAAGCACTCTGTATACTCACGCCTACACGAAAACCATCTGTCGGCAAGAAAGAAAGGCCCGCCGGGTTAGACAAAGCACCATCTATATCAATTGCAGCACCTCGCGAAAGTGATCTTAAAAAGGCTGCATGCTGATTAGTATTTGTCAAATATCCACCAGCGAAAGAAAGCAGAGGCATCATCATCAATGCCGCACCTAATAATACTTTTTTCATATTTTACTTTTCTTTATTACAAAAACGGCAGCAAAGATAAATACTTTTCTTCAACATTGCACACTTTTAAAGAAAATGTGCCGCACAATTACATCATTTCTGTGCAACAACTCCAATTATCCCCCTCAATTTTCAATTCTCAATTCTCCATTTTCAATTAAAAAAGTATCTTTGCAGCGTAAAGGAATGCTTTCTTTACCGTGTGCTTGCTAAACCACGTATTAAAAACAAGAAAAATATGAAACATCAAGAAGCCGCTTTGGTATGCTTCTCCGGTGGACAAGACTCCACGACCTGCCTTTTCTGGGCGAAGAAGCATTTTACACGTGTAGAAGCCGTATGTTTTACTTACGGTCAGAAACACTCTCTAGAAATTGATATTGCACGTAAGATTGTTGCAGACGCCAATGTCCCGTTCCAGTTACTAGACGTTTCCCTGATCAGCCAACTGGCTCCCAACTCGCTGACAGACACTTCTATCACGATGGATGAAGACAAACCCGCCGACAGTTATCCGAACACATTCGTCCCCGGCAGAAACATGGTATTCCTCACCTTCGCCGCCATTATGGCACGAAGCAAAGGTATCTTTCACCTCGTTACGGGTGTTTCGGAAGCTGACTTCAGTGGATACCCGGATTGCCGTGACACCTTTGTCCGATCGTTGAATGTGACGCTCAATCTTGCCATGGACGAACAGTTCGTGATCCACACACCGCTGATGGACCGCGATAAGAGCGAAGTATGGCAACTCTCCGACGAACTGGGGGTATTCGACCTGGTTCGCACACAGACACTGACCTGCTACAACGGAGTCCCTGCCGATGGTTGCGGCCATTGCCCCGCTTGCAAGTTGCGCAAAGAAGGACTGGAGAAATACCTTAAAAAGAAGAAGAAATAAAATTATGGATACAAGAAAAGAAGAAAACGAACTGCACCTGCTGGGCGGTTCTACCGAATATAAACAGGATTATGCCCCTGAAGTGCTCGAAGCATTCACCAACAAACATCCCGGCAACGATTACTGGGTACGTTTCAACTGCCCTGAATTTACGAGCCTTTGCCCGATCACTGGACAGCCGGACTTTGCCACGATACACATCGACTATATCCCCGATGTAAAGATGGTTGAAAGCAAAAGTTTGAAATTATACCTGTTCAGCTTCCGCAGCCACGGCGCTTTCCATGAAGACTGTGTAAACATTATCATGAAAGACCTGATCCAATTAATGGACCCGAAGTATATCGAAGTGACAGGAATCTTCACCCCGCGGGGCGGCATCAGCATTTATCCGTACTGCAACTACGGACGACCGGGAACAAAATACGAAGCTTTGGCCGAAAAACGCCTTTTCTGTCATAATCAATAAGTCAGTTTTTTAGACAAACTGATTACAACGTGGCAAATAATTACGTAGCTTTGCAATTACTTAATTGTAAACCTAAAATTATTTAGACCATGAGGAAGAAAGACATTACTATCAAGACTGTACTGGCCGCAATGGCTTGTACAGCTTGTGTTAATCTAAGTGCACAACAGAAAGAGTATCCGCAACCCGAAAAGATGACTCCGGGCATGTCGGAATACTGGATTCCCCAACCCAAGATCGTAACGCCGGGAGATATCAAGACTAATTCGGCTCCATCGGATGCAATCGTCCTGTTCGACGGCAAAGACCTCTCTGCCTGGGAAAACACGAAAGGCGAACCGGCACAATGGACTGTTCACGACGGTGTATTTACTGTAAACAAGAAAACAGGCGATATCCAGACCAAGCAAAAATTCAACAATTACCAGTTACATATCGAATGGTGCGTCCCTGAAAATATCACCGGAAAAAGCCAGGCACGCGGTAACAGCGGTATCTTTATGCAAGGAATGTATGAAGTACAGGTGCTCGACTGCTATAACAATGAAACATACGTGAACGGACAGACCGGAAGTATCTACAAACAGACACCGCCGTTGGCAAACGCCATGCGTAAGCCGGGAGAATGGAATGTATACGATATTATCTACACTGCTCCGATATTCAAGGAAGACGGTACTTATCGCGTACCTCCGCGTATCACTGTTATCCAGAACGGCATCGTTTTGCAGAACAACACGACGATCCTCGGAACAACCGAATATATCGGCTTCCCGAAAGTGATTCCTCACGGAGCCGGCCCGATCATCCTGCAGAGTCACGGTGATCCCAGCGAACCGATCAGCTTCCGGAATATCTGGTTGAGAGAATTATAAGAGTCAAGAAGTAAAGTGTTTACATACGATGAAAACGAATAGTTTATTTAACATATGGTTGTTATTCTTTTGTGCAATCATCTTTTCTGGCTGCAATGATCATTTATTGAACGGTAAAGACAGCGAAGAGGAAGAAGACAATGAAGAAGTATGGTATGACAGTATACCAGATGGAAACCGCTTTTCAAGAGGAAACACTTTACGATTCTATTATATAGATGGAAAGGGAAATGACCTCATTAACCCCACCGACTTGAAAACTTATCCTGTCTCATGGAGTGAAGAGTTGGACAATCCGCTCGAACGTACTTACGACAATCTCCGCGATACCGAAAGCAACATCATTCGGTACAACGGCAATCACAACTGGATATATTACGATTCGGAAGAAAAGCTTCACTACTGTACGGTAGGCGCATACGGAGATTCAAGATACAGTACCTATACGTTCCCTATCTATGTGAACGGTGATACCGATAAAATGGAAATCACCTATAAATACACAGACCAAGACGTTATCGGAGGAAAATACTGGGGGAAGATTGTCTCCTGGAAATATAACGGCACACATATCTATTCGGACGACGATGAACACGATAAAAAAATATTCATCCAAAAATCCGAAGGAAAAACAACCGTTTCTTTCAAACGATAAATGATCAGATACAGTTCTTAATTAAGGAACGCAGACGACGCAGAATACGCAGATAAACGCAGATATTTTTTATTTAAAGAAATCTGCGAGTTTTTGCGTATTCTGCGTCGTCTGCGTTCCTTACTATGATATGATCCTATTTCAATGCCCCCTTGTTTCGTTTATCGGCAAAATCCCCGCTTTCGTCTATGAACCAACCTTCTATTTCTATTCTAATTGTATAGGATTTTAATGCAAAGTAGTTTTGCTTCATAAAATAAAGGTAAAAAGATTGTTTAGGTCGCAAAACGAAAGCATTATGAAACAAGTATCTCTAATCATCCTCTCCTGCCTGCTTCTTCTGCCTGCCGGAATGAAAGCAGAAGACGACATGCCGAAGCAGTGGAAGCTTCGCGACTGTATTGATTATGCATTGGAGCATAACATCACCATCCGTCGTAATCGTATCAATGTCGAAAGCACGCAGGAAGACGTAAAGACAGCGAAAGCGGATTTTCTCCCCTCTTTGAGCGGAAACATCAGCCAGCGCGTCGTAAACCGTCCGAACAGTGCCAGCGGAACCATCATCAGTGGTGATAACATCACGACCAGTGAAAGCAAAACCTCGTACAACGGTAGCTACGGTATCGATGCCAACTGGACTGTCTACAACGGAAGCAAGCGCGTGAACACTGTCAAACAACAACAGTTGAACACCCGCATGGCCGAACTTACCGTCGACCAGAGTGAAAACTCCATCGAGGAAAGTATCACCCAGCTATACGTACAAATACTGTATTCTGCCGAAGCAGTAAAAGTGAACGAATCGACCCTGGAAGTAAGTCGGAAAGAGTTCGAACGTGGACAGGCATTATTCGACGCCGGAAGTATCGCGTCGAGCGACCTTGCCCAACTGGAAGCACAGGTGAGCAACGACAACTATCAGCTGGTGACTTCACAGACCACCCTGCAGAACTACAAACTGCAACTGAAGCAACTCCTCGAATTGGACGGTGATTTCGAAATGAACCTTTACCTGCCACAACTGGACGACAGCAGCGTACTGATCCCGCTTCCCACCAAAGACGATGTTTATCAGACCGCTCTTAACCTGCGTCCCGAAATAGAGTCCGGAAAGCTGAATATAGAAGCCTCGGATATGAATATCAAGATTGCACGTGCCGGATACACCCCGACCCTCAGCCTCAGCGCAGGAATCGGAACAACCAATGCCAACGGTAGTGATTTCAGTTTCAGCGAGCAAGTAAAACAAAACTGGAATAACTCACTTGGATTGACTTTAAGCATCCCTATTTTCGACAAGCGACAGACCAAAAGTGCGATCAATAAGGCTAAATTACAACGGCAGACGAGCCAACTGGACCTGATGGATGAACAGAAAACGCTTTACAAGACGATCGAAAGTCTTTGGCTCAGTGCCAACAGCGCACAACAGCAATATGTAGCGGCCACCCAAAAGCTGAAAAGCACACAGGCCAGCTACACCCTCGTCAGCGAACAGTTCAACCTGGGCATGAAGAACACTGTTGAGCTACTCACCGAAAAGAACAACCTGCTGAGTGCACAACAGGAAACGCTCCAGGCCAAATACACAGCCATACTCAATGCCGGATTGCTGCGCTTCTACCAGGGAGAAGAGATCAATCTGCTCTAAGTAAATATCCAGGAACGAATAAAAAAAGATAAAGATATGAACAAGAAACTTATTATCGGTATAATAGCCGTGGTGGTCGTAGCCGGAGGCATCTGGTTCTTCACTGGCAAATCGACGAAAGGCGGCATCAGGCTCGAAACATCCAAAGTGGGCCGCAGCTCCATCTCAAACACAGTGACGGCAACCGGAACAGTTGAGCCGGTTACAGAAGTCGAAGTCGGTACACAGGTGTCCGGTATCATCGACAAACTGTACGCTGACTACAACGACGTAGTGAAAGCCGGACAACTGATCGCAGAAATGGATAAAGTCAACCTGAAGGCAGAACTCGCTTCCGCCCAGGCACAGTTGGCCAGCAGCAAGAGCGAATATGAATACCAACAGAAAAATTATGCACGTAGCAAAGTTCTTTTCGACAAGAAACTGATTAGTGATTCTGATTACGAAACAGCCACTTACAACTACGAGAAATCGAAAGCTGCCTACGAGCAAAGCCAGGCTTCTATGGTGAAAGTGAATCGTAACCTCGAATACGCGACCATCACCAGCCCGATCGACGGGGTTGTCATCAACCGTGCAGTAGAAGAAGGACAGACGGTGGCTGCCGGCTTCGAAACCCCGACGCTGTTCACCATCGCAGCCGACCTGACGAAGATGCAGGTGATTGCCGACGTGGATGAAGCCGATATAGGCAATGTAGAAAACGGACAGCGCGTCAGCTTTACCGTCGACGCTTACCCGAACGACGTATTCGAAGGAACAGTATGGCAGATCCGCCTGGGCGACAGCAGCAGTAGCAGCAGTTCGTCGACTTCCACTTCAACTGTCGTGACTTACGAAGTGGTTATCACCGCCGATAATCCCGACCTGAAACTGAAACCGCGCCTGACGGCCAATATCACCATCTACACGCTCGAACGTGAAAATGTGCTGACAATCCCGACTAAATCGTTGCGTTTCGTTCCCGAAGAAGAACTCTTAATGGGCACCGGCCTGACCGCCGACAACAGTGCACAGGAAGCACCAACCGGCAAACGTATCGTCTGGGCTAAAGAAGGGCAACAACTCCATCCGAAAGTGATCACCGTAGGTTCAACCAGCGGTAATATGATCGAAGTAACCGAAGGATTGACCGAAGGTGAAGAGATAGCTGTAGATCTGACTTCCGATGCTCCTGCTCAGGCAGCAGCTACAGCAGAGAAGAGCCCGTTCATGCCAGGCCCTCCGGGAAGCAAGAAGAAGTAATTGAAAATGGAGAATTGAAAATTGAAAATTACCAGACAGTAATGAAAGAGATCATCAAACTAGATAATATCAAGCGCGATTTCCAGGTCGGCGACGAAACCGTCCATGCTTTGCGAGGCGTCAGCTTCACAATTTATGAAGGCGAGTTCGTCACCATCATGGGAACCTCCGGCTCGGGGAAAAGTACGCTGCTGAATACGTTGGGATGTCTCGACACACCGACCAAAGGCGAATACTACCTCGATGGCGTTTCAGTCCGTACGATGGGAAAGAACGCCCGCGCTACACTACGAAACCGCAAGATCGGCTTTGTATTCCAGAGCTACAACCTGTTGCCCAAAACAACTGCTGTTGAAAATGTGGAACTTCCGCTGATGTATAATCCCTCATACAGTGCCTCCGCCCGCCACCAGAAAGCCGTCGAAGCCCTGATGGCAGTCGGACTGGGTGACCGTCTGATGCACAAGAGTAATCAGATGTCCGGCGGACAGATGCAACGTGTAGCCATCGCCCGTGCCCTGGTGAACGATCCGGCCGTGATCCTGGCCGACGAAGCAACCGGAAACCTCGATACACGCACGTCATTCGAGATACTGGTACTTTTCCAGAAGCTGCACGCCGAGGGACGTACCATCATCTTCGTAACGCATAACCCGGAGATCGCCCAATACAGCAGCCGCAACATCCAGTTGAGAGACGGCCATGTCACGGCAGATACGGTCAACACGAATATCCTGAATGCGGCAGAGGCCCTGGCCAAACTGCCTAAAAACGACGATTAACAATGAACGGAACAAACCTCATAAAAATAGCCCTCCGTGCCCTTGCAAACAACAAGTTGCGCGGCTTCCTGACCATGCTCGGCATCATCATCGGCGTAGCTTCCGTGATCACGATGCTGGCCATCGGGCAAGGCTCCAAGCGGAGCATACAAGCCCAGATCAGCGAGATGGGTTCCAACATGATCATGATACATCCGGGAGCCGACATGCGCGGCGGTGTACGCCAGGATGCATCGGCCATGGAAACGCTGAAGCTGGAGGATTACCAGAACATTGTCGATGAAACCCGTTACATATCGGCGGTTTCCCCATCGGTCAACAGCAGCGGACAAGCCATTTACGGAGCCAATAATGCTCCCACAACGGTTTACGGTATCAGCCCGGATTACCTGGAAATACGACGTTACAAAGTAGGCGACGGAGAAATGTTCACCGAACAGGACATCCAGACAGCTGCCAAGGTATGCGTGGTCGGCAAAACCGTAGTCGACAATCTTTTCACCAATGGCGAAAGCCCCGTAGGCAAAGTCATTCGTTTTCAAAAATTACCTTTCCGCATCGTAGGTGTATTGGAAAGTAAAGGATACAACAGCATGGGAATGGACCAGGACGACCTAATCTTAGCTCCATACACAACTATTCAGAAAAAAGTCCTGGCCATCACCCATCTGCAAGGCATCACCTGTTCGGCCCTCAAAGAGGAATACACCGACCAGGCCATCGATGAGATTACCGAAATACTGCGCCGCAACCATAAGTTGAAGGAAAGTGACGATGATGATTTTACCATCCGTAGTCAGCAGGAGTTGAGCACGATGTTGACAAGTACTACGGACATGATGACCGTGTTGTTGGCGGCTGTGGCCGGTATTTCGCTACTCGTTGGTGGTATTGGAATTATGAACATCATGTATGTCAGCGTCACGGAACGTACCCGTGAGATCGGCCTCCGCATGAGTATCGGTGCCAAAGGAATCGACATCCTGGCACAGTTCCTCATCGAGTCTATCCTGATCAGCGTAACAGGCGGACTGATAGGCGTGGTATTGGGCGTTGGGGCGGCCCTGGTCGTCAATGCGGCAGCTCACTTCCCTATCTATATACAACCGTGGAGCGTGATGCTGTCGTTTGCTGTCTGTACCGTCACCGGAGTATTCTTCGGATGGTACCCGGCTAAAAAAGCAGCCCAGCTCGACCCGATCGAAGCAATACGCTACGAATAATATATCAGCTGTCAATTATTTAATATCTTTGTGATTATGAAAGCAGAAGGAACAATACAGACACATCCCACTCCCCCTTTTCGGGGGATGGGTAGCCTCATACACATCGTTGCCTGGGGTATCCTGATCGGCCTGCCTTTTTTCTTTACGGGCAGAGAAACACAAGAAATAACCGTAGAAAGTTATATACGGTCCGTTATTGTTCCGCTCTCTTTCATGTTGGTATTTTATGTGAACTACTTCTTCCTGGTGAAGCACTTCCTGTTCTCCAAACACGGCTGGAAGTTCTTTCTCAGCAACGTAATCCTGATCGCGACAGCCATGGTCCTGGTGCACCTCCTGATGCACCTGTTGCCACCACCGGAATTTCACCGGCCGCGTCCGGCCAGGGAATTACAGGAAGTGATCGGTTTCTTCTTCGTCAACGCACTGCTTTACGGGCTGGTAGCCGGCCTGAGCGTAGCTATCAAGATGACGAACGGCTGGTATGCAGTCGAGTCGGCACGCCGCGAACTGGAGAAGAGTCGTGCCGAAGCTGAACTACAGAACCTGAAAAGCCAGCTTAACCCGCATTTTCTGTTCAACACGCTCAACAATATCTACAGTCTGATCGCTTTCAGTCCCGAACGGGCACAGGAAGCCGTGCACGACCTGAGCCGCCTGCTCCGTTACGTACTCTACGAAAGCAGCCAACCGCTCGTCCTATTGGAAAAGGAGCTCGACTTCATCCGCAATTATGTGGAACTGATGCGTATCCGCCTGCCGGAAAATGTGGAACTGAAAACAGAAATATCCACCGTCCGCCCGGATGCCGAAATAGCCCCGCTCCTATTCATTTCGCTGATCGAAAATGCCTTTAAGCATGGCGTAAGCAATAACAAACCGTCGTACATCCATCTGGATATCCACCAGACCGGCGACCTTGTTGTCTGCTGCCTGCGTAATAGCTATTTCCCCAAAGATGCAGAACAGGATAAAAGCGGTTCGGGCATAGGCATCAGCAACCTGCGAAAACGGTTGGCCCTGCTCTATCCCAACCGGCATATCTTCTCGTGCGGGATAGACGGCGACAGCTATTACAGCATGTTGGAACTGCAACTCGGAAGAGAACCTAAAAATGAAAGCGAATGAAACTGACTTGTGCTATCATCGACGACGAACCTCTGGCAATCAGTCTGCTGGAAAGTTATGTAAACAAGACCCCTTTCCTCTGCCTGGCGGGAAAATACAACAGTGCCGTCAACGCCCTCCCGATCCTAAGCAAGGAGCCGGTCGACCTGCTTCTCCTCGACATCCAGATGCCAGAGTTGAACGGCATGGAGTTTTCGCGCATCCTGGAAGCAGATACGCGGATCATCTTCACCACCGCTTTCAGTCAATACGCACTCGACAGCTATAAAGTAAACGCACTCGACTACCTATTGAAGCCGATCAGCTATCCCGATTTCCTGAAGTCGGCAAACAAGGCACTCCAATGGTACGAATTACTGCGAAATAGCACGGCGGAACCGTCGGTCGCCCCACCCGCACAAGAGAAGAACGAAATCGAAAGTATCTTCGTCAAAACGGAATACAAACTGATGCAGATTGAATTGCGTAAAATCCAGTATATCGAAGGATTGAAAGATTACGTCAAGATATTTGTAGAAGGTGAACCGCATCCCATCCTCTCCCTCGTAAGCATGAAAACAATGGAAGACATGTTGCCTGCGAACCGCTTTATCCGCGTGCATCGCTCCTTCATCGTACAGCCGGAAAAGATCAAAGTGATCGAACGCAACCGCATTGTATTCGGTAAAGAATACATCCCGATCTCCGACAACTACAAGCAGAAATTCATGGAATTCCTCGCACAGAGGTCGCTACTGCCTTAAGAATTGAAAAGTTGTAACAGCAACTTTTCCAACGCCTTCGTCATTTCCCCCATACTACAGGAATAGTTGTTGGAGAAAACGGCAACAGCATACGTCTTGCCATCCTTGGTAATATATCCGGCATAACTTCTCACACCAGTGATACCGCCACTTTTCAAGCGGGCCTTTCCTTGTAATTTAGTTCCTTTCAGCAGGTTCCGCACCGAACCTTCCACACCGGCTTCCGGCAACGATGCGATAAAAGCCTCCGACGCATCTGATTTCGTGGCCATATACACCAGCATATCGGCAATAAAGCCGGCTGAAACCTTATCAGCCGGAGCCAGTCCGCTGCCATCGTTCATCCGCAACGGGAAAACATCCAGCCCTTTCTTCCGCCAATGACCGGCAACTACCTGCACACCTCGTCCGAAGGAAGAGATCACCTCGTTTCGTCGTGGTTGATATTGTAACCCGACCGTTTTAAGCAGCGCATCGGCAAACAGATTATGACTGACATGGTTGGTGACACTCGCAATCTCCTTCAAGGCCGGCGAATAAGTAGTAACGATCGTTTTCCTTTCACTCTCCTTCCATCTTCCGGCTTCCGACTCGATGCGGAAACAGGTCGGTTCACCTGCCACCTCGATGCCTTCCCGCTCAAGTCCGGCAGTCAGGTAGCGCGCCAGGAAAAGGGCCGGATCGGGAATATCTCCTTTCAGTATATAATTTTCACGGTTGGAAGGGAGAACGCCATACAAATAACGTTCGTCAGACAGCGGCGCACCGATAATATAGGCACTGTCTGAAGCCACCGGAGCTGCTTTCAGGTAATTGACAAAATGAACGGTCGGCAAAGCCGGATCAGTTCCCCTCACCACCGGACGAGTACCGGGAGCACCGGTTTTCAGTGCTAACTTATACATATTGTCGAATACAGAAAGGCCATAGCTTCCCGGTGCATAATAATTACCCATATCCTCACGCAGCCATTTAATAGACGAACCTTCGGTATCGAAAATGCTCTCGTCGGACACTACAGCCCCGTTTATCTTCTGTATGCCGACCTTTCTTAATGCTGCTATCCATTCAGGCATAAAGGTATTCTGCGCAGGTCGATACGTACTTCTGTCGGGTGCAAAATGCGACGAACCCAGCGACGGATCGCCACCTCCTTTTATATAGAGGTTTCCGTTGAGTACACCATCTTTTATCGTCCCGTCATACTCCAGGGAAGTTTCATAGCAAAAATCCTCCCCCAGTATCTCCAGGGCCGTTGCGGTTGCAACCGTCTTCAATACCGAGGCAGGCGACATCAGCCGGTCTGTATCATAACTATACAAGGTCTTCCCATCCTGCAGGTCTTTCACCACGATCGAAAAGGTAGCTCCTTTCATATAAGGTGCATTCAATAATTGCTTTACCGGCTGGGGAGTTTGTGCCTGGGACTGCCAGGAGCAGCATAGTATCAGGGCGGCACATAATATTTTCTTTATCATCTTGTTGTCCTATTCTACTTTATTCTATCTTTGTTGCAGGCAAAGATAAAAATTAAAATATGAACTCATTGTTTGAAAGACCATTTACATTCGACCGGGTAACCCGTATTGTTTTCAGCATCGTTATCATCGGAGCCTTGCTCTATCTGATCGCAGTCTTGCGAAATGCGTTGCTTCCTTTCCTGATCGCGTGGTTGCTAGCCTATCTGATGCAGCCTTTCGTCAAGTTTTTTCAGTACAAGCTCAAACTGAAAAGTCGTATTCTGGCTATCGTTGCGGTTATTCTTTCCGCTTCGCTGATCATCGGTCTGGCGGCTTCGCTGGTTGTTCCATCCGTGGCCCAGGAGGCAGACAAGACACTCAGCCTGATGCGCACGCATAACCCGGGTGAAGGGCATGTCCCGCTCATTCCCGAATCATGGATTGAATATCTGGAAAACAACGTCGATATCAACCAACTGATGGAACTCCTCAGCCGCGAAAACATACAGAATGCAATCAAACAGTTGGCTCCCAAAGTCTGGAACATCCTGTCGAACACGTTCTCCATCCTGTTCAGCATAACGATCGTCTTTGTGATACTTTTATACTTTATATTTATCCTACTCGATTACGAGAAGATAGCGAACGGCTGGATCAACCTGATCCCCGCCCGCCAGCGAACCTTCGTAAAAGGGCTGGCCGATGATGTGGAGCAGAGCATGAACCGCTATTTCCGAGGGCAGTCACTGATCGCCTTATGCGTAGGTGTCTTACTGGCTATCGGCTTCAAGATCGTAGGTTTCCCGCTGGCCGTCACATTGGGACTATTTATCGGCGTTCTCAACCTGATCCCGTACCTGCAAGCCATCGGCTTGATACCAATGGTAATCCTCAGTCTACTCAAATCAGCGGAAACGGGACAAAACTTCTGGCTCATTTTCGGATCGGGTTTGTTGATACTCGGAATCGTACAGTGCATTCAAGATTTATATCTCACCCCCCGCATCATGGGAAAAGCGATGGGACTAAATCCGGCCATCATCCTTCTTTCTCTCTCCATCTGGGGAACTTTACTGGGATTTATCGGATTGATCATCGCACTGCCGCTCACAACCCTCTGTCTGTCTTATTATAAGCGTTTTATCTTAATGGAAGAGGACACTACCCCACCTCCTCCTACCGATAATCAACCTTCAGAAGAAAAATAAATGCACTTTTTTTCAAAAAAAGTTAGCCCTACTATTGCAAATTCAAAAATAAACCCTACCTTTGCACCCGCAATACAGAAGTAAAGCATACCGCGATACAGAGTATTCAAATGATGATTCGCTAGCTCAGCAGGTAGAGCACATCCCTTTTAAGGATGGGGTCCTGGGTTCGAACCCCAGGCGGATCACCCAAAAACAGCTTCAGATTTATTCTGAGGCTGTTTTTCTTTTTATAAGTTACAAAAGTTATTCACCACAAGTTATATCCACCTGTTCATATTCCACCCACAAAATTGCTAATATATATAGTACCAGCAAATTAACCTGTTGATAACTTTGTTGAAAAGTCAAACTATTTACATGCGCCTTATGTATTCTATATTTCAACCTTCACTTCCATCTCGTCCTTCAAACAGACTCTGTTTAACAACGGGAATACCTATTAAATTTCGATAAACTATTTTTATGGACAAATGTTCCTTCCGGGAGAAAAAATAATTTCTCTCGGAAGAAATCCAAATTACATTCGGAAGAATTTGAAATTACTTTTTCTCATTCTCTTCCCGCCATTTCTCACGCATCTTCATCCGCTTGATCTGCAGAAAACGCAACAGGAGGATAACGAATACAGATACTCCCATCACAGAGAAATACTGTACCCAATCTGGATCAGGCTGCTTTCCGGGCCAACCCCATACACTCATCACAATCAGGTAGACCAGCAAGACGCCGGTTGTAATATTAATCTTCTTCATAAGGATATTTCTTTTTTATTATTTTCAACAGGCAAAGATACAAGATAGTTTTTGCTTTCATTGGGTCAGAACACACTTGTGTTGGGCGCGATAACCACCCGCATCAATAAGCAGGATATATAAGCCGGGCCGTAAAGGTAATGATTGAACAGAGGAACCATACGGCACCGGGCAAGAATAAACGAGACGTCCGGCAACATCGATCACCTCCAGCTTTCCCGCAGATGGCAGATCGTTCAAATGAAGCGTATTACCCTTCAAAACACTCCCTCCGGTCTTCTTATTTACCTGAGCCAGCTGAGTTTTAACATCTATCGGCTCCAATAATTCGGAATATAAAGGAAAACCGGATTTCAGTAATATCGCATTTGTCGCAGACGATTCACCCGCAATAATCAGTTCTGTAGCGGAGGTCGCTTTAACGAAGAAAGCCGCAAGAGGAGGAAGTGCATAATCACTCCCTATTGCATAAGGTTCATAATTCTTTCCATCATATACATAAATGTTTCCATCGAGAGAAGAGTTGAATTCTAGCAGAGAGAGTTTCAATGGAGTAAGTAGCGGATTGCCGCAAAGATACCAACCGCTATTATCGTTGTTTACATCTGCGGATGAGACTATATTAATAGGAATAGAAGCAATCTTCCCGAAATCGACAGGAAGTTTTTTAGCCTCGATAGAAAAAGTCAATGCGTTATTAGAGGCAGTTACATCCAATGCGACCAGATAGCCTTTCCCTTTTTCAAAAATAAGAGGATTACCCGAAGAAGCAGAAAGAGAGAAGACTTCCCAATTTCCGGTTGGCTTTTGAGTGGAGGCTCGTTTGTCGCCATTATAAGTTTGTACATATAAATAGTTGCCACTACCGACAAAGTGCTCATCCTTTAATTGAAAACGGTTATCAATATCTTTCTGGTAAATATCAAAGGGAAAAGAGAGGAAATACCATTTCCCTTTTTCAGGGAACGTATACTGAAGGGTTATATTCTCTTTCACGGATAGTTCGCCTTGTACTGCCAGTGAAAAGTCAGAGGCTGTAAGTGGAATATCAGTAGCTGTCTGTCGATCACCTGCGCTATGCAAGAAGAGAGTATCTACAATGAAATGGCCGTTTTTTGTAATCCTTAGACTACCACCATCACCTAGGGATGCTGTTTGGCATTTTACAGCAGAGTTAATTGTTGTCATCCCGGAAATCAATGCACTCCGATGGCGTAAAGGCGGAAGATGCGACCAACAAGTTTTGTCATTCCAGTCTCCTTGACCGGAGAAATAAGAATATTGGGGAATCGTATCCCTAGCAAAAACACTGTCAATAAGGAAATAGCCATTCTTAGTTTTAACAGCAGGTGCAGATGCAGAGAAATCCAGACGATAAGGATTACTCCCAAATCGAACGGACAATGCCGGTGTTTCTCCATTAGGATATACAGTCCCTTCCCTTTTCCCATTTTTATTGTCAAGTTCCACTAATAGTTTTTCACCGGAAACAATATCCTTAACAGTAAACGTAATAAAAGCAGATACTCTCTGGAAGCTTTCTAATGAATAAGGCTCAAAAGAGACACTTCCTTTCAAGGGGATCTTTAACTTATTATTTACCACAGCGGTTCCACTACCAACCGTATAATTCCAGTTATCGATATCCGATCCCGAAAACGTTTGCATACGAAACGTATCCAAAACCAGCGTATTCCCGCTTCCTTTCACAAAATCGGACCATGTAGACGGATTAGACACTTGTGCCCGGACAGGCACTAAAATTGCAAGAATTGCAGTTCCGGCAAAGATGTGCCGAAACATACGTAAATGTTTCTCTTTCATAGCTAAACTATTTTGATCGTTATTCTGTTCGCAAATATAAAGAAATAATTGAAATGATTATCTTTGTCGCATGAAAGAATTTATTATATCAGAAGCGCTCACAGAAAAAGCGGTACTCGTTGGTTTGATTACCCCTGAGCAAAACGAACAGAAAGTAAAAGAATATCTGGACGAATTGGCATTTCTTGCCGATACGGCCGGAGCCGAAGCCGTGAAGCAGTTTTATCAAAGACTGGATTATGCAAACCCCGTCACTTTCGTCGGTACCGGAAAGCTACAGGAAATAAAAGAGTACGTCATCGAAAACGAAATCGGATTGGTTATCTTCGATGATGAGCTTACTCCCAAGCAGCTTCGTAACATAGAAAAAGAACTTCAGGTGAAGATCCTCGATCGTACCAGCCTGATCCTCGATATATTCGCCCATCGTGCCCAGACCGCCAATGCAAAGACACAGGTGGAACTGGCTCAGTATAAATATATGTTACCCCGCCTGACCCGTTTGTGGACTCACCTCGAACGTCAGCGTGGTGGTGTCGGCATGCGCGGACCGGGTGAAACCCAGCTCGAAACCGACAAACGTATCATCCTGGATAAAATATCCAAGTTGAAGCGCGACCTGGTAGAGATCGACAAACAGAAAAGTGTTCAACGGAAGAACCGCGGCAAGATGGTCCGCGTGGCATTGGTCGGATATACCAACGTAGGCAAATCTACATTGATGAATCAACTGAGTAAGAGCGATGTATTTGCTGAGAACAAATTGTTCGCAACACTCGATACAACCGTCAGAAAGGTGATTGTAGAAAACCTTCCGTTTCTGTTGTCAGACACGGTCGGATTCATCCGTAAACTACCAACCGAACTAGTCGAGTCATTCAAATCGACCCTCGACGAAGTGCGTGAGGCCGACTTGCTCATACATGTAGTAGATATCTCCCATCCGACTTTCGAAGAACAGATCGAAGTGGTAAACAAGACCCTGGCCGAAATCGACAAGACGGAGAAGCCGATGATCATGGTATTCAACAAAGTAGACGCTTTCAATTTTGTACCGAAAGAAGAAGACGACCTCACCCCTCGGACACGTGAAAACATCGACCTGGACGAGTTAAAACGTACCTGGATGAACAAGCTACAGGACAACTGTATCTTTATCTCCGCAAAGGAACGCACCAATATAGATGCTTTAAAAGCATTGTTATACGAACGGGTTAAACAAATACATATCACCCGTTTTCCTTACAACGACTTCCTCTTCCAGCAATACGACGAAGAAGAGTAAAGGCATAAAACGAATAGAATCACAAACCAGTTGACCAATGGATAAAATAAGAAACCTGCGGCCGGAAGAGATTGCGATCCTGCAATCTCAGAATTGCCATGCAGAAAGCTGGGATCAGGTGTTTGTCCCGCCCACTTTTGATACGAAATACCTTTCCAACGTACGCTTTTCGGGAAGTGTTATATTGGGCCTCTTCGAAAAGGAATTTATATTGCCCGGTGGAGTCAGGAAGCATAGTGGGATTAGGAATGCAAGTTTGCATAACTGCTTTTTAGGCGACAATATCCTGATCGAAAATATACATAATTATATTGCCAACTACCGTATCAACGACGATTGCTTTATCGAAAACGTAAATGTAATGGTCGTAGACGGAGCAACTTCTTTTGGTAACAATGTTGCCGTATCGGTTCTGAACGAAACCGGAGGTCGGGAAGTCCCGATCCACGACAGCCTTTCCGCTTCAATGGCTTATGTTATTGCCCTCTACCGCCATCGACCGGAACTGATCCGACACTTACAGGAGCTGATAGCCGATTATGCCGAAAGCATTACATCCGATTATGGTACGATCGGCAAACAAGTCAGGATTATCAATACGGGAACCATCCGCAATGTACGGATCGGAGATCATACGACGATTGAAAACTGTACCCGCCTGGAAAACGGTTCGATCAACAGTAACAAACAAGCCCCGGTATATATCGGCGACAGCGTGATCGCCCAGGATTTCATCCTCTCGTCAGGAGCAGTAATTGCCGACGCAGCCAAGATCATCCGCTGCTTTATCGGGCAAGCCTGCCATGTGACTCATAACTTCTCGGCTCACGACTCATTATTATTCAGTAACTGTGCTTTCGAAAATGGGGAAGCTTGCGCCATCTTTGCCGGTCCATTCACCGTCTCCATGCACAAAAGCAGCCTATTGATAGCAGGGATGTATTCGTTCCTGAATGCCGGAAGCGGTTCGAACCAGAGCAATCATATGTACAAATTGGGACCTATCCACCAAGGGATTGTAGAAAGGGGATCGAAGACGACCAGCGACTCGTACATCCTTTGGCCGGCACGTATCGGTGCATTCTCCCTGGTCATGGGCCGTCATCACCATCATAGCGACACATCAGACATGCCTTTCTCTTACCTGATAGAAAAAGATGATGAGACTTATCTCGTTCCGGGTGTCAACCTAAGAAGCGTAGGTACGATCCGCGATGCCCAGAAATGGCCGAAGCGCGATAAACGAACCGATCCGGAACGCCTGGATATGATCAACTACAATCTATTGAGTCCCTATACGATCCATAAAATGATAAAGGCGGTCGGTATCCTGAAAAACCTGCAACAACTGGTAGGGGAAACATCCGAAATATATTATTTCCAAAATACCCGCATTAAAGGTTCGTCTCTACGAAATGCCCTGAATTTATATGGAATGGCAATCAACAAGTTCCTGGGCAACTCCTTGATTAAAAAACTGGAGGGCACACAATTCCGTTCTATCGAAGAGGTGCGCCGGCAGTTACAACCGACATCGGAGAAAGGTGCTGGTGAATGGATCGACTTGTCAGGACTAATCCTTCCCAAAGAGGAACTGGATAACCTGATCGGCGAGATTGAAACGGGGCAGACTCATTCATTATCCACGATAGAAGCTTTTTTCCATTCGATGCACAGTCATTATTACGATATGGAATGGACGTGGGCTTACAAGAAAATTGAAGCGTATTACAACATCGACCTAAAAACGATCACCGCTGCTGAAATCATCCGGTTGGTGGAGTTGTGGAAATCATCCGTAATCAGCTTGGACGAGTTATTATATAAAGATGCACAAAAAGAATTCTCCCTCACCTCGATGACCGGTTTCGGCGTAGACGGCACCCGGAAAGAGAAAGAAGAAGACTTCGAAATCGTACGCGGCGCATTCGAACAGAATCCATTCGTTACAGCAGTCAAAGAACACATCAGCACGAAACGGGCATTGGGCGATGAACTGATCGGTAGAATAAACCGTATCGCAGATTTTGAAAAATAACACTGGACAGCATTATTCCCGGTGACGACTCCGGGGATGATGCTCCAATATTTCTTTACGCAGGAATTCCCGGTCGATATGTGTATATATCTCCGTCGTTGTGATATTTTCATGTCCCAGCATATCCTGTATAGCACGAAGATTGGCTCCTCCTTCCAATAAATGAGTCGCAAAAGAATGGCGGAAAGTATGAGGACTCACATTTTTTTGTATACCTGCCATCTCCGCCTGCTGTTTGATCACATGGAACACCATGATACGTGAAAGTCCCGTTCCACGACGGCTCAGGAACAAAATGTCCTCATATCCCTTTTTAACAGCAACTAGATTACGATCCAATAAATAATTCTTTATTTCACGAATAGCCGTATCCGAAATCGGAACGAGGCGCTGCTTGCTTCCCTTCCCTTCCACTTTAATAAAGCCTTCATCAAAATACACATCCGAATAACGCAGGGAAGTAAGCTCGGAAACACGTAGCCCGCAACTATACAACACCTCCAGCATAGCCCGGTTACGCTGGCCTTCCGGCAAAGAAAGGTCGATAGAATCGAGTATATCATTTATCTCATTGACGGTCAGAACTTCCGGCAATTTTAATCCGATCTTGGGAGACTCCAACAATTCAGTCGGATCAACTGTTATATACTCGTCCAGTAACATGAAGCGGTAGAACGATTTAATACCCGAAATGATACGAGCCTGCGAACGGGGATGAATTCCAATATCACGTAACTGGGCAACAAACTGCTGTAAATCCTGATAGGTAATGTCGGTATACCCTTTTCCTTCCGATTCGATGAAGCGGGTAAGTTTATCAAGGTCGGTCAGGTAAGCCTCTATCGAATTGGCAGATAATGACTTCTCCAACCGGAGCCAGGTCTTATATTTGCTGATTATATCTTTTCCTTGCTGCATTGTAGACAGGTAATTATGTATGTGTCAAATAAAATCACTACCTTTGCCGGATATTTTCAGCCCGTACAAGGTGGTACAAAGGTAATAAAGTTACAGCAAAATGAAGAAGATTCAGATTATTAACGGTCCTAATCTTAACCTGTTGGGCAAACGAGAGCCGACAGTGTATGGTAGTGCTTCCTTCGAGAGTTACCTGGACGAACTACGCGCCCGATATCCTCAATGTGAAATAGCCTACTATCAAAGTAATGTGGAAGGCGAAATGATAAACAAAATCCACGAAGTGGGTTTCGAATACGATGGTATTATAATGAATGCGGGAGCATATACACATACATCCATCGCATTGCATGACGCCATAAAAGCAGTAAATACTCCGGTAGTAGAAGTACACATTTCAAATGTACATGCACGCGAATCGTTCCGCCATGTTTCGATGATCTCTGCGGCCTGCAAAGGAGTGATCCTTGGATTCGGCCTGGATTCATATCGGCTGGCACTTGAAGCACTTATTCAGTTGACAGTTGACAAGTAACAGTTGACAGTTAACGGAGAACTAAGACGAAACACAAAGAAAAGGTTATTAGAGCCTGACGCCCGACGAGAAGCAGTTCAGATAGTTTTTAACAATCGACTGCCACTTGCCAACTGTCAACTCTTAAAGAAATAATAGGTTATAATATTTATAAGGTTATATGTTAAAGCATACTAAGATTGTTGCTACGATTTCTGATCAGCGTTGTGATGTGGAATTTATCCGCTCACTGTACAATGCAGGAATGAATGTTGTGCGCCTGAATACGGCCCACATGATGGAAGAAGGTTTGAACCGTGTTGTTACAAATGTCCGTTCCGTATCCGACCGCATCGGGATCCTGATGGATACGAAAGGCCCTGAGGTACGCACTACTATCTCACAGGAGCCAATATCTTTCACAACCGGCGACCATGTAAAGATCGTAGGCGACCCGAACGGTGAAACCTCACGTGATTGCATCTATGTATCATACAAGAATTTTGTCGGAGACCTGGAAGTTGGAAGTGATGTTCTGATCGACGATGGCGACCTGGAATTAAAAGTGATCGAGAAACATGAAGACTATCTGGTCTGTGAAGTAGAAAACGATGCCGTATTGGGTAGTCGCAAAAGCGTAAACGTACCGGGTGTACGCATCAACTTGCCTTCACTGACAGAGAAAGACCGTAAAAATATCGTTTGGGCTATCGAAAACGATCTCGATTTCATCGCCCATTCTTTTGTAAGAAATAAACAGGACGTACTGGATATCCAACATATCCTCGACGAACATAAAAGCCCGATCAAAATCATTGCCAAGATCGAAAACCAAGAAGGTGTAGACAACATCGACGAGATCCTGGAAGTGGCTTATGGTATCATGATTGCCCGCGGCGACCTGGGTATCGAAGTCCCTGCAGAAAAGATTCCGGGAATCCAACGCGTACTGATCCGCAAGTGCGTAGAAGTGAAGAAACCGGTAATCGTGGCGACCCAGATGCTTCATTCCATGATAAAGAACCCGCGTCCTACCCGTGCGGAGGTAACCGATATTGCCAATGCAATCTACTACCGTACGGACGCATTAATGTTGAGTGGCGAAACGGCTTACGGTAAATATCCGCTCGAGGCCGTCCAGACAATGACAAAGGTTGCCCGCGAAGCCGAAAAAACAAAACTTGCAGCAAACGACATCCGCGTACCTATCGAAGGTAATGACCTGGACGTGACTTCATACCTGGCAAAACAGGCCGTAAAGTCGTCCAACAAATTGCATGTGAAAGCGATTATCACCGACAGTTATACCGGACGTACTGCCCGTTATCTGGCTGCTTTCCGTGGCACATCTACGGTATTCGCCATCTGCTATAACCAACGTGTAACACGCATGCTTTCCCTGTCGTATGGTGTATGGGCTGTATACCAGCCGTGGGATGACAGCCGTCGTAACTACTTTTACAGTGCACTGAACGAACTGATCAAAAGCGGACGTATCACACGCAACGACATGGTTGCCTATCTGAGCGGAAGTTTCGGTGAAGGTGGAGGAACAACGTTCCTCGAAATCAACAATGTTGGCAAAGTGTTGGATTCAGGAAACAATTATTCTCTCCCGACCTTTAAAGAATAATTAAAATAAAACCGAAAGTTCGCTTTTGCCTTTGTGTAAGAGCGAACTTTTGTATATTTGACGTACAAACATTCTTTATTTAAATGACATTAGACGAATACATTCTCTCTCACAGTGACGAAGAAGGAGACTTGCTATCCACATTGAACCGGGATGCCAACGTAAACCTACTGCGTCCGCGTATGCTGTCCGGGCATTTGCAGGGACGTATACTGAAAATGTTTTGTCGCATGCTACGCCCAAGGTGTGTACTGGAAATCGGAACTTATACCGGTTATGCCACACTCTGTCTGGCTGAAGGGACTGATGAAGATGCACTTATCCACACCCTTGAGATAAATGATGAGATGGAAGATTTTATCATGAAGTATCTTTCCCGCTCCTCTTATAAAGAGAAAATAAAACTGCACTTCGGAGATGCGATGGAGATCATCCCTCAACTCGACGAAGTATTTGACCTCGTGTTTATCGATGCAGACAAACGATTATACTCAGAATACTTCGATCTGGTATTTCCGAAGGTCCGCCCCGGCGGCTTGATCCTGGCCGATAATACGCTTTGGGATGGTAAAGTATTGGAAAAACCCCACCCGGCAGATAAACAAACCATCGGTATTCTTAGTTTTAATGATAAAATAAAAGCAGACCCACGGGTGGAGAAAGTGATCCTTCCACTTCGCGACGGCCTGACAATGATTTGGAAAAAATAAAATTATAACGATATGGAAAGTACAAGACTGAATAAGATTGGTCGTCTGATCCAGAAAGAATTAGGCGATATTTTCCAGAAACAGACCCAGGGAATGCCGGGTATACTGATTTCTGTAAGTGCAGTGCGCGTTAGCCCCGACCTGGGTGTAGCCAAAACATACTTAAGTATCTTCCCTTCCGAAAAAGGTGAAGAATTGCTGGAGTCCATCCGTGCCAATACCAAAGCAATCCGTTTCGACTTAGGTAAGCGCATCGGCAAACAGGTACGTATTATTCCGGAACTGAGCTTCTTTATCGACGACTCACTGGATTATATCGAGAAGATTGATAAATTACTTCAAAAATAAGAGAACAGAACTTTGAATCTTCCGTTTTATATAGCCCGGCGGTACCTCTTTTCGAAGAAATCCCACAATGCGATCAATATCATATCCATGATATGTGTTTGCGGAGTGGTGGTTGCTACCATTGCATTGGTTTGTGCACTGTCGGTCTATAACGGATTCAATGATCTGGTGGCAGGTATGTTCAGTAGTTTCGATCCGGAACTAAAGATCACTCCCCGGACTGGAAAAGTATTCGATCCAACAACATCCGAAATACAGAAAGTAAGAGAGTTGAAGGATATCGCCTTTTTCAGTGAGACATTGCAGGACAATGCCCTGATTCGTTATCACGACCGCCAGGATGTAGCTATCATAAAAGGAGTGGACGATGCATACCAGCATCTAACCTTAATAGATAGCGTACTGATAGACGGTAAATTCACATTGAAAGATGAGGTGGCAGATTATGCGGTATTAGGAGTTGGCCTGGCGTCGAAACTCGGAGCAAGACCTGGATTTGCTGCACCGTTGGAACTGTATGCTCCTAAACGGAATGAGAAGGTTAACACATCAAATCCTGCATCTTCCTTTAACACCGGATACCCTTATATCAATGGGGTATTCATGATCAATCAACAAGTCTACGACGAAGGATATATGATCGTCCCTCTCTCTCTTGCCCGCGAACTGTTTCATTATGATAAAGAAGTCAGTGCCATAGAACTGAAATTAGTTGAAAAAGCAGATGTATCTTCCGTAAAAAAACAGATTAAAACCATTTTAGGAGATGACTTTATTGTTCAGGACCGCTTCGAACAGCAGGAAGCATCTTTCAAGATGATGCAGATTGAGAAATGGATGACTTTTCTGATCCTTTGTTTTATTCTGGCAATCGCCTTATTCAATGTGGTAGGTTCGCTATCGATGCTGATGATCGAAAAGCAGGACGATGTCCGCACACTTCGCAATATGGGGGCAAGCGACAGTCTTATCCGACGCATATTTCTTTTTGAAGGCTGGATGATCTCCGGATTCGGAGCATTAATAGGGATTGTGATAGGTTTGGTTCTTTGTCTTCTACAGCAATCGTTCGGTCTGATTAAACTGGGACAAACCGCAGGTGCCTTTATTATTGATGCTTACCCGGTACGTGTAATATTCACCGATATCCTGGTAGCGTTTATAACGGTAGCGGCCATTGGATTCATGGCCGCTTGGTATCCCGTACATTATCTGGGGAAGAAATGGTTTAATTAAATTCCGCCCCGTATTTTATCTGTGCATCGGCAACAAACTGTTTGATGCGTTGTTCATCGTCCTTCTTGCAAATAAGGAGAACATTTCCCGATTCAGCAACAATACAATCATCCAATCCTTGTACGACAGTCAGCCTTTTAGGATTTCCTACCGCAATGACATTTCCCGAGCTTTCATACAATAATGCATTGCTATTCTTTAACACAGCATTATTATTCTCGTCTTTCGGAGCCAGATCGAATAATGAGCCCCATGTTCCCAGGTCGGCCCAACCGAAATCGGCACACAGCATATATACATTATCTGCTTTCTCCATAATACCGTAATCGATAGAGATCTTCAGGCAATAAGGGAAGTTTTCACGTATAAACTCATGTTCATGTTCTGTATTGAATTTATCTTTACCCAAGTCAAAACGCAAGGCGATATCCGGCAGGTATTTACTGAACGCATCCAAAATAGTATCCACATTCCAGAGAAACAATCCGGAGTTCCAGAAAAATTCACCACTCTCATAAAAGACCTTTGCCAGTTCCAGGTTCGGTTTTTCCGTAAAAGTCTTTACTTTGGTAAATTCTCCCAACATAGAGTCACTGCTTTGAATATAACCGTAACCGGTTTCCGGACGGCTGGGTTTGATGCCTAACGTCACCAATGCCTTATTCTCTTTCACAAAATCCAATCCACGCTGAACGTCTTTCAGGAATACATCTTCTTTCAGTATCAGATGATCGGAAGGAGCAACAACAATATTGGCATTCGGATTACAAGCTTTGATATGATAAGCTGCGTATGCGATACAAGGGGCTGTATTCCTACGTGCAGGCTCCAGGAGGATCTGGTTTTCTTTTAATTCCGGTAATTGTTCTTTAATCAGATCAGCGTAAGCCTCATTCGTTACAATAAAAATATTCTCTGTTGGAATGATTTTGGAAAAGCGATCAAAAGTCATCTGCAGCAAAGAGCGTCCGGTTCCGAAAAAGTCCAGAAATTGTTTTGGATAACTCTCTCTGCTAAAAGGCCAGAAGCGACTACCAATCCCCCCTCCCATGATAACGCAATAATTATCTTTCATGATACACAGGTTGTTTTATATTATACTCTTACAAAGTTAACGAAATAATCCGGTATTTAGTCTCCCGATATAGTATTATTAGCCTTTCGTAATATATTATTTGAAAAAAAAGCGCCGAAAGCTTGCGCAAATAAAAAATATGCGTACCTTTGCAACGCATTAGAAAAATAAATGCCCAGATGGCGGAATTGGTAGACGCGCTGGTCTCAAACACCAGTGGATTCACTTCCATGCCGGTTCGATCCCGGCTCTGGGTACACTAATCAAAATTAAGCACCTGATTATCAGCAGATAGTCAGGGCTTTTTCTTTTAGTGCGGAACGTATTGCGGAACGTTTGAAAGATATTACCAACCAATTTCTTTTGGAATATCTAAACCCAAATATTTGTAGGTAGCAAGTACCCTTTCTTTACGAAATTTAGGTTCACTAGAATAGCTATTCTCTTTTTCATCATTAATTATGGATTCTAAATATTCATCCAAAACTTTTTTTGCTACTCCTGGGTTTCCACTTAGATATGCAAGTTCAGCATCCCTTATCCGGTCATTATTCGGAATTTTATTCTTAATTTCCTTGATGTCGTTTGTCATACCCCAAATTTTGAAAAATAGTATTATTTGAAGTAGAGCAAACGCTATTATCAGTAATACACCGAAAAAACTTATTCCATCATCCATACTGTGTTTATTATAGTTTATCTATTAACTGCTTTATAATCCCCCAATCTTCAAGTATAATCTTTGAATAGTTGAGGTTAGCTATAGAATTATTTTTATCTGCTTCTGCCCTCAATTTATCCGCCTCATCCCTAAGCTTGCCGGATTCTGCCTTTGTTAGTTCAGCTTGTGCAATTTTCCCTATTGCTTCTGCCATAATCTTTTGAGTTTCCGTCATATCGACGATTTTTTTTTCTTCTTCTTTATCATCCGTAATCAACTTTTTATAAAGATCAATAAAATAAAGTTCTAAATTGATGATTGTGCTATTTGCAATACAATCACCTTGAATAACCCCGGTGTTTGAAACGTTTTTATCACCTACTATTTTTAGATAGGACATGGTATTTGTTTTTAGTTAACGAAAAGATTCTGTTAACTAAATAAATGTCATATCCTACTTTTTGTTTTGAAGCATAGTTACAAATTCCTTCAATATAGCCTTATCATTTTTGAGTTCCTTTACTTCTGCTTCCAATTCTTTTATCCGTTTTTTCAGAATCATAACTTCTTGATCCGTTCCCATAGCAACATCACCACCCGTTATGCCTGTATTGGAAATATTGCCATCACCAACAACATGAATGCTGCCAGTTCTTAACATCTCACCTTTACCAGTAAGAAGCCAATTATAATTCACATCAGGATAAGCATCCGTAATATCTTTAGCAACTTCTTTACTTACCCCATTGCGTAAACGAAGAATATAATAAATCCGATTTGGACTATCATAACCAATAGACTTAGCAAATGCAGATGCACTAAGCTTTAAATAATCCAATAATTCGTTTAAATAATGTTTTTGCGCATCTTTCATGTTCTATGTTGTTCTATATTTGTAGCACATTATTATTTAATTATAAAAGTAAACTATCATGAAAGGATTTATAAAAGACTATTGCAATTGGCTTATCAGCAACCGTTTTCGTATGATTTTTATCATATCCCTTTGGATAATCTCTTTCTTAACAGGTTGTTTTATAAAGATTTTATAAAAATTTCCCTGCTAAAAAAGATAATGCCATCAACAAAAAAGTAAGAATCCAGTATCTGATTTCCTTATTTGCCATACGCTTCCTATCCTCTATTCCCTTTTCATCTAAGCTATTTCTAAGATTCTGAAGAGATTCTACATTATTTGCTTCTTTAGAAAAGTCAGTGATATTAAAATCTGGTATTACCGGCTTATTCTCTATTTTGATATTAGACTTCTCTTTACCATCCATACATGTTAATTACAGTTAATTAATAGATCATTAAAGAACATTATGTTTGCTTATGTTCTTTTTTGTTCTATCTTCGTGCCATGCTTTTAGATAAAAACTAAAAGTAAACGCAAAGTAAACGTACAAATGTAAGAAAAAAAATCCCCAAAAAGGGGGAGTAACTATAAAATATTATGGCAACATCAATAACATCTACAGTCAATAAAAAAGTTGTAATCAATGGAATACAACAAATAATAGCTTTCAACTGGCATCAAGTTGGTGAAAAGTATAATGAAAAATCTTACACTAAAAAAACAAAATATGGTACTTACAGACAATCCGAATATATGCGGGATTGTGTATTCCAAATAAACAAAAAAGAATATAACCTTCAAACGCTTTTTGTCGAACTGGCTGGTGGTGGATATGCAAGATACTTTATTGTTGATGGAATCAAATTCAATGATTCGCATATAAAAGTAATAGAATACTTACTAAACAATAATAATCAACATGAAAGCGAAATTAATCATAGCCATGTGGCTGATTTCATTGATGTTTATGGCTACGGATAATCCTATGCAAGAAATATCTTCTTGGTTGCTAAAGAAGTGTGATGTTGAAGCTATCAAGAGAGTTATAAGAACATCCCGATCTCTGGGAAATTTTTAGCGACAACATAAAAAACAGTAGAGATAAAAAACAAAAATAATACGATACATGCAATCACTCCTATCCATAATAAAAAAGTTGGCGGCTTGGTGGAAGCACAAAAATCAACCGACACTATATTTTCATTCTTTTGTGAATATACGTGAGTACCTTGGCGAAAAAGCCGATATGTTTCCTTCCGAATCCTTTTTGCCCGAAGAGTTTCATAAAATAATGCAACGGTTAGAAGAAGGACACCCAGTATTCCTAACAAAATCGATAGAACATATGCCAAACGTATATGAAGAGCCGCCTCAGCGTTATCGGGTAGTGCTATCAAAACACCAAGAAACCCACAAGCCGAAATTAATATATTACCGAACCAGCTTGATAGAGATCGGTAATATTCTGTATCTCGAGTCTCTAAATCTTTGATCCAAGCTTTCAATTCATTGGTGAAATTCATAGAGAAATAATTATAGAACAATATTGATACAAATATAAATAAATAAAAATGAAAGCAAAACTAATTATAGCCATGTGGCTAATCTCATTGATATTTTTGGCTTCTGACAATCTTCTGCAAGTCATAATATCCCTGTGTTGCTTTGCTTTTTTTTCTTGGTTGCTAAAGAGACATGAAGTTGAGGCGATAAAAGAGGTAAAGAAATTAGAAAACAGAATAGATAAATTAATAAACAGGTAAAAGCTATGAATGTAGAAAAAGATGTTCTGGACATCTGGAAAGAACGGATTAAGAACGAAGCAAAGCATGGTGATAAGAAAAAAGCATGTGACGTTGCCGGAACGACACCACCCACATACTTGTCTGCCATGAAACGTGAAAAATTTATTGATCTAAAAGATGGTGAATTAAAAACTCTTCAAAGACTTATTGAAAGGCTAGATGCCCGGAAAGAACGATTTGAAAAAATCCAATCACAGTATGCAGGCTAATTGTATTGTTGAAATGGATGTGCTTACATCTACCGAAAAGAAAGTGTATTGCCTCAATGGTGTTGGTAAGCAGACAAAGGAAATAGCTGATATCTTAAAATCCAGTTATGAAACTGCAAAAAGCCACATGAAAAATATCAAGGCAAAACTTGGATTGCAGAAGGACAAGGAAGTTACTGCACATTTTTGGTGTAGCCTGATTGGAAAAGATTTAGATGAGGTGAAACGGCAAATAATGGCAACCTGCCTATTGATTGTTTTCCTTCTGTCTATTCCATTCGATCAACACCAGACGAGAGAAACCCGGAACTTCAACAATAGAGCAAGAAGAACAATTGTTGCCAGAAGAAACGAATACACAGCTTAATAATTCACACTATGGGTACAAGTCAAACAGAAATAAACTACAAGCTAAACGAAAATGATTTTCGTGAAGCGATAAAGAAAGAACTATCCGGTTTAGCATTGCAGTTATTCCTAAATCGTTTTGATAATGTATTGATTGGAGTTAGTGATATAGCCAACATGCATAGTGTAAATCCCCGAACTGTATTAAACTACATCAAAGATGGCTTGATAATGCCGGAAGTAAAACTTGGTGAAAACGATCATCCAAAATTCAGGTTAAGTTATGCACTTATGCTTGATTTCAAGGAATTGCAAAAAAAGCTGAGGGCAAAGAATCGGGGCTGGTAAAAATAAGGCAAATAAAGCCGTTTTCACGTGCTGTTCTGCCTGGATAATAGGAAGTAAGGAAACATGGAGAAAGTGCCGTAAATCGAAAATTCGAAAAAAATAAGGAATATGGAAACTGGATATCAAGGAAGCATTTACGAAAACATAGTTTTCAGCACGAAAGAGATAAACAGAAACTTCAAAATCAAGGTAATGGGGGTAAACAATGGAAAGCCTGTAGAACGGCTGGTTGGTGTTTCCGGCTTGATTGATGAGGTAGGTAATTATGAACTTGTGAATTCACTTTTAACAAGGGCATTCAAGAGTGGTACAGATAAAATTGTGTGCAAGTTGAGGCGCGGACTTAAAATCATCTTCTTCCGGCACTGAAAAGAATATTCATTATAAATATAACAAATATGAGAACTTGGTTTGAATCGAAAGTAACGCATGAAAAGACGTTAGAAAACGGAATGCAGAAAAAGGTAACAGAATCTTATTTACTGGATGCATTATCATGGACAGAAACAGAAGCACGTACCATTGAAGAATTGAAGCCGTACATATCAGGTGAATTTACCATTACCGATATAAAACGCTACAAGATTTCAGAATTATTCTTTTCGGAAGATGGTGATCGGTATTTTAAAGCAAAAATTCAATTCATCACTTTGGATGAAAAGAATGGAACGGAAAAGAAAATAAGTACATACATGCTTGCACAGGCAAATAATATAGATCAGGCACAGGAAGTAATCAAAAAAGGTATGAAAGGAACACAAGCCGATTATGTGATTGCCGAAGTAAAGGAAACAAAGATCATGGATATATTTCCATACAATTCTACCAGTGATGAAAAATCTGATAATTGAACGGATCAAAGCTTTACAAGCCGAAAAGCAGGAATTGAAAAAAGTTCCTTCCGATCCAAACGAACTGGAACTAAGCAAAGATATTTTCGATCTATTCAGAAAGGAACTTGATTCTTTGATAGATGAAGGAAATATTATTGTTATCGGACATACGATCAATAAGCTTAGAATTTTATCAATATCGTAAACAATTCCAAGGTTTAAATAATAAGTTATGATAGTTAACTCAACTGAAATACAATTTTTAACAGGCTGTTCCAGAAGGGAAGCGGAGTTTATTATAATTGATACCCTTGAAATAACAGAAAAACAGGGTTTCAGAGTAAAGCCAAGTACCTGTATTGAATCGGATGACATAAAGAAAAAGCTCCTATCCGTAAATGAATGTATGGATGGTAAGAATCCCGTTCAAAATGCAATAGACTTAATTAAAGAACATGGTTTATCTGATTCTATGAAGCGCGGAATTTTAAATGATATAAAATGTTGGCACAGTAGAGACTTAGTTTCACCATATAAGATTTTAAAAAGAATATTACCTGAAAGTGAAATCAGCAATCTTAAAAATATCCTATTGAAAAGATGTTACACATACATGGTTTCTGGCGGTCAATTTCCAAAAAGTTTTAAAAGCTTAAGCTTTAAGGCAATTAAAAATGAATTTGAAGCCTCTTTAAAATCTCAAAATATAATTGCGTAAGGATTATGGATAATATTGAATTGATAAAAGATAAGCTATTGAAGCTTAAAAATCTTGCAGAAAGGGGATGCCAGGGTGAAGCCATTGCAGCACAAAGGGCATTGGCAAACATGCTAAATAAGTATGGTTTAACCTTGGATGATATTTGTGATGATAAACTTGATTGGTACTGGATCAAGATAGGAAAAAGCAAAGATGTAAAAGACATCTTGTTTCAGTGTTATTTTCAAGTAGTTGATAAATGCAATGGCAAATATAAAGAAGTCAAGCAATATAGTGAAATTGGCTTTGAATTAACTTCCGCACAATATGCTGATCTGATGTCTCTTTTTGACTTTCATTCCAAGCAGTTCAAAAAGGAGCGTAGGAAACTCCTGAAAAACTTATGTCGAGCTTACATATCCAAACATGAAATCTGGAATAAAACAGACGAACCGGATGATGAAGAAAAGCCAAAGAAAGAAAAGCCTGTTGATTTAGATGAACTTCTTTCTATCCTACTGCTGGTGAATAGCTTTGAAGATGTTACCTATCATAAACAACTAACTGAATAAGTAATGAACATAACAGAAAAAGATTGGAATGAACTGAAAAGTATGATTTTAGAAATTCGGGGAAGTCTTTCAATACTGGTCGATGAGGCAGGTAAAGAACTACTAACCCCGAATGAAATCTGCAAGATGTTAAAGATAAGCCGGAACACTTTTCAAAACTATATTAATAGGAATGTTTTCAAGCATTCAAAAGTGGAAGGTAGAGTATATGTGAAGCGTTCCGAGATAGAACGTTTGATTGATGAAGGTATAATATAATGATAGACTTAATCACTTTGGTAAAGCCGGATTTGTCGGATAGAGAAATTGCAACCATCATTGAAAGGAATAGCTTACAAACAAATTCTAAGGATGGTGTAGTGTATTATGATAACATGAGCACTAAGAATCTTACCCAGCAAAAGGGCGTTTTTATCCGAATTGAAACAAGTCAAAAACTAAAGGTGGAATGTAGCCTTCATAAATATTTCAATGAAATATCAAGCTATGAACGGAACAATTACAATCTGTTTTCCATGTCGGACGCAAAGAAATCTATAGATCATCTTCTTATCGAAAAAGATATGAGCATTAGAAACATGAGGGTATATAATTACGAAATAGGGCTAAATCTGAACGTTTCCAAAGATTGCCGGGCTTACCTTGATAAGATGAAAAGTATCGGCACTATAGGAAATGAAAAGCGGCTATATGTAAATCCTAGGTATAAAGATGAACGTGTGAAAACAACGGTATTTCACAACCATACACGAAAATATTTTAAAGCTTATGATAAGGTATTTGAATCTATGGATAAGAAACGAAAGGTGATCCCAGAAGGGAACATATTAAGAATAGAAACTGTAAACAGGCGGCTGGATAAATGCTATCTGGTTGATTTTTTCGATCCATACAATTTAATGAAAATGATTGATGCTTTCTTTCGTGATTGGCGAACCATCCAGTTTGAAAAAGACATCATCACTCCTAAAGGCACAGGACGGGCAAAACAGCATCTTTGTTTAGACATAATGAATAAAGGCAAAGAAGCCGTATTAATACAGGCAAAAGAACGGCACACAAACGGTTCTTTGTCTGATTGGGAATACAGAAACATCCGGGTATTCATCGCCAACGAATGGGATATAATAAAGAAGTCTATCACATTCATTCCGAGCGATGAAGAAAAGGAATTCAGGCAGTTGATAAAGGTAAATCACACTATTTTAAAGAATGATGAATTTATCAGTTGAGTAAAAACGAGTAAAACACTATACATCAAAATGTTAGAGAAATACTTATATATAGTTTGGTATAGATTGGTAAACAAAACGGTTTACTTGGTAACTTATTAAGTTCCGTAAAAGGTTATGGTTACTTGTCTTATACTTCCCGGAAAGGAAGTCCGGCAGGACTTAAAAAGGGAAGTCAAGAAATAGAGTAGAAATTATTAATACAAAAACAAATGAAAATTTATTCAAGTAATCATTGTGCTTGGCATACCTGCCAAAAGTGTGGATATAAGTTTTGTGTAAGATGTGAAGTTTTCAGATGTCCCAAATGTGGTGAAACAGTAAAATGATAATATAATGATACGGATCAACATAAAACCTTTATCAGTAAATGAAGCCTGGCAAGGCAAACGGTACAAAACTGATAAATACAGAACGTACCAAAATACATTGCTCTGGCTTCTTCCAAAAATAAAAGTTCCTGAACCGCCCTACGAAATTTATTTCAGGTTCGGTTTTAGCAATTCACTATCCGATTGGGATAATCCGGTAAAACTTACCCAAGATATATTAAGTAAGAAATACGGATTCAATGATAAGCTGATAAGAAGGGCTATAGTAGAAACAGAAATAGTAAAGAAAGGTCAAGAATATATTGAATTTGAAATAATAACAGTAAAAATGATATGAACAAAATAACAATATCAGAAAACGCACAGCAATTTATTGCAGAACGTACAGATGTAGCAGGTGGCTACTACGAATATATTGGTGTTATACCTCAAAAACAGGCTTTAGAGGCAGCAGAGTTAGTAAAGCAGGAAACTAAAGAAAAGTGTTGTACTGCTTTTCGTAACTTCATGTTAAAAGCAACCCTTGCAAGTGTATCAGGCGAACAGATTGATTTTGAAAAAGAATTTGAAGATACAATGTCACAAATCTAAAAATATCAGAATATGAAAAGAAGTGGAACAATATTTAAAACCGTATCCGGCAAAACTGGTATAGTATGGCATGGTCAAGAACCTGTGAACATAAACGGAATGATGAAACACTGCATGTATTTAGTTGATGAGAATTACAATGAAACAGGTTCGCATGTGTTTGTTGACATCAGTCAGTGTAAAAAAATAGGAAATGTAAATTAAAAATGAATGATATGAATATTAAAGAAGTAGCAAAAGAATACGCGGACAAACTGTATGAACCTGAAGATAGAGGTCTTCTGTATGAAGAAACACAGAATGATTTTATAGCAGGTTCAAATTGGCAAAGACAAAAATCAATAGTTGTTTATCGTGACCTATGCCCCTTGTATAAAATCTCGTCCAGATATGAATGCGGAAACGTTTCACATCGCAAAGAATGGAACACTAAAAAATGTGACATGAATTGCCTGTATATGAAGAATTTATTAGAAAAAATCTAATCAAAATAAATCCATTATATGAAAAGAAAAAATGGTAAAATAGTTGAAGCTACAGACAAAGAGTTGCTAGAATTGTATAAAGGGGCTGTGCGTCGTGCTTATAGGTCATTTACAGAGTTTGAACTTGCCTTTATGATGGATGGGGGAACAATTATAGAAACAAAAAAAGATAACTAGAAAGATGAAACAAATAACTGCATTCATGTATTTAGCTGCCGCAATTACGGTTATGGCTTTCTTGTTTTTAATGACCTTTTACAATCCTACGGATATGCAGGTCAAAGTAAATCAGGTCGATAAGATCGAAAAGACATCGGGAGATCAAAACGGTTTCAATACTGAGATATACTATCTAGTATATTCAGATAAAGGAACTTTCCGTATCAGTATCAGTGGGCTATTGGCTCACCCTGAATTTGCCGGAAAAATAAAAAAGGATTCAACCTACACGATCAGGGTGTGTGGAATTGAACTTTCATATTTAGGAATATACAGAAACGTAATAGAAGTAAAATGATAGAATTAAAGCAAATCACAAGAACGTTTGGTGATGGAAGAGCAGGATATGAAGTAACCATCGACAGGAAATATACTGTAAAAGAATTTATCAACGAGGTAATTTCTAACAAAAATGAATGGGGATACATTGGCATCAAAAGAGATCGTGCATTCACTATTTTAGGTGATCCTAGTTGTGAATATAAACTGGGTGAATTATTATCAAATCTTCCAGAAGATTATCTTGATAAAGAAATATCCTTTGTTTATGCAAGTGGCGGGTGGAGTAGAATGGATTATTTAATAACGACAATATAAATTTACCAATATGATATACTACTTTACTCCTTTTGATTGCAATAAGAACATTGGCAGATCACATAACCGACATTGTGAGATAGTGCCAAATGCAGAAGATTGGATTTGTATCACTGATTCAGATGTGCTTTTTCTTCTGCCGGACACCAAAAAGCAGATAGAAGATATTATTTGTAAACATGGGAAAGATTATCAAGTGTTTGGATGTCTAACCAACAGGATAGCATCACCTCATCAATTATGGAATAACTTCACTGATGAGACAGATATTATGTACCATAAGCTTCAAGCAAAAATTGCTTATATTCTTAAATATGATGAGGTGAAAGAAACAACTATCAATGTTGCCGGATTCTTGATGATCTTCCAAAAGAAAACATGGGAAAAACACCAATTTTCAGATAATAGCATCCGATTTGATTCGGAATTCACCGACAAAGTAAAAGCCGATGGTGGAAAATTAGCTATCATGCAAGGGGTGTATGTGTTCCATGATTATCGTTTAGGGCATGAAAACCCGATGTATTATATTGACCACTTAAAGTAATAGAAATGAAAAAGAAAGCAGTGGACTATAAGAAATATAAGAAGCAAAAAATAGACACCTATGTTTCAGTTGAAGATGTTTCCCGGTTGAGGTTGATATGTGAAAAGTACGGCTTCAATAGTATTTATCAGCTTCTTCAATATTTGGTTCATTGCTTCCTTCGTGTGGCTGATCCGATTAATGATCCGATTGATGAACCCATGCCAACAGAGATAGAAGAAATGTTTACCGACAATGCAGAATGGGAGAAGCGTAAACACTCCAAAGGCAGTCATAACGGAATGAATATAAGGCAAAAACCAGATCAAAGAAAAATAAAAACACCGGATGATATATAAAGCCATTGTAAGCATTTTAAAGCTGAGACAGTATAGAGGCAAGAAATTAAATAAAAGTGCCGCAAATCGAAAATTTAACAAAAATAAGAAATGAAGAAAATTATATCAAAATTAGATATGCCGATTTTGGAATTAAACAATCAAGGAATAAACAATGGCTAAAGATGCAAATTATATTAAGCTGATTAATACAGCACGTTGGAAACGGGTGAGGCTTAAGAAGCTACAAGCCCAACCATTATGTGAATGTTGTCAAGATAAGGACAAAATCACACCAGCGACAGAAGTCCATCACGTTACACCAGTTGAAACCGTTACCACTATTGAACAAATGGAAACATTGATGTTTGAGTATAGCAATTTAATGTCAGTATGCCATGAATGCCATAAAAATATCCATGCCGAAATGTTTTCCCATTCAAAGGAGAATGTAAAAAGGGCAAACGAGCGTAGAACAAAACGGTTTACTGATAGATATTTATAAGGTATGAGGCAGTTCATAATGAACTGCCTTTTTTATGCAAAAGCCTAAATGTTAAAATCTAATCAAAGAAATGTTACAACGGAAGCCGGGGTGTCATTTTTTTGATGCCCCCCTCTCAGGACGGAAACCCACCCCATCCACCTTCTTCATGCGTGAAAAAAAATATTTCTGGGGGGGGATGATTTTTACCCGCAAAAAACACGAATAATCGCATATAGTAAATGACTGCCGAATATGGAAGATAAAAAAATAGTAAAAAAATCAACTTTAATATCACGGATAAAAAAAATACTCAAAGATAGAGGTGATTATTTCCCTGGGTTGGATTTCATGATTGAAATCACAGCAGGGAACTTGTATGCCTATTATCTCATAATGAAAGATGTTGAAAATCTTACTTCAACTGAAATCACAGAAAAGACAAGGGAAGGACATGATAAAAAAAGAACTAATCCAGCTATTAGAGAACTAAGAGATCAGTCCGAAATGGCTCGAAGATGTTTAAGGGAATTGAGATTAACAATTGCAACGGTTGAAGGTGTAAGCGATGATGAGGTAACAGATATTATCAACGAAGTAAACGCTGTGACATGAATATAGACAAACAAGAATTGCGAGAATTAAAAATCAAAGTATCAAATGAATTAAGAGGGATTGATGTTCTATCTTTCAGACTAAAGAATACGGATGAACGTTTGAATATTTATGCATTTTCAGTTATCTGTAACCCGGAAGCGCATAACCTATATGAGCAATTGGCGTTAAAAAGATTCTTTGATTTTCTTCACAAGTATGAGTTTAGACCTACACCTGTTAAAAAATTTATCACACTTTATGAAAAACTGAAATTTCCGGGGAAGAAAGGATTAAGCAGATATAAACTTACGCCTGTACAAGTATTCCAATTCTCAAATATTTATGGCTTTTATAAAAAAACAGGGAAACGATTAACAAGGGATGCCCTATTACTTGTACCGCGCAAATTTTCAAAAACGACATCAGCTGCATCCATATCAATAGAAGATTTACTGTTTGGAGATAATAACGCGCAGGCTTATGTAGCTGCAAACAGTTATGACCAAGCAAAAATATGCTTTGACGTTATACGCAGTGTCTTAAAAGCACACGATAAAAAGCTGAAACACTTCAAGATAAACCGAGAAACAGTAACAAATTTGCGTCCGGGAAGAACGTCATTTGCCCGGTGTTTGGCTTCCGATCCGGATACACTGGACGGCTTAAATGCCAGTACCGTTATTGTGGATGAATATTCACAAGCAGACAGTGCAGCCTTAAAGAATGTACTAACTTCTTCAATGGGTGTACGTGAAAATCCACTTACTGTCATTATCACAACGGCATCCGAAAAATTGAATAGTCCGTTTGTTGAGTTACTAAATTCATATAAAGGAATTTTGACAGGAATACTTGAAAACGATTCTGTTTTTGCACACATATTTGAACCAGATGTGGATGATGCAGAAGATGATCCTGCAACATGGAGAAAGGTACAGCCACATTTGGGAATAACAGTCGAGTTAGACTATTATGAAGAAGAATATAAGAAAGCACTACTAACAAGTGATGGAATGCTGACTTTCAGAACAAAGCTGCTAAACATATTCACACAAAACACAGCTAAGGTTTGGTTCACCCAAGATGAAATATCAGCACTAGCTAAAAATATCAATATAGATAATTTGGATAAACGGTATGAATGCATGGTTGCAGTGGATTTATCCGTTTTCGATGATTTTTCGACTGTCACCTATAATATCTACAATTCTGATACAAGAACATTCCATTCTCATAATGATTTCTACCTGCCAGAAGCAACACTTGAAGTGCATCCAAACAAAGAATTATACAAAAAATGGCAAAGGGATAGATACCTGAATGTTTTGCCAGGCAATGTGATAGACTATAGGCATATCACCAATGACATTCTGAAAAGAAATGAAAAGCTTTTGATTTTGGGGATTGGTTATGACCCCTACAAATCTATTGAATTCGTCAATATTCTTTCTGCTGCTGGGGCAAAGAACGTGATCCAGCCAGTCAAGCAAACTTATGGAACATTCACTTCACCTGTAGAATCTTTCGAACTGGCTGCAAAAACCGGAAAAATATCATTCAACCAAAATCCTATCGTTTGGTACTGCTTTGGAAATGCAATGATGGATGAGGATAGGCTGGGGAACAAGAAACCAATCAAACGAAGTGCTAATGAAAAGATTGATCCTACAATAACAAATTTAATGACTTTTCACCTATTTAATAATTATGTAAGATGAACTGGAAATTTTGGAAAAGAGATAAAGAAGAACCCAAACAAAGAGGTTATTTTGATTTGGTAAATGCACCTGATGCAAATGTTACAACATGGGAATTTGAACAACTTGTTTCCGGTGCAAGTCCTACTTTGGCAATGAAAATAGCCACAGTTTACCGATGTGTAGATATACTTTCAAGTACTATTGCATCCTTGCCATTGGAACTTAAAGTAAAAAGGAACGGTGTTTTTGAAGTTAAAGATACTGGGACACTTGCGTATCTACTAACCTGCCAATCAAATGAAAGGCAAACTTCATACGAACTTATTCAAAATGCCATTATCCAAATGGTGATGGATGGCAATGCTTATATTTTACCCAAGTATAAGTTTGGTGAAATAGATAGTTTAGTTTTACTATCACCCCACACTACGACATACGACAAAGAGCAAAACTTATATACCGTCAATGACTTCACCAATGCTGTATTTGATGTGTTTGATGCAGACGAAATAATTCATTTACGTAACATAACTCTGGATGGTGGTTATATCGGGGTAAGTACAATCACCTATGCAGCCAAATGTTTGAATATATCAGCCAATGCCGATGAAAGGACATCAGATTCTTTCAAACCTGGCAATACAATGAAGGGGTTTATTTCCGGTGATGGTGATGCTGGGGTTCGTGGCTTTGGCGAAATACAAGACAGTCAATTAAAAGCTATAACGGATCGGGTTGAAGCTGAAATAAACAGTGGAAAGAATATCTTCCATATTCCCGGACAATCAAAATTCAACCAAATATCTATTTCACCAACGGATTTACAATTGCTGGATACAAGAAAGTTTGGAGTGTTAGAAATCTGTAGATTTTTTGGTGTGCATCCAGACAAAGTCTTTGCTGGACAAAGCCAGAATTACAAAGCATCAGAAATGAGTAATGTTTCTTTCCTTAGTGATACCCTGATGCCTAAACTAAGGAAAATTGAAACTTCATTTACTGCAAAGCTAGTGGGAAAAAATCTTTTTTCTAAGATGAAGATTGAATTCGACATTGAACCAATCTATCAAACCGATCTTGCAACTATGGGAAATTACATCGAAAAAACAGTTCAAAACGGTGTTTACACCCCTAACTATTGGAGAGCAAAAAAGAACCAGCAACCGAAAGAAGGTGGGGATCAGCTTTTCATTTCCTGCAACGTTGCCCCGGTAAATTCAATGAAAATAAAAGGGGAAAAAGAAAATTTACCCCCAAAAACAGATGATAATACTAATAAATAAAAAGTCTTGTATGGAAATCAGAAGTTTTTATGAAGAAAGGGCTATGCCTGTAATAGTTGATGAACGAACAATAGAAGGATATTCAACTGTATTTAATAAAGAAAGCCGCATAATGTTTGATCCGCAAAGAAAACGATTTTTTATAGAGATCATAAGGAGTTCGGCTGTTAGTGAATCTGATTTTAAAAATTGGGATATAAAAGCACTTATGGAACATGACAAAGCACGTTTGCTTGCCAGAAGTTTTAACGGTTCAGGAACATTACAATTGTCGATAGATGATTATGGTGTAAAATACCGTTTTGAAGCACCTGAAACGACAGAAGGTAACAACGCATTAGTACAGGTAAAAAGACGTGATATTTTCGGTTCTTCATTTGCTTATACCGCCAATGAAAAAGACAATGTAATATATACAAAACGTTCTGACGGTTTGCTAATTCGTGAAGTGCAGAAGTTTGATCGAATGTTTGATGTTTCATTAGTGACTGATCCGGCATATTTCGGAACTGATGTAAATGTTCGTAGTCTGGATTCTTATTTTGAAGAATTGCCGGATGAATCCTATAAAAAAGATGTGGAGAGTTTAAGAAGTCTTATCAATTAATAATCAAGATTATGTATTCAAGAAAAGAAAAAAAACAGTGGCGGTCACGTATCGCTGAAATTAATCTTCGTTTTGAAGAAATGGCTACTGCTATAGAAACGGAGAAAAGAGCATTAACCCCGGAAGAAGTAGAAGAAAGGAATGCACTTGTGCAAGAAAAAGAAATCCTTCAACTTCGTTTGGAACGTTCTGAACACAATCCGGTATCACAGCAAGAAGTTTCCCAAGAACGCGCTTTTGCACAAACTATTGCTGCAATGCATGGTAAATGTGAAATGCCGGAAGAATGCCGTTCCCTTGTTAATGGTACGGACATGGATATTCCCATCAACCGGGATATTCAAGATACGGCATCGGCTGCAAACGTCATTCCATTAACCATAGGCGATATTATCCAGCCACTTGAAAAGGGTTTAATCCTTAGCAAAGTAGGGATGAAGATGCAGTACGGTATGGTAGGTGCATGGCAATTCCCTATTGTTGCAGGTGTAGAAGCGACAATTGAAGATGAAAACGTAGAGGTAAACGACACGAAAATAGACATCGGCAAAATCAGTCCTTCTCCTAAGCGTGTAACAATTTCCATTCCTGTATCCAACCGTGCCATAGACCAAAGCAACGGGGCTTTATTGGAAATTGTAAGAACACAATTACCAATGTCGGTATCCCGTGTATTGAACAAATGGATGTTTAGTCCTACCAGAATCACATCCAAAGCTTCTGATGGCTGTTTTGTGAATCCGAAAACGAAAATCAATGCCACAGGAAATGCATGGAAAGATGCTATTACATTGAAAGGAAAAGTAATGGCTACTGGTGTAATTTTCGATGGCACTCCGGCTTATGTGTGCTCTGCAACAAAATACGCAGAACTGGAATCTACACCGCGTGATACCGGATCAGGTTTGATGGTAATCGAAAACGGAAAAATTAATGGTTTCCCCGTATTTATGACAGAATACATCGGTGAAGGAATCCTTGGTTTTGGAGTATTCAGTTATGAATTGGTTGGTCAATTCGGCAAAATGCGTATGACATACGATCCGTACACAGGTGCAAAGAAAAACCTTGTGTACTTCGTTTTCAATTCGGATTATGATATGCTTACCCTCAGATCGGAAGCATTTGGAACGCTAAAGGATAAACCAACCACATAATTTACAGAAAGATATGGCTAAATATACCAAAGTAGAAGATTTGCAAAAACAGCTTGAAATTGACTATATGGAAGCTAAGGATGAAAAGTTTCTAGGGTTATTACTCGATGCAAGTGAAAGCAGAATAGAAAAGGAAATTAATCAACCCCTTTCTGAATTTGTCGATGATAAAGGCGTACTTGATTCTGCTTTGGTATCTGCTATATTGATCTTTGCTGCCACACTTCATGCTAACCGTGAAGCCGTAGCATACGCTAATGTGCAACCAGTGCCATATACATTACATTTTCTACTTCAACCTTTTAGAAAATACACATGAGGGCAGGACTATTAACAGAAACCATTCACATTCTGGAATTGAAAAAAACGATTTCTGAAAGTGGTGCAGAAAAAAGGGAATATGTGGAAACGCATAAAATTAAAGCCAACCGCAAAAAACTCTCTGCATTAGTTGGTGATGGTGTGAATGCTAATGAAGAATTTATTTCTAATACATTAGTTTTCCAAGTTCGAAAATATTCCTTCCTAAATGAAAATATCCGTATTAAATATGGGAATCACATGTATAAAGTTATACTGATTGATCCACAAAGTGATAACAGCTATTTAATAACATGTTCCAAAGTAAATGAGTAAGTTTTTTGAAATAAAGCAAATAGATCGTGATGCAGTCAAGTATCTGGTTCGAAATCTTGAAAATTTCGAAAAAGATAATGCTGTTAAATCAGGCTTACGTGATGCCGGAAATGTTTTTAAGGCTGGTGGTAAAAGTCGGTTAAAAAGTAGAATGAAAAGTGGAAGCCAGGGTATTACAGGGAATCTACTGAGAAGTATTACCGTCCGACCTAAGAAAAGTAAGCCAGGTGTGCTTATTGGATTCAGACAAGGGAAAGGCGGTGGATCACATGCACATTTAGTGGATCGTGGTACAAGTATTAGAAATAGAAAGAAAGCTGGGGGCTTTATTAAAGGCACAAAATCATCAAATACCAGTACCGGAAAAATGTTAGGTAATGCCTTTTGGACTGATACAGAATCACAGGATTATCCACAAGCAATGAATAAACTTTACATGGGTATTGAAAAAGCTGTCAACCGGATAAACAACAGACAATGAGTGCAGAAAGTAAATTTAAGATAACAACGAAAATAAGGATTGCTTTACTGGCTAAATCTGAAATATCAGATATGGTTGGTGAACGGGTTTTTCCGGTTGTAGCACCTAAAGATACAAAAGGGGATTTTATCATATACCAACGGGATGAGTATTCAAAGGATTATACCAAGATGGGGATTTCTGGACAATCATGCCGTGTGTATGTAACTGCCATTTCTGACGATTACGATAGGTCACAAGAATTAGCATACCAGATTAATGAAAGCCTTGAAGGGGTTCATCCTGATCTAAACATGGAAGTAAAGCTTGTGGATTCCACGGAAGATTTTGAAGACAATAAATATATACAAGTCTTATTATTCGATATTAAATAACTAAAAAAAGAAGATTATGCCGCCAATCAAACATGATTCAAATGCTGATATATTCAGAGGTCAGCTATTTATTTTCGTAGGGGAAAACCCTATTGCTTTCGGTACGAGTGCCACAATGAACACTACCACCGAAGAAGTTGATGTTACAAACAAAATGATGTCTGGGGGATGGAAAGGTTCATTGCCTGGACAAAAAAGTTTCGCCATCACAAGTGATTCCTTACTTACCCGGAAAGAAGGTCAATTCAGTTATGATACGTTACTGGACAAGCAGATCAACGATGAAACATTGGAATTCTTTATGGGTGAAGCAAAGATTACAGAGCAAACCAACGTAGGTGGAAAGTTCGAACTGGACAAAACAAAGAAGTATTACACCGGACAGGTTATGATAACTTCCCTTGATCTGACATCGGAAGTAAACGGGATTGCCAATTGTAGTGCTTCCTTCACAGGGATTGGAGCACTAATACCGGGTCCCCTACCTCCAACCACCTAAACAATCATTTTAGACTTTAAGAAAGAACCTATTCCATTACGGGGTAGGTTCTTTTTTTACCCCCAAAAAACTCAAATAATAGCATTAAATAAAAGGTTTAATGTATGAGATTAACAATAAGGGCTATCATTAAATGGGAACAATTGAACCAAAAACCATTTTCATCCCTGAACTATAGTGATGAAAATGATATTGTATCCCTTTTTTATGTGTGTAGGTTGCCAGATGAGGCAGGTGTTTCTTTATCCGAATTCAAGAAGGATTTAACAGAAGCTTCACTTGAAGAAATGATTAAAAAAATTGAGAAACAAATGCTTATTGATTCTCAATTTCAACCTATTTCAAAAAAGGGAATCGAAGAATCCCAAAATTCCGATCCCGTTTATATCAAAGATTTAGTTCCTATACTGGTGATGAATGGACTTGATGTTCATTTTGCACTTGATGAAATGGGATTATTTGATATACCAATATACCTAAAAGCATACGATCAGAAGATAAGGCATAACCTTGAATCATCCAGGTTGTGGACTTTTATACAAGTGTTGCCACATCTTTCCAAAAACATAAAGTCCCCACAAGATTTATATCCTTTTAGTTGGGAAATCGAAGAACAAAAAGAAAAAACTAAAGAAGATACGGAAAAAGGCATGTCCGTTTTTGAAGCATTTATGAATTCCGGTAAACAAACACTATAAACATGGCAAAAAAATTATCATTCAGCATAGCAGTCAATCTTCTTACTGAAAATTTCAAAAAGGGGACAAATACGGTAAAGAACTCTTTACGATCCATCCAGATGCAAATAATCACTTTTGCGGCAGCACTTGGTGTTGGTGGTCTAGGATTGTCAGGGTTAGTAACCAGATTCAAAGATGTTGCAAGAGAAACAAGCCGGGTGCTTACTGCATTGAAAAATGTATCAAACGGAACAAAGGGATTTGCTGATAATCTCCGTTTTGTTAATGCTCTAGCTAAAAAGTACGGAATGGAAGTTAATACCTTAACCGGAAACTTTGCCAGCTTTACCGCATCGGCTACCCAAGCCAATATGCCAATGGATCAGCAACGGAAAATATTTGAATCCCTATCAAGGGCATCCGCTGCTTTTTCCCTTTCAGCACCACAGACAGATGGGGTATTCCTTGCTTTGTCGCAAATGATGAGTAAAGGAAAAATTAGCATGGAAGAACTTCGTAAACAAATGGGTGAAAAGTTACCTATTGCGGTTCAGGCTATGGCTAAAGCCCTCGGAGTATCCATATCACAAATGGAAAAACTCATAGGGAAAGGTAAAGTTATGAGTGCCGATGTACTTCCAAAGTTTGCCGAAGCTTTGAATGAAATGATCCCGAATGTGGATACTGACAATTTGGAATCTTCAATAAACAGGTTAAGTAATACTTTCGGTGACATTGTTAATGCATCCGGGTTCCAAAATAAATATAAAGCACTTATTGACTGGCTTAATTCCACCTTACAGGCGGCAACCACAAACATCCAGAATATAGTAGTTGGAATAATGGCAGCTATTGCCTTTGTTATTACTAATGCTTCATCAAAAACACTAAAAGGTTGGTGGTCTATGGCATCTGAAATGACTACCGGACAACAAAAATTAAGTGCAGATTTGACAAAAGCAGAAACTTCACGTATAGCTGCATTAAATGCTTTAGAGGCATCTAGGTTAAAGCATAGTGTGGCTATTGGTAAAAGCCGTGAAAAACTGGCACAAGATGTGGCACTGAAAGAAGTATTGTATGCAAAAACAGTAGTAGCAGAGGAAAAAGCCCGGCTTGCTTTACTGAACGCAAATACAGGGAAAAGGGTAGGAATAGTGACCAAAGGATTTAATACTCTGAAAATAGGGGCTGCAAAACTGATGGTATTACTGAAAGCATTATGGAATAGCTTTGCTCCCGCCATTATAATTTCAGGATTAGTTGCAATTGGCGGGTATTTTAGGAATTTATATGCAGAAGCAAAAAGGGTTAAAAATATATTTTCCGACTATAGGAAGGAATTCGATAAAATCAAGCCAGGAAATGAAACCATACAGCTAGAAAAACTCAGGGATGTTGCCACAGATATCAATAAATCATTAACTGAAAGGCAATCGGCTTTAGATGCCGTTAATAAGATTCTTAACACCAACTTCACCATAGATTCTAAATCCTTAAAAATCAATGGTGATATCAATACCCAGATTGAAAGAAGGATTTCCTTACTAAAAGCCCAAGCAAAAGCAGAATATCTAACAACCAAGTTAGTAGATATGGAAGCAAAACGGGACGAACTGGAAGCAAAACGAGATAAACTTAAAAAAGAAGATATAAGCCCAAATGTGAAAGGTAAAGCTGCCATTAGGTTCCTTATAGGAAATGATATTGCCGGATCAATCGGAATGGACACATCCAAAAAAATGCAAACCGAAATAGATCAGATTAATAAAGTTATATGGGATGCAAACAAGGAACTTGAACAAGCCATTATTGATGGTGGACTGAATAACGAGATTAACACATCCACACTAACTATTACAGGTGACGAACCAGATGATAAAGCCCTTCGTGCAGCCGAAAAACGTCTGGAAGCATTGAGAAAACTTGATGAAGAAGATCGGAAACGCCAAATAGATAAGCAGAAGTTTGATTTGGATTTACAACAAAAAACTATTGATCTGCTGGATGATAGTTTTGAAAAGCGAACAAAACAAACCTTGCTGAACCTTGAAAAAGAAAAACTAGAAATAGAAGAATATCAAAATGATCTTCTAAAACAACAATCCGAATACACCAAAAATTTGTTTGTAAGTGTCCACGGCACTGATAAAGGCTTTGGTGCATATTTCAATCAGCTACAAAGTAATAATTTCAAAGACACAAACGGTGCGGACATCCTACCGGAAGGATTACGCCCGGAAGATATTGAAAAACAAGTTAGCGAATTGTTAAGTGCAGCACAAGCAGCACAAAAAAAAGGGCTGCTCGATATCAACAAGGATTTATCCCTTATGCTTCGTGAACAGGAAGTAATGTTTGCGTCCGATTTGGAACGGAAACTTGCAGAACTTGATACCTACTATAACGAACAACTTATAAAAGCCGGGAATAATGCCGAATTAATTGCACAGATAGAAGCTAATCGGAAAAGGGAAAAACTGGAAGCCACCACCGATGACCGAATTCAAAAACTAGATTTCAGTGAGCAATTAGAAAATGAGCGTACTGCCGGGCTTGAATCCATCGGTATGACAGAACTTGTAGAAGAAAAGAAACTTGAAACAACACGAAAGTACCTACAGTTACGAATTGAAGCCCTACAAGAATTGGCTAATGCCGGTAATGAAGATGCCAAAAACCAAATTAAACTATATCAGGAATCACTTAAAAAATTGGATACTGCAAAACCTGCCAAAAGCCTTAAAGCATTAGCGGATAAATCCATATTTGACCGGATAAAGAAAGGATTTGAAAAAGCTGGTGATTCAGCAGAAGATGCAGAAGAAAAAACAACCAGCCTGTTAAGTTCCATATCTCAAAAAGCCGGACTAGTGGCAAATATTACATCTGATCTACAATCAATGTTCGGTGGAATGGATGAGGGACTTGATGAGGCGTTAAGTGCCGTTGGAAACATTGCACAAGGTTTTGCTACTGGTGGCATCGTTGGTGGTGCTATGGCTGTGATCGGTGAAGGGATGAAGCTTTTCAGCAAAGCATCGGAAGCAGCCGCCCGACACCAAAAAGCATTGAAAGAAATCGAAGATGCCCGGCTTGCATCACAACGTGCCTATAATCTTCTTCTTCTGGAACAAAACCTTTTGCTAAAAGAGGCTGTAAGCATATTTGGAGAAAAGCAAATCACACGTGCAGCCAATGCCATAAACAATTACCGGGATAGCATAGAGCAACTACAAAAGGATTTGCAGGGTAGTTTTAAGCCGGATAAAGCCTATGAGCAATACCTTGAAAAAGGGGCTTCATCCGGTGGTTTTATGGGGACATATTTCGGCATACAATTAAATGACTACCAAAAACAAGTTGATAACTACAATAAAGGGATTGCTGAATTAGGAAAACAACAGATAGTTACCGGGCATAAGAAAACCGGATTATTTGGATGGGGAAAAGGTAAAGATTTGTATAGTAATATCCTTGACATTCCAGAATACAAGAATTTAATCAAGGATGGAAAACTGGATATTGATATGGCAAATGTCATACTTGATACCCGGAAAATGAGTGATGAAACAAGGAACTATATTCAAAACCTTATTGATCTACAGGAACATGCCGAAGCAGCCCAAGAAGAACTAAGAAACTATTTACAAAACACATTCGGTTCGTTAGGTGATGATATGATGACATCCTTAGAAAATGCTATCAAAGATAGGGGTGTTAATGCATGGGAAGAATTTGGAAAAACCGGGGCAAAGGTGATAGAAGAATTAGGGAAGCAAATAGCCTATGAACTATTTTTCGCCGATAGGTTTAAAGATTTGCAAGATCAACTTGAAACCGTTTATGGCAGCAATAAAAGTAAAAAGGATATTGCACGTGAAGCAATGGATTTGGTTGGAAATTTCTATCAAAACATCGGTTCACAAATGGAATTGGCGCAAGGTTTCATGGAGAATTGGCAAAAAGAAGCTGAAAAATACGGAATGAATCTTTGGCAATCTGACAATGAGAAACACACACAAAGTTCATCCAAAGGTTATTCCGTATCAATGGATCAAGATACTGGTGGCGCAATTCTTGGACGTATTACAGGCGTATACGAATCTATTCTTGCTATAAAATCAATGATGAGCGGAATAAATTTTGATTATACAAAATACCTGACACAATCAATCATTATTGGTGATGAATTAAAAAAGCATACCGCAATATTCTATGAAATGCAACAAATGCAGATGAAGTCGTACCGTATTAGCGAAGAAATTAATGAAGGTATAACGTCCTTACAGGAGATTAAAGGTGATATTTCAGCAATAAGTAAAAACACAAAAGGTTTAGCCCCCAAATAGATTTTACCCCCAAAAGACAATGATAATGCTAATAAATAAAAAGGCAGTAGTATGAACAACACTGGAATAGCATTTATTAACGGCAAAGATATATACACAACTTATGGTGCATCACTTATTGGTTCATCGTTTGAAAACTTGATCTGCCGTCCTGATCGCAAGGAAGGGGCTGAGAATAATATGATAAGCCATCCAGGAGTACAAGTATTTAGTGATAATCCACAGCCGGAAGCTATGGAAATAGAACTTACATTTTTAATCGAAGGTAATTCATTGGCTGATTATCTTCAAAAATATGATGCACTACAAGATGAGATTGACAACAACGAAGGAGATGGTAATTTTTCACTTCGTGTCATTCCTTTGAAGAAAAACTTTAAACTAAGAAGAAAAAGCTACATGCCATTAAATACGATCATCCCCAAAACGGGAAAACTAATAGTAACAGTTAGAGAATTAAATCCAAAAGACAGGGGATAATGATTAAGCTAGGATTAACAGATTACACACCGGAAGATAAGCTTATCCAGATCAGAGACAAGGATAAGAATATTAAAGCACTTTATTCCATTGGAAAAGATGATGTCAATAAACATCTTCTGATGGATGAACATTATATTCAAATCTCTTTTGAATTGAATAAATACGCTGCTTTTAAAAGGTCTGATTATATTGAGTTTAAAGGAGAGAAATACACACTAAGGGAAGATTATACGCCTATTCAAGAAAACAAAAGAAAGTATAAATATACCCTACTGTTTGAAGCGAAAGAAATGTTCTTTCAGGATATCGAATTTTACTATCTCAATCAGAATTTGAAAGAAGCTACTTGGAGTATAACCACAAATCCAGCAACGATTTTTCAATTAGCTGTAGACAACATTAACCGTTATTTTAGGACAAATAGATATAATGTCGGAACAATTGAACCTACAGAAACCAAACTTCTACAATTTGATAAAACAAAAGTGTTTGATGGGCTAACCCAGACAGCAAAGGAACATAATGCTGAATGGTATCTAACAGGTTACACACTTCACCTTGTAAAAAAGGTTTCATTTGGTTCAGAAATTCCTTTCGAAACAGATGTTTCCATCACTAAAATGAGTCGTGAAAAGGGAGAAGGGGAAAAACCATTTACCCGAATATTGGCTCTTGGTTCTACAAAAAATCTTCCTGCAAATTACAGGGAGACATCCCCAGGTGAAGCAGTTGATGCAATCTATCAAAAAAGATTACGGATACCAGCAGAATATGGTGATGTGATAGATGCATATCCTGAAATGTTGCCGGAAGAAGTTACAGAAGGGACAAAAATATTTGATGATATTTTCCCAAAACGTATAGGTGAAATATCTGATGTGCATACTGTGGAATATACGGATACAAATGAAGACACAGGTGAAGTAACACAGTGGAAAGCATACAGATACAAAGATGAAAGTTTGAAATTCAAAGAAGAATACCTTCTTCCTGATGTTGAGTTGAGGATTATATTTCAATCTGGATATTTGAATGGGCTTGATTTTGCTGTAAAATTTAATCCTGACAATATTCCAGAAGATGATCCGAATGCACAAGTATTTGAAATATACCGAACTGATGAATATGGTTCACTTCTGCCTAATGAATTAATGTATCCTGAAAATGGGAATAAATACATTTTATATGGATTCAATATTGATCTTGTGGGTAATCAGTATGTGCCAGAAGCAGAAATTGAACTATATGAAAAAGCAATAGAGTATCAAAAAGGATTATTAAAAGACAAATCTGTGTTTGAATGTCCAACTATAATTAAGCATTTCCATGATAATGAAATGGATTTAGAAATTGGACAAAGAGTAAGGCTTGTACATGAACAATTTGAAGGTGGAAAACGATCTTCACGTGTACAGGGATTTGAAAAAAATCTACTAAATCCTTATGAAGCAATTTATACCATAGGTGATAATGCTGTTTATTCCCGACTTTCAGAAATAGAGAATAATATTAAAGAGTTGCAAGTGTCAGGTATTACCACCACGGGCGGGAGTGGCTCTATTTATCTCATAAAGCAGTTTGATGATACACCGCCAACGGATTTTAACGCATATTCTGCAAAAGCAACAAATGCAAGGTTACTAAGCCGTTTACATGATGACCGGGCACAAGGTTCAATCACATTTGATAAAAATATTGGTTCCACATTATTTGCAGAAGGTTACGAATGGGGAAATGGATGGAATGTCAATAATGAGGGTGTAGGATGGTTTAATGAATTAAAAGTTCGGGATAACGTTTATATCGGCAAAATGTCCGGTTCTCCTTCATCTGCTTCTGGCATGATGGGTTACGGTACTATACTGGATATGCAAAAAGCGTCTGGGGAATTTGATTATCTCCTTGCCCGTAAAGAGTTCCGTGTTAACACAATGGTCGTAAATGAGACGCTGGGACTGAATGGCAATCGTTTTATTTCCGATTTCAATAAGATTGAATCTGTTCAAGAACTTTCGGATCGTTACCGTTGTAAGATTGATAAAATCGAAGGAATGATGTACATGAATATACGAGGTGACGATCTTATTCGTTGTCAGCAGTTCTCAGGTCTATCATCCCATTATTATTATGGAGAGGTATTAGGAGTTACAGAAGATTATTTCGATCTTAGAAAGCCTCTTTTAGATGGCTATTCCGTACCGATGGCTGGTGATACGGTATTTCGTGCTGGTCACGATACCGATCCAAACCGACAGGGTGTAATCTATTTAGCAACATCGGATACAAACGCGCCTTATATAGACGTATTAGATGGTCTGACTTCTCCTGATATGACTGATAAAACAAAGGTTCGTATTGGTAACGTATCCGGGATAACATCAAAGTATAGAGGTAATTTAGGACAGTTGGGTTATCATCATGGTATTTACATCAAGGGCGGTATCTTCGAAGAATGTGATATCTACCTGGAAGATGGAACAACAATTTACCAATCATTCCAGATTATAAACGGGAAGTTAGAAAGTGAAATATCATCTATCAGGGACGCGATCAACGATAACGGAAACAATATCCTATCCAATCCGACTTGGACAGCAGGACTGGATAAATGGGACTATACTCAGGATATCAATTTATTCTCTGCAACAAATGGGTGGCTGTGGTTTAATGCGGCTTTCTTTTCTGATAAAAAGAGTTCAGTTGAGGTGATCCGGGATAGTGCATCCCGCGTTCTGCGTATGTATAAAAGCGGTATCACACAGGTTAATGGAAACCTGCAAAGCCAGGAATCTGGTACATACGTGATGCGTATCCGATACAAGGCTATAACAGCCGGAACATTGACCTATGGATTCTCCGGGAAAGAACTTTATAAGTCAACCCTAGTAACAGCCACAACAGACTATCAGGAAGAAACAATAACAGCAGAATGGGATGGTACTGGGGATTTCTCCTGCACTTACTCCGGTGACATATACATAAAAAGCCTTACGGTTATTTCAGATAGGATTGCAGCAATCAGAAATGAATTTGAAACCAAGTTTGAACAAACGGATCAATCCATTGATCTGTTAGCAAAACGTGTAACAACGAACGAAAATAGTATCATCACAGCAGAATCAAAATTCTCAGTAACAGCGGGCTGGATATCCGGGCTTGTTAGTCGGGTTACTACTGTTGAAGGACGAACTGAGATATTAGAAGAAGCAGGTTTTATCACTACCCCAGAAGGTAATACTTTATGGGCTAACAAAACACAATTTGATAGTCTTGCACGTGTCGTGGATCAGCAGTCTGCCAAGTTTAGTGTAAATGCCAGTTGGATATCCGGGCTTGTTTCTCGTGTATCAATAAATGAAAATGGAATAAGAAGCCTGAATGAAGCTGGCTTTATTACTGAAAGTAGTGGAAACAGGTTGTGGGTTGCTTCGACAGATTACACGGGGACATCCATTGTCAATATGATTAACCAAACAGCAGAAGGTACAAAGATATTGGCTAATAAAGTCGATTTCCAGGCTTATAATCTGAATATGATCCGTAATTCAGGACAGATGACAAAAACAACCTACTGGTCTACAGAAGGTGATTTTTCGTATTTGTCTATTCAGGATAATGGAATCATGGTTATCAATGCGGGAACTGGGGCTTTAATAAATAATAGCCTAGCTGGTACAAGATTATTCTCAGGCAGGAAATATACTCTTAGAATCAGTTTGTACACACATATTAGTCAGGATATAACTATCTCTATCGGCACAGAAATATCAACGAGATTGTCTTTTGTAGAGGGAAATTCTACCAAAACATTTACATTCCAGGGAAAGGATATTGATGCAAAGGATTTGCGCATATCTTCTCAAACCACCAGTATGATTGTTGTATCGCAAGTGAAATTGGAAGAAGGTGAGTATGCAACAGATTGGACACCACACCCTTCGGATTCTATTTACTCCATTGATTCGGATTTGGTTGCAGCATTGAACGGGACTACAATTTCAGGTGGTTTACAGCTTACTACTCGCATAAAACTCGGACTGTTGTCGGGCGGTGTGTGGACTGAACAAGGGGGAATATCTGCTAATACGGATAATATCATGTTGTGGGCGGGTGGTACTTACAGCCAGGCAAAAGCGGGAAATGCTAAGACTATTCTATATCATGACGGGTCTGGCAAATGGACTGGGAAACTTGAAAGTAATTCGGATGGGGATAGAATAATAATAGATCCATCTGATAGGAGTTTGAAAATGGTATCTTCTTCAGTAGAGGTTGCTAAACTATTTTGGCGTGAGGATGGTGCTGTAAAAATGCCCTTTTTAACTATGGCTCAATATGTCAATGGTCAGGAAACTTATAGAGCTGGTTTAAGCCCAGTAGGATTGGGCATTTCTTACGAAGGAACTGAATTTGTATCCTTCATGCCAGGTAAAATACAATTCAAATTAGGCAGGGCTATTTTCAATTATGAGCCACAAGGTACAGTTTATCAAGGTACGTTATGGTATGATTCCTCTGGATATGTACGAATAAAATTATAGTAAATAACAATTAAAACAACACAATCATGAAAGTTAATTTTAATGTCGCGTTTAAGAATTTCGATGGAAAAGACGTAACTGAAACGTATCAGGAAGTGGTACGTGAAGAAGTGAACGGTGTAGTAAAAGATGTAGTAAAAGAAAGGGTTAAAACTCAGATGATCTACCGCATGGTAGCCTCTATACTCTTTGTTGGCAAAGAATGTAAAGATGTGGATGAAAAAATGGTTTCATTCAATTTGTCTCAACGTATTTACAATGCAAAGGGAGCGATAGAGATAACAACGGAGGAAGCCGCCTTAATTAAAAAATTGGTTGCGGATTCTCTTATTGCCGGGGCTTATGCTCAGGTTGTATATTTATTGGAAAATGGTACATCAAAAAAATAACATTATGGAAATCGTATCGAATAAAATCAACCAGATAGCAACATCCCGAATATGTGAAAGTATTACCAATACTTATACATATTCCCAAGATGTAGGAGACCCCATAGTAAACATCCGGATCGAAACGTCAAAGAATGGGAATAAAGTTGCTGGCACTGATTACATGGGGACTTCCAATCGGTTACTACTTGACATGAACGATTACAAAGCGTTGGACTTGGGAGAAAGGAAAGCTGTAGTATCGGCAATATTGGATGATGTAGAAACTATTTTATCAGGTAAAAATGAAAATAGTGTATAACAACATATTACCAATTAAGGGGTTTACTGCAATTAATCTTTTCGGAGTAGTTTTTGTCCGGAAAGAGTACAAGCCTCTTATCCGACGAATACAGAATCATGAAGCCATTCATACGGTTCAGATGAAAGAAATGCTTTATGTCTTTTTTTATCTCTGGTATCTAGTGGAATGGTTCGTTAAACTTTTTCGTTATGGTCGGAAATCATACGAAAATATCTCATTTGAAAGAGAGGCTTATACATATCAGTATGACTGCTCTTATTTAGAAAAACGGAAAAAATATCATTGGATTAAACGACTATGACACAGGAAGAATTTGATAGTTTAGTTCAGCGGGTAACGAATGCGTTGCAAGGAAGTTCGAATATGGCTACCGATCTCAGGGTTGTAAAATCCCCGATTGGCGTTAATCTTCTTCCGGGAATACTCAGTGGAGAACTTGTAACCTTAGAAGCTGCATCTTTAATGGGGACGGACGGTAAAACCCCTTTATTTGAAGTGGGGGCTATTTCTTCCGGGTTGGAAACCGATGCCTCTATTACGCTGTCGGGAACAGACCCATCCGGTAATCCTATTTATAAAATAGCTCTTGTCCTGCCTAAAGGGGATTCAGGTAAAAACCCGATTCTTGAATTTGAAGGAATTTCAACAGGAGAACCGGATACAGATGCAACGGCAAGTTTTAAGGAGAACGGAACTACAGAAGATGGACAACCAAAGTATAAACTATCTCTGACTATACCACGAGGAAGTAAAGGGGATAAAGGAAATGACGGAAAAACCCCGGTAATGGAAGCCGGAAGTGTATCTAAAGGACTGGAACCGTCTGTGTCTATTATTCCTAACGGTGATGATCCATTAGGTAATCCAAAGTATAAAATAGACTTGGTTCTACCGCAAGGTGATGCTGGTAAAAATCCGATTCTTGAATTTAGTGAGATAGTGACAGGTGCGGCAGGTTCTGAGGCTTCTGCTGTCTTTACTCCGGTCGGACAAACCCCAGAAGGAAATCCGAAATACTTATTAAAATTGACTATTCCTAGAGGGGATACGGGATTGCCTGGTAAGGGTTCCGGGAATGTCTCTGTAAATGGTTCTGATTTAATAAGAGGAAAACAGTATCTTTTTGTTCCTTCTTCTGGTGGAAGTACAGAAGGTTCTTTTGTTGAGTATATTCCTTTTAACGATGCTGAGTTGAGGGAAGAGATAGAACGAAATCTACAGTTGGCAAAAACATATACAAACGAACAAATTGCAGGTATTGTCCAATTTGATATTCAGGTTGTTTTTGTGTTACCGGAGACGGGGAAGAAAGGAGTAATTTACCTTGTTCCTAAAGAAGGTTCTACGATAGACACACATAACGAATATATTTGGATTGAAAGCATAAATGATTATGAGTTGATCGGAACTACCGAAGTGGATTTGTCAAACTACTACACCAAAACACAATCGCTGCAAATGTTTGCGACAAAGGAAGAAGCGTTGAGCAAGGCTATACTGGATATATCGGTACTGTTCGATGCAGAAGGTGGTTTGATAGGTACGTTTGATTCGGCTTTTGCCACTAATTTTAGAACTGCTGTTTCTCGCAATGTGTCCGCTGTATTACTAAATGGAGTGGTGTTGCCTTGTGAGTTTTCGTTATCAGGAAACACAGGAGGTATGTATATCTCTCAAAACAGTATGGTTCAGGCAGGAAGGATGAATGTAGAGTCAAGACGTTTTGAACTTGATCTATCTGGATTGACTGCTACCAGTTTAAATATGAAAGTCCTTTTAAGAAATGATTTTTCAGACAATCGTTATTTTTTAAGTGGTACAGGTGAATACTTAGCGATTAAAAAATACAACCCTGTTGTATTTGGGAACCCATTACTTTACAAGTCGTTAAGTAATACAGCCAACCCCGTAGAACTAGATAGCTTTTTAAATGGCGTTACCGTTGCTGACGTGGACGCTGCAATACAGGACTCTCAACCTTTTATATTCCTTCTTTTGGGTTCCGGTTATGGTGCTGGATACATGAGGGCTACTTCTGTCGAAAAATACACGGATGGCGGTACATATTACGTCTTTACTCTTGAAAAAATGTGGGGTGGTGTTTCACCTAACAGAGACGGTATAACTTCATACAGATTAAGACTAACGGCTAATGAAGGTGTATTTACAAATTTGATGTTAAGAGGTACACAGATAGGGGGACAGTATCAGGCGGTAACTGCTGACACTGTTTATTTTAGTGGTGGCTTATCAAATGTTTTTCTTTATGACTCTGATGCAAGTCCTATCAATATACCTATTACATGCCCGTGGTATTATCCTATGCAAAACGCAACAACTACGGTTATTATCAGGAATACGGGGAACAATGAAAAGACTTTTACACTATCGTTGGCTGATAGTGCAAAAGATGATAATTCCGGGTTGCTATTGACAGGTGAACTTCCTGCCATTCCGGGTAAAAATGAAATTGAATTAAATATTCTATGGGCTAATTATATGTATATTGTACGGGCTTCGGAACCTTACGATTATACAGCATATACGCAATAATATGGGAAACAGAAGACGATCAATGTTGTTTAAGAGCGAACAATTGCCTCATTTATGGTACTTGGCAAATGAAGTTCCTGCTGGTGCAGCTTATTTGGCTATATGGTATAGAAATAAACTATATGGTGTGGCATTATCTGGATATTGGGATTCTTCTAAAGAAGAACTAGAAGCTAGTAAAATAGGTTTTATTGTTGCTCGTTCTTCATACAAATTTATAATTGCAGATGAAGATTTTGTAAATAATTTGCCGTGGACTATGTCTGGCGGTTCCGGTTTAGTCGAGGGCGCAACTTCGGCTACATCTGCATCTGTGGTATTGAGTGATTACAAAGGTATTGAAAATACTTTTGCCATGTATGCAGAAAAAGGAGGCTATGCGACTGCTGCCGGTCATTGTATAAATACTCCTTTCCCTAATGGTTCTCCTGCTATGTTAATGTCAGGGGGGTATGCTAATCAAGCTAATCTTTTAAGAAATAATATTACGAATATAGCAAATAAATACGGTCTGTCAGGTTTTGATAGCACTGGCATTTATTGGATTTCAACACAGGCTAATGCTACACAGGCTTGGGGAGGTAAACTAGGAGCATCAAGTATAGCTATCTACGCTTACACAAAGACAGTAAATTATAAAATACGTAGAGCAATGATAATACCGGAAGATAACGGAGTTTTTAAGCCGATAGTATTATCGTACACAGGTGAATATACTTGGACTGTTCAAAACGGTTACAGGTCTAGTCCTTTGTCAGAAGGCAGATTAGAAACTATTGAAAGAATACATATAAAAAACAATGTTATATATCAGCGTGTAAGGGTATCAGCTTACCTAGAAGGAGAGAGCGACGCTTATACCAATATGTCTGTAGGTTTACTCAATGAGGACTGGGGAGCAGAAGGAAGATGGACTAAAAAGATTTATCCTTATGAGGGTTATTCTTTTGACAATCCTTATGTTGTAGAATTTGATATTCCTGCCTATGGGGAGAACTTTATTGACATAAAACTGTATGCGTTTGAAGCCGGGAAACAAGCATTTTATAAAGTTGAAATCATAGATGAACTTCCCAAAAACTTTGATGTTGTTATTGACCCGAATAATGCACCTAAATTTGATATAAGTGTAAACAGGTTTTATTTAATGTATTTCTACACAACGGGTTCTTATGTTAATGGAATTAAGATGTTAGCCAATAAACTTATGGCTGTTAGATTATATTATTATGTAATTGGAGGTGCAACAACTGCGGATATTTATTTTAGTAAGATAGGTGCTTCCAGTATATCTACTTCTAACTATGACAAAAAAATTCCAATGGAAATAATACCACCCGCTAAACCGTATTATTTTGATTATGTATTGAATGAGGGAGAAAATAAGATACTGGCATTATTGTCTTCTAAATCAAACAATAATTACTACTTCTATTTTAAATTGGAAGAACTTATTGTTGACAATGGTGTTAGAATAGATTACAAAGGTGACTGGTTATTAGATGTTTATGAATTTTATAAATCTCCTGCAATTGGTTCAGGAGCAACAACTGGAAATACAACTTTAACAGCTAACATAATAACATTAAAGGATAATGTTAAATTAAAAGTAACATATTATCCTAGCAGTAGAACAGGTAATTATCTGTATATCGGAAAATTAGATGTAAATGTAGGTACTGGAAGTTCTTCTTATTCTGCTAGATTAGCAGGAACAAATTATACACCTGATAATGCACCTTCATTAGAAATTGAAATACCAACAGCCGGAAGTCACTATATACAATTCATGTATAACAAGGCTTATAGTGCCGCAACAGGAGATGATGCAGGATATGTAAAAATTGAAATCATTGAATAATTATGGCAACACGAAGAAGAAAAGCATATTCGTAAATTGGTATTGTAGAAGTATTAAATATATAAATAATGGAGAACTACACAGATAAATTCCTTTTTGGGCTGATTGAGTTTTTTGCTTGGGCGAAATGGCTTTTCTTCCTGGCTTTAGTCTTAACGTTGGGTGATCTGAAATTTGGTATTGCAGCATCCCAATATCGAAAAGACCCTATCAAACGGTCAAGGGCAGTCCGACGTACAATGGATAAGATCACTAGTTATATCATTTGGGTTGTAATGGCTTATTCCTTTGGTCAAGCGTTTGGTAAACCTTTTGGAATCGACTTGTTACCTCTTATAATCCTGCTGGTTATATATGGGGTTGAATTGGAAAGTATATATGTTAATTACTTTGCGGCACGTGGTAAACACGTAAAAGTAAAGTTCTTAAATTTCTTTGGAAAGAAAACGGATATAATAGAAATAGAAAGTGATAAAAATGAGACAGATAAATAAAATCATAGTACATTGTACTGCATCACGTGAGGGGCAACCCCTAACAGTTGCAGATATTGATAAAATGCACCAGGCACACGGATGGAACGGTATCGGCTATCATTACGTAGTTTATGCCGATGGATCAGTTCATAAAGGGCGACCAGTGGAGAAAGCCGGGGCACACGTTTCAGGGCACAATGCGGACAGTATAGGCATTTGTTATGTCGGTGGACTGGATGGTTCAGGAAACCCCAAAGACACCCGCACCAAAGCGCAAAAGGCTGCTATCCGTGAATTAGTAAATGAATTGTGCCGGAAGTATCCGAACGTTATAGAAGTAAGGGGGCATCGGGATTATTCACCAGACTTGAATGGTAACGGTGTGATTGAACCTTTTGAATGGTTAAAAGCTTGCCCCTGCTTTGACGTACAGAGTGAATTTACTTCGTTCCTACCTAATGTAAATGTAAAACCATGAAAGGCTTTGTATTACTCTGGTGTATGTTTCTCCTGTTTGGGTGTGGAACAAAAAAGCAAAACTATAGATCGGAAACGGTTAGTGCGGCTGTCAGCAGTCAAAAAGACAGTACACATTTTACTGAATCTGTTCAACGAACAATTACGGAGTTATTGGAATATAAAGGAACAGGAATCATAACTATAACAGAGTTATCCAAGCCGGACAGTATCGGCAACCAATACATTGTAAAGACTACCCAGATGGATATCCATTCGGAACAAAAAAAATCGGTTATAACTGATGAAAATGGCGATAAACAGAAAATTGACACATCTGTAAAAGTGAAAGATGAGGGAACAAAGGTAGTTGTTACGGATGAGGTGCTAATTAATAGGAAATCTGTTTTACCCAATTGGAGTTCTGGATTGATCGTCGTTTTATTCGGTTGTCTAGGTTTGTGGATAGCAAAAAAACTTAAATAGAACTTTTTCTCATAGTATATAATTTAAGTAGTATGGTTAGCCGTTTTGCCTGTGAAGGTAGAACGGCTTTATTATATCAATCTATTAAAGTTGATTTTTTTGAAAAAAAGCACATATTTGTTTGCTAGTAACAAACTTATTTGTATATTTGTAATGTCATAATAAACGCGGGTGACGTCCGCATAAGTTCTTTACATTATGGAACAATTGTTCAAAGCTATCTTTGAGATAGCAAAGCAGAATCCTGACGGATTCACGGTTGACCTTACAACCTTAAAAAAGGTCACAAAGGGAATTTCAGTTGCTTATCTTGAAACACAAGACAGTTTCGGTGAAAATGGACTGAAAAGAGTTCTTAACCATGCTTTAGAGCACGAAAAGAAAGTCGGTGGATGGCTAAATGAGGAAAACAATTTGTTTTACTTTGACAGTATCCGGATTTTCACAAACCTAGAAGAAGCTAAGCAATTCGGGCGTGAAAATAAACAGATTGCAATTTTCGACCTATCGCATTTGAAACTCATCAAATTGTGAAACCGGGGAGAGGCGAAAGTCTCTCCCTCTCCCTTTTTTAATAAAAAAACCGATTGTCAAATCGTAAAATGATAGTAAGTATGAAAAATTTAGATTTGTTACCTCTGTCAGTCGAGAGTAAAAAAAGACTGGAAGAATTTGCAAAACAATATAAGCGTTATGCTCATATTGTTGTTGAAGTGGTTTCTTTTAGTGAAGACCGTTTGATTGTCCGTGCCGAACAAAAGGATATGGTCAACAACGTCTTTCTTTCAAAGAAGGAACTAACAGAACGCACCCGTGAAATGTTTAAGGGGGAGATACCCGAAAACTGGAAACTTACTGTATCTGCTGTGAACTTTGATCGCAAAGATATTGATAGTATGACCATAGACTGGGTTAAATCCCGTATGGAACGCTTGGGATTGCGTAATAAACATCTTAGTAACTATACAGGAATAGATAAATGTACATTATCATCTTTGCTTTCAGGAGATAAAGAATTAACAAAATGGCATAAAGTTGCACTTTACTATTTCTTTAAATATTACGAAGTTGCTAGATTCTGAAAAAAGTTTTTAAAACAGAAGGGTTTTCATTGGGTAGTAGTCTTTTTTTGAGACATTTAGACATATTCAAATACACTTTTCATTAGGTGGACGAATAGGGATGCTTTGTCATTCCAGCAAAGCATCCTTTTCTGATTGTTTCCCACTGAAATATGGATGATTCACCAAGCGTTTTGCATTATCTTCTGCCGAAACTTTGATATAAGATATAGTTTGTTCAATCTTAGAGTGTCCAAGAATATCCTGTATAAATTTCAAATCCACACCAGCCAGGTACATATTTGTAGCCCCTGAACGTCTAGCAGTATGGGAAGTAATAAATTCATATTTCAGTTTTACGGTTTCAATACGTTTCCCCCCCCTTGTTTTGGAAAGAATAACTTCTTCATTGATTCCTGCCAACTTACCAATGGCTTTGATCTGCTTATTGTGCTTTTGGTCAGATATAGATGCAGGTAAGATATTATTCCTTCGTTTTAATAATTCCCTAAGTTGGTAGTGCATTGGAACATATACTTTCTTATCCCTTTTCACAGTCCATATACGAATGATATTATCCTTGAAGTGCAAAGAATCCAATCGTGAATAATCGGAGTGCCTAAGTGCTGTAAAACAACCAAAAAGGAAACGATCCCTTTCTTCGTTCAACGATTTAATAGTAGTTTTTAGATTTTTATTCCGGTATTCATTCTTTTTCAATAACTCTTCTGTTATTTCCAAATTATAAATTTTCTGTATTTCTTCCAAGGTAAGATATATGGCATCGGTTTCTTCTGCCTCAACCTTGAATTCAGCATCTTTATATCCGGTAAATTCATGTATCTTACCTTGGGATGCAGTCATAAACTTAGATATATTTTTAAACATAGTACCTATATAGTTCTTAGTATAATGTACCTCATCACCACCTTTGATAAAGGTACTATTCAGAAGCCATTTATTGAATTTGTTGTAAAAGTTAATATCTATGTCAATAAATCTTAGCTTTGTCTTAAACAGTTTTTCAAACTCGATCAGCTTGTTTATTGTAGTTTGATAACTTTTTTTGGTGTTCTTGCTTTTGTTTGATTCTGCTCGGTATTTGATAGCAAAGGAAACAAGGTATTGTTCATCTTCATTTTCAATTACACCACCAGCTTCAATGTTACGGTTTCTAAGAACTTCATCAACCTTATCCTTCACCATCTTTTTTGTAGGAATAACCAGTCCAAAACTATTAATAGCTTCTTCGATCAGATCAGTCCAATCATCAAGTCTGGTATTAATATGAGAGGCTTCCGGGTACTCCCGTGATGTACGACATCTATACTTATTTTCATTCCAATATTTGGTGATTACGCTTTCACCAATAGAAATAATGTATCTTTGTCCCTTGTGCCGAACTATAGCACGGAGTGCAGATATATCTTTCTTTGCGTTATCTAAATAAAAACCTACTTTCATATTGCGGAACGTATTACGGAACAAATGAGTTACTTATATGTGCAAAAATAACGAATTAAAAAATTAACTGTTACCTTTGTAACGTTATTATTACTGATTTATAGAACAATGTGTAAATATAGACTACTTCGGCTCTGGGTACCGAAACGGAGAAGTTAGAAATAACCTCTCCGTTTTTTATTTTTATCCTATTTCATACTCCATAGAAATACCTTACTCGTCCCTCAAAGCCTTTATCGGATTTCCGGATGCAGCTCTGAAACTATGCCAGCTTACGGTAAGCAATGTGATACCCACTACAATAAATAACGACAAAATATAAGTCCAGATGCTGAAGTCAGCCCGGTAAACAATATTTTCCATCCATTTACTGATCATCCACCAGGTAACAGGAACGGCAATGACAAATGCTATTCCGATCCATATAATAAACTGGGTATTAAGCAGCTTCATGATCTGCCATGTAGTCGAACCATTTACTTTTCGGATTCCGATCTCCTTTGTACGCTGCTCAATAGCATACAATGCCATACCAAAAAGTCCAAAACAGGTTAGCAAGATACTGATAACAGAATACATCATTAACAGATCGAACAACTCAAAAAGTTTTTTATTATTACCCAACACTTTATTATACAGACTCTCATGTTCCAGATATTGTCCAGGATTAAGCTTATTCCATTCCCCATAGATTTGTTTGATAGCTGAAGTATTGTCGGGGGCGATACGGACATGAAGCTTAACTCCATCTTTGGTGTAACTGATGATCCCCTTATCAATAGGCGTTTCAAGACTATTGGATATATTCAGTTTAAAATAATCTTCAACCACTCCTGCAATCACATAATCGTCACCGAAAGGAGGACGATCTTTCAACCTGGGCTCATATTCTTTTACAAGACCGCCAATAGGAATCTCTCCATTCGGGAACAAGCTTTGGGCCCAGGTTTGGTTCAGATAGACCGGATGCGGATATCGTTTTATAGCCTCTTTCCAGGGTAACCCTTGTAACAGTTTATATCCCATAACCTCTATCATTTCTTCTCCTCCATCTTCAGAAGTATAAGATTCATAGCTTCCATCCGGTGCAAACTCACTGATAGGCCATTCATACGTCTCATTGCTCAATGTCGCAGCTTGTACGCCTGGAATAAGGGAAATATTTTCTTTTAACTGTAACAGGGAAGTTTTATTGTCACCCACCGAGAAAGTATAAATATCTTTATAGTTTTCAGCTTTACCATATAAAAGCGATATCTGTTGCCGTACGGAAAAGTTTCCGATTATCAGAATGAAAGAGATAGCGAACTGGGCAACGGCCAGCGAAGTGATAATGCGTCGTCTTACTTTTCCCCGGTAAAAGTTGTTATACATAGAAATCGACATTTCCGGTAAACGCCTGCTCATATACAAAGCCGGAATACATGCCAGAAGAAGAATGAAGCCGAACGTAACCGGCAACATCTGGTTGCTGTACAAGAAGTTAACCGACACCTGAATAGACATGATGCGATTCATTAATCCCAGTAGATCGAACTGTATCAATTGTGCAATCAGAAAACCGAGACCTACCGTCATAAATGTATCGGCAAACAATTGTATACTTAATTGTCCGCTTCCCGCTCCCATCAACTTTTGCACGTGCATGGAATATAATTGCTTAAAGACACGGGAAAAGCTTAGATTTATATAATTAAAGCAAGCGATAACCAATATCAGAATAGCTGAAAAAAGAGCGATAAACAGCAAAGTCGTATTAGGCTTCTTCAGAGACGATGGGATTGAAACTGTATCAAAACAAGCCTGCCTGATAGTAAGGAATTCATTCTTAAAATCTTTGCCATCGTTTCTTTGAAGAATCAGGTTCTCTGTTTTAGCCTGCAGATCAGACACAGAGACATTCTTTTTAAGCAGAAAGAAGTTTAACGCCGGAGAAGGATCATCAAAAAACAAAACATCAAATCCAAAGGCTGACTGGCTATTATCTTTTACAACTGCGGAAACTGTAAAAGTTAACAGGCCTTTTTCATCACCGAAATCACTTGGTCCGAATAAAATCTGAACGGATTCTCCTATCGGATCACTTTCGCCGAATAAACGTTTAGAAGAAGATTCTGTCAGAACTATCCGATCCGGACCAAGCAGGGCATCGTTAAAACTCCCTCTTACTATTTCCTGAGGAAAGAACGAAAGAAAAGTACTATCAGACTCTATTACCTTGATATCTTTGAAGAAGTTCTCCCCTACCTTACAATAACTAACCATAAAATAAGGATGAACGCGGCATCCCTTATCTAATTCCGGAACATGTTCAAGCAATTGAGAAGTAATATCCCGTGAAACCATATTAAAAGCAGTCATTCCTGCCCCCGAAATGGTCTGCTTAACCACTACCATCCTGTCCTTATTCGGATTATCCGATTCTATATTGTACTCATGAATAACGAAAGCAGCCAATAAATTGGTACAAGCAATACCGACCGCCAGACTAAGGACAGAGATAATGGTAAATGTTTTATTGCGCCACCAGCTTCGAAAGATGATTTTAAATGAAATACTCTTCATGATGTTCTATTTTTTTCCAAAGCTAATCTGTCTTCATTTACTCGCCTACAAAAATAATGATCCTTTGCAGCAACAGGGTGTAAATCGTCTAAATTTTAGACATTCCCGTAAATAGATCATCTACAAATAGCGCATTCAGACGAAACCTGATTCTTTTGTATTTATCGTTTTGATTTATATTGTACCTTTGTAATAAAGGATATGCTGAATCGCAGATTACACCGGATCATTGTTGGTGGGATAACAGGAATTGTGTTATCCTCGGTTATAGGTGCGTGGCTTTTGATCAGCCAGACTTCCCTTTTCTTTGCTTTTGTTTGTGTTTGCGTAATCATAGCGCTGGCTATTATGTTGGTGAGGAAAATGGAGAAAACCAATCGTCAGTTGGAGAGTTTTTTCAGTGCGATCAATAACAACGATTTCAACGCTCATTTCGCGGAAAAGAAGGATGACAAATTCCTGAACGGATTGTTTCGTGAAATGAACCGGATTATAATACAATTCGATAATAACCACACCGAACTGGAAGAGCGACGGTTTTATTACGAAAGTATTATCCGAGTACTGACACATGAGATCAGAAATTCTATTACACCCATAGCATCTTTATCAGCCGACCTAATCAAATATAGCGATGAATATGGAAAAGAAGGGATGGTCGACGGACTACAAACCATTAACCAACAGGTACAACAACTGAATACTTTTCTGAATGCATATCACCGGTTAACCCATCTACCTGATCCGGTTAAGACAAAAGTTGAGATACATGCTTTATTCGATAAGCTTTACCGGTTACTGAACTCGGAACAAGGTAGTGAGAACATCCGTTATATTTCACCGAAAAATGTGGAAATCCTACTTGATCCTAATTTAATCACCTTGGCATTGATCAATCTTATCCGCAACTCCCTGCAGGCTACCGCACATAATCCGGAACCACAGATCCAGGTAGAAGCGGGAAGAAACGCAACATCTTTATTCATACAAGTAACCGATAACGGGGAAGGCATTCCACCGAACCGGCAGGAAGATATATTTACCCCATTTTACTCAACAAAGAAGGAAGGAAGCGGAATCGGACTTCCACTATCCCGCCGTATTATGCAACTTCACGGTGGGGAACTTAACGTAAACTCAGTCCCAGGCGAGAAAACGGTATTCCGCATGACGTTTTCTGAGCATTTATAGATATAGTTGTATCTTTGTACATTCTAACGGAAAGATATATTTATGCAGAATACAGAACTGATCATACTGGGAACAGGCAATGCTACTGTTACCCGATGCTATAATACCTGCTTTGCTCTGAAACGGGACAATGAGATTTTATTGGTAGATGCCGGTGGAGGAAATGGTATTCTATCTCAGTTAGAAAAGGCAAATATTCCTCTCTCCGATATCCATGAGATATTTGTCACCCACGCTCATACTGATCATATCCTGGGAGTAATCTGGATGATCCGCATGATTGCCCAGCAAATGAACAAAGGAAAATACGATGGGATACTAAAGGTATACGGACATGACAAAGTAATGGAAGTCCTGACAACGATCTGCCAATTGACGTTGCCCAAAAAGATTCTCGCACATATCAATAAAGACATTCAATTATGCGAAGTTCATCATGCCGATACTTTTCCTTCTATCGGTATGAACTTTCAATGTTTCGATATAGGCTCTACTAAAGAGAAACAATACGGATTCCGTACTATATTACCCGATGGTAAAAGCTTTGTCTGCCTGGGAGATGAACCATACAACGAAGCAAACTGCTCCTTTGTAGAAGGAGCAGACTGGATGCTTTCCGAAGCTTTTTGCCTATACGAAGACAAAGATAGATTCAATCCTTACGAAAAGCACCACAGTACCGCATTAGATGCCGGCAAACTGGCTCAACAATTGAGAGTCAAAAATTTACTGCTATACCATACGGAGGATAAGACTATTTCCACACGCCGGGAGAAATACACAACCGAAACTAAGCTACATTTCTCCGGAAATGTTTTCGTGCCGGATGATTTAGAGATAATTACATTATAGGTTATTTATAGTCAGAGTATCTGCATAACTTCCTTCCAGCTTGATACCCTTTGGTAATTCGCATCCGGCACATACATATTATGTGGTTGGGTAAATAATATTCTTTTTCCTGTGAAAGACAAGAGATTTTTCGGATGATCGTCAATCATGATATCCCCTTTTATACTATCCTTACGACCACAAAAAATCATCTGTTGCCAGGTTATAAATGGATAATGCTCATTCAACCATTCCTGCTTCTCATGTAAACTTGCGGGAAATTCCGTTGCAGAAGAGACAATCAATACGTTATATTTATCATTCAAATACTTCAATCCCTCTATACTGTTTGCTATTACAGGAGCCGTTCGAAAAAAGCCGGAACTCCTCACATGTTTGTCAAATGAAGGAAAAGATTCTTCCTCTGTTTTTCCAGACATCGCTTCCCGATCCAACCGGACACCGGAATCCCTATATTCAAAAGCTATAAACTGAGAATAAACATCTGCCAGTACTCCATCCATGTCTACTAAAATCTGCGTCTTCATACTTTTAAGTTTTTTTATGATTACATATTCCTTTTTCTACCCTAATACAGTTCTTTATCGAAATAAGTCCGAATGCGGTCTTTTCGGGATACTTGCGTCCTTTCAGTTCCGTCTCAATAAATATCGCAAACTACCGCACATCTCGAAAAAATGTATCATTACACTTTGTTTTCACAGTGAAATATACATATATTTGCGGCAATATGCAACATTAATAAATACAGAATCATGCTAAAAGAGGAAAGACAGCAATACATATTAAACCGCATAAATCAAAATTACCGGATCTATATCACTGCATTAAGTGCTGAACTGGGAGTATCAGACGACACCTTGCGCCGCGACTTGACGGAGTTGGACGAACGCGGATTATTGACCAAAGTACATGGAGGGGCCATTGCTAAATCCGGTATACCGATAGAGTTTACAGATAGATTAAATACTAGAATTCCAGCCAAGCAGCAAATGGCAGCTAAAGTAATCCCGATGTTCCGGTCAGGAGATATCCTATTAATAGACGGAGGAACCTCTAATCTGGAAGTAGCCCGGAAAATACCTTTAAATATGGAGCTAACGGTTTATACCAATAGCTTCCCGATAGTTAATGCGCTTCTGAACCATCCCAAACTGGAACTGATATTCCTCGGAGGAAAAGTATTTCCTTCTTCCCAGGTCACAGTCGGCGTATCTGTATTTCAGGCCTTACAGACCATACGCCCTAACTGGTTAGTTTTAGGCATCAGCGACGTACATCCTCAACAGGGATTAACAGCTCCGGACAGGGAAGAGGCGATGATGAAGCGACTGATGATAGAGCGCGCCCAGAAAAGGATCATATTGGCTGACGGTTACAAACTAAATACAGCAGAAGCATATAGTGTTGCATCCCTGGGAGATATAGATTACTTGGTAACTGAAGACTGCAAAATCGATTATATCAAACAACATTGGCCCAAGGGAGATTATATCGTTTTATGAAAAGCTCTATTTATATTTCGATACACAAACCGACACCGACCTCATATATCGGTATGCTTTTGTGTATTTCGGCTTTGGCAGCAAAAGAAACACAATGACAGGGATATAGTTCTTTAATTTGATTCTTTTGGAAATAATCGACCGTTCCTCTTAATTGATCAGAAACTTCAAACAGATGGAAACCTCCGATCACCCCTACTATCCGGTCGTCCCCACATACCCGTTTGGCATATTCAATAATATTACATATTCCACTATGGGAACATCCCGTAATAATGAATAGACCATCTTCCTCTTTATAAACCAAAGCAGTATCATCCGCAACAAAGTCTTCACATTCCGTTTCGGCATCTTTCAATACGCCAAAAGACTTTCGCTGTTCAAAATCATTCAAAGAAGGTATTTCACCAAGAAAAATAAGATGTTCACTTAGCCGGACAGGTGTTTTCGACAAGGTCAATTCATATTTATCCTTCAAACTGGCCTCCGACAAAGGTGAACCAATCGATATATCTCCGGCTACCCGTTCTTTAAAAGTATCCGGATGTGCGACGATCCTGATCCTGCCAGAAGAATTCCGGTAGGGAAAATACTGAAGTCCCCTGGTATGATCATCATGACCATGGGAAAATGCAATGGTGGAAACCTGAGAAAGATCGATACCCAATGCGTCCGCATTACGGATATACGCATCCGAATAGCCGGCATCCAGCAGGATTTTCGTTTCACAGTCTTCTATATAATAGCAAACAGCAGGTTCTCCGAGGTAATATTGATCAATAAATGTGTTATTGTCTACTAAAACTGTCAGCTTCATCATCGCCCGATTATTCGTTACTAGTTTATTTTCAATCTTTCTATATTCAAATTACAAAATGTTTGTATCTGTCGGCTGCCTTTTCAATCTGCTCATTATCCGGCTTACGGCACTCTTCGAAGAAAGAAGTTTCAATGAAGATCTCCCCTCTCCTTACCGTCTTTTTCCAGTTTCCGACAATTCTTCCATTGTGCAAGATAACCGGATAAAATATACCAAAGTTATTAAAAGCCTTAGGATGATGCTCTTTATCCATTGCTGCCGTACGATCCTTATAGCTGATCAGATATTCATCATAAGGCGGTAAGAAATGTAACACGTCACTGCTTCTCATCCTTTTTTTCCACTGTTGATGAACAAAAAAGCTTTGAGAAGCGAATTTATCCTCAACCAATTCCGAACCGATCAATGCCACAGCCTGGCGGGCTTCAGTGAGCGACAACCCGGACCACCACACAAAATCATCCAGAGTAGCAGGCGAATGGCTCCTGAAATATTTCCTGGCTAATAAAGCCAGCGCTTCCTCCCGCGGTAACTCTTTTGCCATAGGCGCCCGTTCATCCAATAATGCATGTGTAAATTTGCCCTCTTTGTCATTACCACTGCAAATAACCCCTTCCTGCTCGGCCCTCGTTATCAGATAACCCACTGCGGCAGGATCGGGAATAATACCGGCCTTTACCATTTCATCTCCCAATTCCTGTTTAGTAAGATGATTATTTCCTTCCAGTATCTTACAAAAATGGTCATTAGCTTTTGTATACAGGCTTTCCGGTATGTCTATTCCATTACTTCTAGCAAATGAGTTACATGCAGTTATAATCCGTTGCGACGACAGTTTCAACATCCACCGGATATCCTCGGAAGTCACAAAATGCCATGTCGGACGCATCACATGAGTACGAAGGATATCCCCTTGCCGGATAGCCTCGTCTACCGTCCGACTCGTAGCAGATTTCAACCTGACACCAAGTGCCCATTTCGCTCTCGGATAATCCTGTGCCTGCATGCCTCCCATCCACGACACAAGATCCCTCGGGTCTTTGAACTCAGGCTTCAACAACTGCTGACTTCGCAAACGGATATCGGTAATCATATTCATCAAAGGTATTTCTTGAAACTATATTTATCACGTAAAGACTGTTGCTCTTCGAGACTTAATGAAGTGAAATAGGCTTTCCAGCCCGGGCAAAAATTAATATGCCAACGCCAGAATTTCCCTATCAGTGACTGGGGAGTCCGGTCATATTTAGCCCGCAAAGGGCATTTTACACATTGGTGTTTCATAAATTTGATTTTACGGATATCTACAAATGTAGTAAAAAACCTTATTTAGTCAGTTCTTTTCCATTTGTTTTACTAATTCTTTCTATTTTTGTACTCAGTATTCTTCGGGGCAGGGTGAGACTCCCTACCGGCGGTGACAGTCCGCGACTCCTCTGGATATATTACAGGGGACTGATCCGGTGAAATTCCGGAACCGACAGTTAAAGTCTGGATGAGAGAAGAAGACAGTATAACTTATATGACATTTTTACCAACATATTATATATATGTAGGAGAAATGTTGCATATACTCCCCTTTGCCCTGTTGCATACCTTACTTTATAAAAAACTAATAACAGGGTTTGAAAATGAAAACAATTAAAGACTTCGGAGTTGATTACAAGGAACGCGTAGAAAAAGCAATCAGTTATTTACAGGCAGGAAAAGGTATTTTACTTGTCGATGATGAGAACAGGGAAAATGAAGGTGATATTATTTACTCCGCAGAAAAGATGACGGTTAAAGATATGGCCCTGATGATTCGTGAATGCAGTGGGATCGTCTGCCTTTGCCTTACCCCCGAGAAATGCCGGTCACTCGGCCTGCCTCAGATGGTAGAAGAAAACTCCAGTAAAAACCAGACAGCCTTCACGATCTCGATAGAAGCCAAAGAAGGCGTCACCACCGGTGTTTCGGCAGTCGACAGAATACAGACAATAAAAACAGCAATCGCCCGGGAAGCAAAACCAGAAGACTTATCCCATCCGGGCCATGTATTCCCCCTACAAGCAAGAGAAAATGGAGTCCTGGAAAGAAGAGGACATACGGAAGGAAGTGTAGATCTCGTAAAACTTGCCGGCCTGGGAGATACAGCTGTTCTTTGTGAACTGACAAACGAAGACGGAACAATGGCTCGCCTTCCTGAAATTATCCGTTTCGCCACACAACATGACATGACTGTTGTCTCTGTTGACGATATATGCAAACACAGAGAGCAAAGTATCATTTTAACACAAACCAAAAGAATATACCCTATATGCAATAAAAAGATTGACATATTTTAAATACATCAAAACATTTTTTGATTTCAAAATGACATTTCATATCTTTGTTGCGTAAACAAAAGACGACAGCATCGAACATGAATATACGCAAAGAAGATAAACCGTCCATTCTGCTGATATATACAGGAGGAACCATTGGGATGATCAAAAATCCCGAAACAGGAACGCTGGAAGCTTTCAACTTCCAGCATCTCCTGGAACATGTTCCGGAATTACAAGATGTGAAGTGCTCCATTTCTTCTATCCAGTTTGACCCGCCTATGGACTCTTCTGCGATGGGTCCGGAGTCCTGGCAAAAAATTGTACGGATAATAGCTGAGAATTATTCTACATACGATGGCTTTGTCGTTCTACATGGCACAGACACCATGGCCTTCACAGCCTCCGCCCTCAGTTTTATGCTGGAGAACCTGAACAAACCAGTTATCCTTACCGGTTCCCAGGTTCCAATAGGCATGTTGCGAACCGACGGCAAGGAAAACCTGATCACAGCTATCGAGATAGCAGCTGCCAAAGAAAATGATATACCGGTTGTTCCCGAAGTCTGTATTTTCTTCGAAAACGACTTATTGCGAGGAAACCGTTCCAGCAAGATAAACGCAGACTATTTCAATGCTTTCCAATCCTATAATTATCCGGTACTGGCCCATGCCGGGATCTCCATTAATTACGATACGGCACAAATCTATCGTCCGGTTTCAAGAAAGCCGTTGAAGCCCCATTATAAACTCGATTGTCATATTGCCATCCTCAAACTCTTTCCGGGAATATCACCGCAAGTAGTAGAGAGCATTTTAAATATCCCTGATCTGAAAGGAGTGGTTATGGAAACCTTCGGCAGCGGTAACGCTCCCTCCGAAGAATGGTTCCTGAACATGCTGAAAGAAGCCGTAGACCGGGGACTCGTAATCGTAAACGTTACCCAATGCCATGCCGGAAGCGTAGAGATGCACCGGTACGAAACAGGATATAAACTTTTGGAAGCCGGTGTGGCAAGCGGGTTCGACAGTACGACAGAATGCGCCGTCACCAAACTTATGTTTCTCTTCGGACAAGGACTGACACCCGAAGAAGTAAAGGAACATATACATTGTTCGCTGATCGGTGAAGTAACCGTCCCGGAAAATTTCTATACAGGCAATTAATATAAACATTATAAAACAACGTATTAATATGAATACAGAATTTACAGGAAAAACCCGCACTGAGAGTGATCTGATCGGTGCTCGAGAAATACCGGCCGAAGCATTATACGGCGTACAAACACTCAGAGGGATCGAGAATTTCTCCATCAGCAAATTCCACCTCAACGAATATCCGTTATTTATTAACGGACTAGCGATCACTAAATTGGCAGCAGCCGAAGCTAACTACGCCCTGGAACTACTGACAGACGAACAATACCGCGCCATCACACAGGCTTGCCGCGAAATATTGGACGGACAGCACCACGAACAATTCCCGGTCGACATGATCCAGGGAGGTGCCGGCACGACCACCAACATGAACGCCAACGAAGTCATAGCCAACCGTGCCCTTGAAATCATGGGACATCAGCGGGGAGAATACACCTACTGCTCACCCAACGATCATGTGAACCGTTCGCAATCGACCAACGATGCCTATCCGACAGCCATCCACCTAGGTATGTATGCCACACATCTCCGGTTGCTCCCTTATCTGGAAGCACTGATCGCTTCTTTCCGCAAAAAAGGAGAAGAATTTGCCCACATCATCAAAATGGGACGTACTCAACTGGAAGACGCTGTTCCAATGACCCTAGGACAAACATTCAATGGCTTCGCCAGTATCCTACAGGATGAAATTACTCACTTGGATCATGCTGCAAATGATTTCCTGACTGTCAATATGGGAGCAACAGCTATCGGTACAGGCATTTGCGCAGAACCGGGATATGCAGAAAAATGTATCGAAGCCCTGCGTGAAATTACCGGATGGGATATCAAACTGTCTGCCGATCTGGTTGGTGCAACCTCCGACACTTCCTGCCTGGTTGGTTATGCCGCAGCCATGAAGCGGGTAGCTGTCAAAATAAATAAGATATGCAACGACCTTCGCCTATTGGCAAGCGGGCCGCGCTGTGGATTAGGCGAGTTCAATCTGCCAGCTATGCAACCTGGTTCTTCCATCATGCCGGGAAAAGTAAATCCGGTTATCCCGGAAGTAATGAACCAGATCGCCTATAAGGTGATCGGTAACGAGCTTTGTGTAACAATGGCCGGCGAAGCTGCCCAAATGGAGCTGAATGCAATGGAGCCGGTTATGGCACAATGCTGCTTCGAGTCTGCCGAATTACTTATGAATGGCTTTGAAACACTGCGTACCCTTTGTATAGAAGGAATAGTTGCCAACGCCGAACATTGTATCGAAGAAGTACATCACAGTATTGGAGTGGTGACCGCCTTAAACCCGGTTATCGGTTATAAAAATTCCACGAAAATAGCCAAAGAGGCGCTGGAGACAGGTAAAAGCGTATATCAACTGGTATTGGATCACGGCATCCTGACAAAGGAACAGCTGGATACGATCTTAAGTCCGGAAAATATGATCCATCCTGTGAAGCTGGACATTCATCCTGCCAAATAAACAATCGTTTCGATTTACTATAATCTAAAAAGAGGTGTATCAGGATATATCCAGGTACACCTCTTTTATTAATTTCCATCTTTCTTATTCTCCCGTCCTATAGTACATCCGGATCAAATTAGGTATTATTTGAAATTTATATCAGCCTTACGGGCTTGAGAATGCTGGAATTGCCGCTTAATTGCATACAATACGCCATCTTTGATAAATTTCGCACCGGTCTGTTTGAACCAGAAAGAGACTCCATTTTCCACACAGACGTCGTGCAAGGCCATCACCCAATCGAAATCACATGGACGGGCTTCAATGCCGGACTCGCCACCCACAACCACCTGCTCAACCCATCCGCCGATATGATAGGGACGTAGATCTATCGCTCCCAGTAAAGGTTCACAAATAATGACTTTATGCCTGATCGGAGCCGCTTTATAAATAGGCAGGCGGTAATCGGCACATTCCTGGTTCTCGATCGTGCAACAGATTGTGACGTTCGCATATCCTTCCCCCCAATCGCCTGGCATACAAGTAGAAAAACGATCGATCCGCTTGGTAATCATCATAAATTCAAGATCACTTCGTTCCCGCATCATCCTCCATGCTTCAGCGCGCCAACCGTCGGCATCCTCGACAAAGAAATCAGAGGAGAAACAGGTGTATACATATGTTCCCGAAGGAATCTTGTATTCGCCGTTACGCTTTTTTTGTATGGGCAAATCGAAACTTTTCGTTTGTGTCACCACCGAACTGTCTATGTTTCTTTTTGCATCACCCCGGTAAACATAGCAATGCTTACATCCCTGACTTAACTTATGGCAGCCGTGCCACAAGTTCCACATCTTCGATTTTTTTATTATAGCATTCGTCGGCATCCGAAAAAGTATTTATACGCAAAGGTAACACAAAAGGGCAGATACCGGCAAAAAGAAGCCGAACGATTACGCATCCGGCTAATTATCTGTTTTCAATGATTGCAAACTTTCGTTATGTCAACCGTAAAACCATCATTCAACGGCATGAATTTCCCTTTTTCCTTCAGGAACTCTATCAGGTCATCGACACTCATATATTCTGCCGAACAGGCATAAAAACGCTGAGTTTCACCGAACCGATCAATGATAGCCGCCCTTAAAGAGGCTTCCGAGTAACTGTTGCCTTCCATCATATGAAGGACTTCATGAGCATGTAACTGTTCCATAGTCTGATTATTTAATTATTTGGAACAAAGATACAGGATATATATATCTTAAAATGTAACATATGTGACAGTCGCGGATTCAGCCTTTATTTTTTAAACAATACGATACACAAATCGCTTATATAATCATAGAAACATATTTATAATTAAGATTATGAGAGAGATGAAGAAATGGGGAATAGCATTGCTGGCAATTACCGCAAGTGCAGGATTTAATCCATCGGACGCCTGTACAAGAGTGGTTTACGAGGGAAAGGACAATACAATACTGACAGGCCGCACAATGGACTGGAAAGAAGATACTCATAGCAACCTCTGGATATTTCCACGAGGCATGAAACGCAATGGAGAAATAGGTAAAAATCCACTTGAATGGACTTCAAAATACGGAAGCGTAGTAACTTCCGCCTATGATATTTGCAGCACAGACGGAATGAACGAAAAAGGATTGGTAGCTAACCTGCTCTGGCTGGCTGAGTCGGAATATCCACAGTGGGACGGTAAAAAACCGGGACTTTCCATTGCCGCTTGGGTGCAATACATGCTGGATAATTTTGCGACGGTAGATGATGCGGTCGCCTTTGTAGAAAAGGGAACGTTCGAAGTCGTTTCGGACATGATGCCCGACGGCACACGAATGGCAACTTTGCACCTGTCGATATCCGACACAGAGGGAGATAATGCAATCTTTGAATACATAAACGGGAAATTGAATATCCATCACAGCAAATCGTACCAGGTGATGACCAACTCACCGGTGTTCGACCAGCAACTGGCCCTCGACGATTATTGGAAGAATATCGGAGGAACGACTTTCCTACCGGGAACAAACCGGGCAGCGGATCGTTTTGTAAGGGCGTCGTTCTATATCAATGCCATACCGAAGGTAGACGACACACGCATGGCCGTAGCCAGTGTATTCAGCGTAATCCGTAACACATCTGTTCCATTGGGTATCACGACACCCGACCAACCGAATATATCATCCACGCGATGGAGAACTGTTTCCGATCAGAAAAACAAGGTCTATTACTTTGAGTCGACTACTTATCCGAATATCTTCTGGGTAGATTTCAAAGATGTGGATTTTTCAGCAAACGCACCAGTCAAAAAACTCGACCTGCTGCATGGTAAAACATATGCCGGTAACACGGCCGATCAGTTCGTGGCCACTCAGCCGTTCAAATTCTTAGGAGTTCATTAAGAGCTCCTTTTTTTATATACAGACTCTGGGGTTATGCTGAGCAAAGCTTTGTCCGCAAATCATTTTGATAGGCATCCATAAACTTCTCCAAATCGAAAAAAAGGTAAGAGAGTACTTTCAGGAAGGGGTTTTTCATCCGGATGGTTTCGGTCGATGTGAAATGAGTACCACCTGTACTTGTTTCCTCCAGTTCTCCTTTCCAATGTCCGGTAAATCCATTCGCCTTGATAATATCGAATTCATAAAGCGAAAAAGGTTCTTTGCGGGTAGTTTTGAAACGAATGACGGAGCCGTTTTTGGCGATCTCGTCCCAGACTTCTATTCCATCCTGGCTTTCAAGGATAATTATTTCTTCCAGGTCGCTACGGTAACCATAATCGACATTGTTGATAAGCACGTTATAGACTTTTTCGGGTGACGCATTATAAAAGCATTGCCGGGAGCCGACTCTTTCGCCCGGTAGCAAAAGACCGGTTATAAGTACTAATACAATAATCCCCACTACAACAATAAGAAAGTAAATCAACATAGCCATCTTTTTATATTTTATTCTTCGCATAAAGTAAAGCACACAAATTGTTTCTTTTTCAGGTTCACCGCTTCGATTTCAAGCGGTTTCAAACAAATCATAATCACCTGAATATCTGATCGTTTACAAAAGTAACCAATTTAAATCAATAAAGAAAAATTATATCCTTAAAACAGCCTTCCCATCCGATAGCAAACCAAGAACACGTTGCCGGTCATATAAATTTAAAAGGAAGCAGGAACGGTAAAATGAAAAAGAGGTGAGAGGGAATGTATATAAAAAATTAAAGCCTGTCTCACGACAAGCCCTAACCAACTTTGTTAACCTTAAATCTAATACTATTATGAAAAAACCACAGTACAAAGATACTGTTGCAAAGAGGTTTTGTCAAGCTTTTTCAGGCCAATATTTGTTAAGTTTGAAGGACTGTATCGCCAAAAAGTGTTAGTGAAGATAAAACTTTATACAATACAGGCAAAAACTGCTAATTTTAACAATTAAAGAGTGCTTTTTCCAGCCAAAAAGAACACCCTCCCGACTAAAGTACCAACTCCGAGAATAACTTTTCGAACGTAGCTTCCAGATCTTCCGAAAATCCCGGATGCGGACGTGAAGTTTGTATCGAAGAACTGCGTACGGCTGTCAGCCAACGGAACCGTTCGGGAATATCCATCGCGGCGATCGGACCGCCCTCTTTTGTCCCGGAACAGATATGGTCGAATACTTTCAGACTGGCGTATAACGACTCCAGATCCAGCTCGGAAGAGAACAGGCAGATCTTCTCTTCGTCCACCTGATAGCGCGCTTTTATATACTTAGCCCGTTTAGAGAACAGGATAATGCCCACGTTGATAAACTCCTCACGTTCCACCCGGGGAACAAAGCGGATTACGGCGTATTCATATAAGTGCTTTCCTTGCATGTTGCGCTTCTTTTATAAATGTGTCTGAATGGGCGATCCTTTCGTTTAAAAACTCCATGTATATTTCCTTTATATCCTGCGGTGTGCCGGGACTGTCGTTCCATTGCAACCAGTCATCGGAAATCAGTTCGACGATCTCCTGTATTTTTTGCGGTGTCAACAGACATTTAAATTCAGCATCGACTTCTTCCAACAGGGAAGCTTCAGGCAATAACGCATGATCTTTGACCTGGACAAACGGGCTTAAGGCATGCTTGTGCCAGTTCGACCATGAATAATGGAAATAGAGCGAGGCACCATGATCGATCAGCCATAATTCCTTGTGCCACATCAGCATATTGGTATTACGCGTGGTACGATCTACGTTAGTCAGCAAGGCATCGAGCCAGACAATTTGCGAAGCAGTTTTCGCACCGGCTTTATTCACGACAGGATCGTAGGTCAGTGCACCCGACAGGAAATGGAGCCCGAGGTTCAGTCCGCGGCTGGCCTGCAAAAGGTCTTGTATCTCCTCATCCCCCTCGGTACGGCCGAAAGCCTCGTCGAGGTTCAAAAAGACCAGTTCGGGCACACGGAAACCCAATGCACGTGCTATTTCGCCACCGACCAATTCGGCGATCAGGGCTTTAGTTCCATGACCGGCTCCCCTGAACTTAACGACATATTTATATCCGTCGTCGGCCTCCGCCAGCGCAGGCAACGAGCCGCCTTCGCGTAAAGGCATGATATATCTGACTACATTCGCTGTTCGCAATTCCATATTCAAAATGCTTTTGACAAAGATAAAGATAGTTCCGGTTCATACAAAAAGAAATTGCATTCCCGTACCTAACGACAATTCATACTATTTTATAGATATTCCCCGGCAGCGTCCTGATCCGTCCGTTCATCTCCAACTCAAACAGAAGGGAAAACAGTTCCCGGACAGGCTGATTCAGAAGCAAAGCCAGACGGTCGATATGCATTTCGCCTTTCTCACGGAGAAGGGCCAGGATCGCTTCTGTCCGGTCGCTTGCTTCAAAAAACAATTCAGCCTGGACAGGGACAGGCGCCCCTTGCTTCTCCACATCCCAACAAAGAGCGCTCACCAGATCGGCAGCAGAGGTTATCAATCCCGCTTTATTCTGACGGATCAGGGCATTACAACCTTTGGAATGGAGATCGCTTACCCGACCCGGAAAGGCATAGACATCGCGGCCATAAGAAAAAGCGATATCAGCCGTAATCAGCGAACCACCTTTCTCGGCAGATTCGATCACGACCGTAGCGTCTGCCAGCCCGGCAACAATCCTGTTGCGTTTGACAAAGTTTGGCTTATCGGGTTCCGTACCACTGGGAAAGTCAGACAACAATCCGCCGCCCCGTTGTAACATCTCTACGGCAGTAGAACGGTGGGCCGGAGGATAAATACGGTCGAGTCCGTGGGCCAATACACCGACAGTCGGCAACCCGGTTCTGAGCGCACTGCGATGAGCACAAACATCGATGCCATAGGCAAGTCCGCTTACAATCAGAAGGTCAGGAAAGGATAACGACAGGGTTTGTACCAGTTCTTCCGTTACAGCCCTGCCATATTCCGTTGCGTGGCGCGTCCCGACAATACTAATGATACGGGCAGCATCGAGGTCGGCCGTTCCTTTATAATAAAAAAGTACAGGGGCATCGGAGCATTCCTTTAAACGTTTGGGATAAGTTTCATCTGCCAGATAATAGCAGGTGATCTGGTTCTTTTCAATAAAGGCTAACTCTCTTTCAGCCTGCAGAAGAACCTCCGGGCGTTTGATCTCGGCAGCCGTAAGGCTCCCGATGCCCGGTATCTTCTCCAGATTCTGCTTCTTTTCCGTAAAGACTGCCTCTGCATCGCCCAAGGCCTGCAGAAGCTGACGGGCCAGGATATCTCCCACCCCGTTTATCATAGTTAAGCCAATTTGGTAAATCTGTTTGTCGGTCATGATCTATATCATAGTTTATCTTGTATCCTTTTAAGCATTTCATCGAAGTATTCGCCCCGGGTCAGTTTCCCATCCTGTACAACAACAGATTCCACTTTCCCTTTCGTTGCCAGTGTGCCGTCGGAGGCCCGGTAAATATCCTGTTCAAAAACCAGTTTCACTCCTTTCTTATAGACATTCAGACAGGAAATATAACTGTCCCCACTCTTTAAGGAAGTCTTGAAGTCGATATCCACATGGGAAACAAACCCATCGACACCTTTATCGTGCATCGCACCGAAGTTTTCTCCCAGCGACTCAAGGAACTCATGACGGGTATGTTCCATATAATGCTGATAGTTGGCATTATTCACCACTCCTTGCAGGTCGCATTCATAGTCGCGTACCTTATCGGTCAGTTTAAAGATATACTCTTTCATTTATTTCAGTTCTTTGTTGTTATTATTTTCGGATACCATTTTATAGAGTCGGTCGGAAGGACGTACCTTCTCCGATACCTTGAAGGAGAAACGTTCGCCTTTGACTGTTTCCTCTACGGCTTGCAGATCTACACGTATTTCGTCGATCGTCTGCATCACGGCGCCTGTTGTCGGGCCGGTAATCAGAATCTCATCGCCTACCTTCAGCGTACCTGATTCCATTTCGAATTCTGCCACGCCGATGCCGCTGAAATATTTAATACCTTTTGCCACATATACCTTTTTCTTTGTCGAGCCGGAACCGTATTTGCTGCTCCATTCGCCCAGGCGTTGTCCGAGGTAATAGCCATCCCAGAAACCGCGGTTGAAGACACTCTTCAAACGTTCGTCCCAAGCGGCGATCTTCTCTTCATCGTACGTCCCGCTGCAATAAGCCTTGACGGCTTCCTTATAACATTCGGTGACGATGCGCACGTATTCGGGACCGCGGGCACGGCCTTCGATCTTGAATACACGAACGCCTGCATCCATCATCTTGTTCATGAAATGGATCGTCTTCAGGTCTTTGGGCGACATGATGTACTGGTTCTCGATATCCAGTTCGATATTGCTGTCCTTATCTTTCACTGTATAGCCACGACGGCAGATCTGCATGCAAGCCCCCCGGTTGGCAGAAGCATTCATTTCATGCAAACTCAGATAGCATTTGCCGGATACGGCCATGCACAGAGCACCGTGTGCAAACATTTCGATACGGATCAGTTCACCCCGCGGCCCAACGATCTGCTGTTCAACAATCTGCCGGTAGATTTCGGAAACCTGTGTAAGATTCAGTTCGCGGGCCAATACAACGACATCGGCAAACTGGGCGTAAAACTTCAGTGCCTCCACATTCGATATATTCAATTGGGTAGAAAGATGCACTTCCTGTCCGATCCGGTTCGCATAACTCATAGCAGCCACATCCGCAGCGATGATGGCAGAAACTTCAGCCGCCTTTGCAGCATCGATAATCTCACGCATCAATGCCAGGTCTTCCCCGTAAATAACGGTATTGACAGTCAGATAACTTTTGATACCATGTTCTTTACAAATGGAAACGATCTTACGCAAATCGTCGGTGGTGAAATTGTTGGAAGAGCGCGAACGCATATTCAGTCCTTCAATACCGAAATAGATGGAGTCGGCGCCTCCCTGGATAGCTGCCATCAACGACTCGTACGAGCCGACCGGAGCCATTATTTCAAATTCTTTTTCGTTCAAAGCTGTTTGGTTTTAAATTAGAAACCACAAAGATACGGCTTTCTTCGCATACTTCTAAGATAAAAGGGGTTAACTTTTAACTCGTTGCCGGATACATTTCTATCGGATCAACGCAGATGATAGATCGTAACCAACGGATTCGAATCTTCCGTTACCTCTTGCAACACCGGGTGTTTCTTCAAGTCCGGATATTTCTCTTTCAGATATTCAATCTCCACAGCCGTATTAAACTGTATCATCAGCTTTTTAGCCGGATAAGAAAAATAAGGCCAGACGGGAAGACCGCCATCCGTTTCATTACGGATACCAATACCGGTCAATGCCCTGTTGTATTTGAATAGTTCCATGCCGTCGATAGTTGATGTTTCACGGCTCAACGCACCGGTCGCCTTATCCAGACTGTATAAAAAGAATTTAGATTGGTCGGAGCTTTGGAAGCATTTAACAAAATAAGAGTGGGGCGTTTCGAAGATATTGAAGATGCCGTATGTACCGTCGACAGACGCATTTCCGGTTTTAGACGAACGCATCTCTTTTTCCTCCGAAGCAGAATAACCGTTGTCGATAAGGAAAGCCGGCGAGATAGTCTTCGCATTCACGTTCCAAACAGTATCCGTCCCTTCCGAATAGCAAAGCCAACCATCCATACTTCCATTATATATCCATGCTTTCAGGCTCGTTTCCTCCAACGGCATTAAATTCATATTCCCGATCGTCGGACAAAGCGCGATCGTATCATCCGTAGCCCAGTTAAAGATTCCCAGACTGAACATCCCCGGAACATTCAACGGGATATACATTCGTCCTAATTCAGCCATCGTGTTCGGGCCAACGGAAAGTTGATAAGAATAAGGACGCAGGTTGGTTACTTTCTTGATAAACTCTCCATAAAAAGAGTAGAAAGAGGTGGAAAAGTATTCGCTGACACAGAAAAGGCGGTTCTCTTCATCGATAGTAAGCGATATGATCTGTCCCGTCTCTCCCGGGCCGTTTCCGGTCTTTGCCACAGTACGAAGGTAATGCCCTTTGCGGTCGAACTGCAAAATACCGTCCTGCCGGGTGGAATAGATAAATATGTATTCATCGGAAACACACATATCCAATATATTGGCGATCAAAGACTCGTCGGTCAGTTCCAGGGGAACGTATTCGATCGATTCTATTTCGTCTACTATTTCCACCTGCCCGGAAGCAAAACTTTTTGCCGTCAGATCGATCTGAAGTAATTCGCCAGAAGACTGTTTCGATCCGCATCCGGTAAAAATAAGAGTGGCTATTATAAGCCCGAACAATACCTTTTTCATACGCTTTTTTCAGACAAAAGTAGGAGAATGCCTCTTTTCACGGTTTCACATCAGTTCACATCTACTTAAAAATCACGAATAAAGGCATCGCAAAGCTCCGGTGTCCCCTTTTCTCCCGTCACTTTCTGGTAGAGTCGGACACGGCGCATCGAAATAGCCTGATTCGTACAACAAAGCAACATGGCTATTACTGAAGGGGGAACATCCATTTTGATCAGGCAACACATGCGCCACTCCTGTTCACTCAACTTCGGTATCTTCCTTTTCAGCCGTTCACGAAATTCGGGATAGGCACTGTTCACTGCCTGCAATAACTCTTCCCAATCTTTGGGGACGGGTTTCCATTCTTCTTTTCTGTGGAAACGCTGATACACTTCGGATGATTGGAATTCAGCTTCAGACAATGCAACGATGGTCTTCCTCTTCCAGTAACGGAAATATCCCCAGATCCCGATACCGCAAAAGATCGACAGGGTGATCCAGATGTAAATATGTCCTTTTTGTGTCTTTTGGGCATTCGATAAACGGTTCTCCCACATTTTCTGTTCCGAAGTAAAAAGGAGCTGGGCTATCTGGTTCTGCTCCTTTTCCTGTCGCAGGGTGGATAAATAATGGTAATAGTTTTTGCGATAGAAGTCTGCCTGCAAACTATCTCCACGACTTTCGGCAATCCGGGACAGAGAAATATATAAATGTGGATGGGAAGAAGGCACATGACTCAAATTGTTCCCGGCTTCTTCCAATCGGCCAAGAGAAATCTGCAGATCAGCCAGAGCCAGATAGAGTTCTGCTTTCACCTCTTCGGAGACTCCTTGTCCGAGTTCTGCTTTCAATAATATTTCGGCCTCTTCACTATTTCCTCTCTGTTGTAAAATCTTTGCCTGCCCGATCCGGTAACCGCCCATCTGATAGTAATAAAAGGCACTGTCTGCTTCTCCCGACAGCCTATAAACGTCACCCATATCCCGGTAAATCGCCATTCGTAACGAGTCGCCGGTTATTTGTCCTGCGTAACACAAAGCTCTTTTCCCGCTTTGCAACGCCTCTTGTTTTAAAGATTGATTCCGGAAAATTCCTCCCATCCCCTGGTAAGCGAAAGAGAGAGCCACGCTATCTTCCTCCCTTTCAGCCAGACTGATTGCCTGCCGATATGTATCCAATGCCGGTAGGAATTGCAATCTGTCTCCATAGAAAGCAGCCTGCCGGAGAAGTTCCCGGGTAGTGACTACTTCTTTCCGTCCGCCGGAAGAGCAGGCTACAAGAAGATAAATGAAAAAGATTATTCCTGTTTTATACATTATCTATTGGTTCAAAATCTTTTTCGCTCAATACTGTTTGATTTTCAGATTAGAAGTAACAAAGATAAAACTTTCTTCTTATTCCCGGCATTCGGTATGATTACTTTTCATCCCTGCCTGTGTCCCCGCAATTTCCTCGGCAGGGAACTCCAGTTTCCCAGGCAGGGAACGCGCGTTTCTTCCGCAGGAAATTCCAGTTCCCTGCGGAGGGAACTGCAGTTTCCAAAGCGAGGAACTACGAGGAAACTGTAATCAATTGACAATAAAACGCTTAAAACAAAAAGAGGATATCCCTTAAAAAGATATCCTCTCATACTATCCTTACTAAAATTACTTCCCTGCCCGATCCAACACCTCCGGCACGATCATGCTATCATAACCTTTTGTTGCCAGATGGGACTTTACGACAGCGAGATAACTCTCCGGGACATTTTTTTGAGCCGGCTGAATTACAATATCCCTCACATGTTTTCCTATTTTTCCCAGAGCTTCATCAATCATTCCCAAACCTATGACCACCATATAATTCCTCTTATTCTTTTCAGAAGTATCATAGGATAACAAAGGTTTCCTTTCATTAAAGTAGGAAATCGAAAAAGCATAAGCCGTGTTGCCTTCTTCAGAGGATAACTCATAATAGAAAGGAGGTGAAGGGATGATTTCGCCATCCGTATTTTTATAATAGGTGAATAATTCCACTACTTCCCCTTTTGCATCTGCCAGATCCGCCTTACGCACGGCACCACGGACGGCACGGTTTCTCAGTTTTACGTATTCGTCAAAGAATATCTTCTTTCCGTTTACAGTATAATAAGCAACAATCATTGTTTGCTCTCTCAGGTCTTTTTTAAAGTTTTTAGGGTCACCGATGTAGAAAAGGATAGGAACGTTTTCTACGCCCACCTTTGCCTGTTGCTGCATGAAACCGTCTTTCACCACTTTCAGGATATTAGTCGTTGCTATCGGAGGAGCTCCCGCATCAATGTAAGAATAGAATGCTATCGGCTTATCTTTCGCAGAAGCAAATATATTCGTCAATTTCTCCGACAGATTATCGACAGTAGCATACTTATTATTCAGAAGTATCTGCCCCAATGAGTTAACAAACAGATCCTGCCTGTCTGTCTCTTCATTCAGGAAACGAGACATGTACTCCTGCGAAGGGTTCTGTATATTCTCCTTTTCATTTAGGTACTTATCCAGCTCTGTCCGAAAGAATTCCCTCACATCCTGCTGTTCGTTCAGAGGAGTTTCCTTATCTTTGCTTTGGATAAGCGTTTCCAACTGCCGGTTCACTTCCGGGCGGGCAAAAGCATTGAGGACGATAAGTCCCACAGGGACCAGGAGCAGTAGCTTCAACCGGGCCCAATTCTTTGATTTACCTTTTAACATCATAGTAATACGTTTTTTAATTTTACTGTGATTGAAGCTGTTGGCAAGAGTGTAGAGGCTGGAGCCGACAGCTTTTTTCACGAGCAATAGTTGATATTTAGTTGCATCGATGCCTTGATTGAGCACGCCTTTATCGGCCTGGTATTCGTGTATTTCCTTCAATTCCCTTTTCAGCAACCAGACAGCCGGATTAAACCAGTGAAGTAGCAGAATGATCTCCATAAAGATAAGGTCGATGGAATGACGATATTGAAGATGCATCTTCTCATGTGTCAGGATTTCATCCGAATACTTCATATAATCTTCTTCAGAAAGAATAATATATCTCCCCCAACTGAACGGGGAAACAGGAGATGGAAACAAGATCAGCGTGTAGTTCCCACATTTCGTTTTATGTCCCTGGCGGGTAATTTCCAGCATCTTACGGAAAGAGACCAGGGTTATTAACAGGCAGACGGTACAGCCCAGAAGATAAGAAAGACCGATCAATTGTCCCCAGTCTATTGTATAAGCCGGTTCCTCAGCGGAAATAACCCGTTCTTCACCATAGCCTTCAGGGAAAGATGTTTCGACCAGCGGAGCATTTCCGGCGATGATCTTTTCCAATTCGATAATCGGTTGCTGGATAAACAGAGGCTTTGATGTTTCGAGCTTTACAAAAGGCATTAACATACAGACCACTATTCCACCCAACAACACCCACCTGTTGAAACGGAAAAAGGTGTCATTACTGAGCAAAGCCTTGAACCCAAGGTAAAATAAGGTCAGGCAGATGGTAGATTTCAATATGTACAGAAGTAAAGCTCCCATAGTAAACGTTTTTACTTGTTCTTGATCTGTTGTATCAATTCCTGCAGTTCATCGAGTGTCAAAGCTTCTTCCTCTATCAATGTAGAGACCACACGAGTGTAAGAGTTGTCGAAATATTTATCGACCACCTGCTTCAGTGTCTTTTTCCTGTATTCGTCTTCCGAGACCAAAGCATAATACTGGTGGGTATTTCCAAAGGCCTTGTAACCGATATATCCTTTCTCCTCCAAAGTACGGACAATAGTCGAAAGGGTATTGTAATGCGGCTTGGGCTCTTCCTGTAAGTCGAGCAATTCGCGGACAAACAAAGGTCCTTTCGCCCAAAAGTAACCTAATATTTCTTCTTCTTTTGCAGTTAATCGTATCATAATCTGTCGTTTTAATAAAGGAATGTCCAAATATAACTATATTTTCCAGTAATACAACTATAATACATAGTTAATCTACTATAATTCGTAGTAGTATTATCATTAGAGGCCAGGACACCCTAAATTAATCCCCAATGGGATGCCACTGTAATTGCTTCAATACAATTCTCGACCTCCAATTTTTGGAATATATTCCTTTTATGAAACTTGATAGTATTCACATTCAACGACAACTCTTTGGCTATAGCCGTATTTGTATGCCCTTTGGAAGACAGTTGCAAAATAAGTTTCTCTTTAACTGTAAGAAGCGGCAAAATATTTTTGTACCAGAATCGCTCATTTTCCTGATATATGAATTGCTCCCCAGTATTGAAATTTTTAATGATAGTTTTATTTTTGGTTTTCGAATATAACGGTGTCACAACACATACTGCCAACCAAAGATCTCCATCCTCATTAATTATAAGCGGTATCAATCTTTGATTTACCCTGGTTACTTTTTTGTTTATATGCACCAGGTCGAAATCATACTCAATAGAATACATATACCGCTTTTCGATCGGAAGTTTATAGTAAAAGTCAAAACCGGCCTTATTGATTTCCAATAAACGTCGCAAATCATTTTCAGGAATGACCCTGGTATAAAATGAGTACCCCCACTCAAGCACCTGCTCCACAGAGTAACCACATAAAAATAACTTATCAGGAGACACATAGATAAATGCTTGTTTCAGGTAATCAATCACATACAAAGAGTGATTCAAGGTACATGCCATACGATGAACAATATCCATACTGTTCTTCATCTTTTCATCCAAATCACCATCAATCTTTGGCCTCTTAACAGGATCAAAAAACTTCTCTACACTAAATTCTTTCATGTCTTGTTTTTTATTGCCTGCTAAAAATACGAACATTATAATCAATTTTACGACATCTTCTCACAAAAAAATGACTCACAAATAATTTCTCTACTCAAAAGTGTAGCTATTTATTATTCCTGTCATTATATATTTGCGCATAACTTAATCAAAAATCAGGGAATATATAAAAGGAATAGAATCATTATCTACTAATATTTTATCCACTGTCAGGAATCGGAAGTGACATATATGAAACTAAATATTAATAACGTAATACTATAAGATATGAAATTTAATAAAATTAAAATGTGTCCTATACTCATATTATCAATAATTACTATAGGATGTAATGAGGGGGTAGAAACTATAAAAAACAAGCTTGTCTCTATCGACGTTAAGGCTTATGTAAATTCTAATGATGCAATTTCTATTAAGAATGAAATTGAAAGAATAGAATATATCCCGCTAGAATTAACCGATGACAATAGCTCAATGATCGGGCAAATAATGGATATAACCCTCACCGAAAATTATATATTTGTCTTATCTGACCCTACATGCGGAGTTCTTCAATTTGATATAAAAGGGAATTTCATCAGGCAAGTAGCAAAATATGGACAAGGTCCTGGAGAACTTCTTTTTCCTATAAGCATGTATACTGTAGAAGAAGACAGTAAACTATATATCACTGGAGCTTATCAGACAATAATATACAATTTTGATGGAAAATTCGAAGAAGCGTTCGACCGGGGAGGAAGAATGAGTTTTTACTCTTATCCTATTGGAGAAGGACGAGTCGTTGAAACTAGTTCTGATGGCATACCTTTTGAAGCAGAAGGACATTTTGGAATTGGCATATTTAGCAATATGGGTAAAGGAGATACGATAATTATGAAAAACAATTTTTCAAATGACAAAATATCTTCATCAAAAGAATCTGGTTTTAAGCTAACAAGATGTATACTTAGTGATTCGGGGGTATTGTTTTCAACAATGACAAACGATACTATTTATCGTTTGACTAAAGATACAATCATTCCAGCATTCTGCTGGCAGAGGAATCTAAGTGAAGAATCTTTAAAAAATTCATATTCACTCTTGAATTTTATACCGACAAATACAGAACTATTTCTTTACGACATAATAGAATTTCCTAAATCTATTTGCTTTAGATATGTATATAATGAGAAATCATACATAATGCTTTATGATAAGCAGAGTGGTAAAATATCATCAACACCCACTCCTTATAAAATGAATGAGATTTCAGATGTTGATTTTTGGATGACGATGTGGGGAATAAATAATGATATAGACAATGGTTTACCTATTGCTCCGTTACATTGGTATAATAATAAGAAAATATCTATACAATGCACTCCTGCTTCAACCATTGATTATCTGCGAGATAAAGGAATGCTTAAAGCAGCTCCCAATATTCTAAAAAAGATAAATGGAGATGATAATCCCATTGTCATATTGTATCACTTAAAATACTAACTATGATTAATTGGATACAATTACCTTGATTGCCGACAATTCCATCATCATTCTTCGCGGAAAAAGCAGTACTTTTGCAGTCTATAATAAGAAGGTATGAAGATAGGCTCAATAGATTTAGGTGAACATCCCGTATTCCTGGCACCGATGGAAGATGTGACGGACATCTCTTTCCGTTTGATGTGTAAACGTTTCGGTGCAGACATGGTATATACGGAATTTGTATCGAGCGATGCACTGATCCGCAGCGTGAACAAGACACAGGAGAAACTGACCGTTGCCGAAGACGAACGGCCGGTTGCTATACAGATATATGGTAAAGAAGTGGAAGCGATGGTGGAAGCAGCAAAGATATGCGAAGCCGCCCGCCCCGACATTCTCGATATCAACTTCGGCTGCCCGGTAAAGAAAGTGGCAGGCAAAGGTGCCGGAGCAGGTATGTTGCGGAATACTCCACTGATGCTGGAAATAACTCGCGAAGTGGTAAAGGCCGTCAACATCCCCGTAACAGTAAAAACCCGCCTGGGATGGGATGCCGATAATAAAATCATTGTCGACCTGGCCGAACAATTACAGGATTGCGGGATTGCCGCCCTCTCTATCCACGGACGCACCCGCGCACAGATGTACACCGGTGAAGCCGACTGGACACTAATCGGCGAGGTAAAAAACAATCCGCGCATGCATATCCCTATCATCGGGAATGGCGACGTGACTTCTGCCGAGGCCTGCAAACAGCGTTTCGACCAATACGGAGTGGATGGCGTCATGATCGGACGCGGTAGTATCGGCCGCCCCTGGATATTCCGCGAAGTAAAACATTACCTGACGAACGGAACGGCATTGCCCGACGAGAAATTCATCTGGTACCTGGATATCCTGAAGCAGCAGGTCATGCAAAGTGTGGAACGTCTCGACGAACGTCGTGGTATTTTACATATCCGACGTCATCTGGCAGCCACTCCTCTTTTCAAAGGAATTGCCGACTTTAAGCCGACACGCGTTGCCATGCTTCGCGCTGAAACAGTAGCCGAACTATTCAATATTATGGATTCCATTCCGGAAAAGTTTGGGATTATAGAATAAATCGGTCAAAAAATACAACTTTTGAATCATAAAGTGACAAATTTACAATAATTTGATACAATAGTATATTGCATATAATATATTTCCTCTTATATTTGCATCGAGTTTTTTTCATAGTATTTTAGATCTAAGGTTAACAAGTCTTTGCAAAGGAGGAATCGTGAGATTGCTTCGTTGGGAAGCAAAGAGACCGCATCCGTTGTAAATACGGGTTGCGGTTTTCTTTTTTATTATTTTCTAAAAAAAGTTCTTCAGATATGCAACCGAAACCGGATTACGTTCGTCTTATAAAGAAAGAACTAAAAATAAAGACAGATGAAAACAAAAGTACTTCTTCTTATCGCCTGCCTGCTGACCACACTGGCGGGATCTGCCATCACTGAAAAAACAGTAGATGGAAACGGAAATGTAATTACAAAAACGGTTTCGATCGACGATTATAACGAGATATCCACAGTAGGTGTCATGGAATTTGTCTACGAACAATCGGATGCTGCTCCTTATCTGGAAGTCATGATCGATGAAAATCTCTATGAGTTACTGGAGATAAAGGTTGATGGCAAAGAACTAAAAGTCAGCCCCAAAAGAATAAATGAAAACAGCCGCAACGGTAATACTTACAACCTGAATCCGACGACATTCAAGGTGGTAACCAATTCGCGTGAAATAAAGGAACTGAACGTTGTTTCCTCCGGTGATTTCATTATTTCCAGTCCGCTCAATATAAGCAAACTGGAAATCAATATGGCAGGTAGCGGAAACATTCTCCTGAAAAAGAAAGTGACAGGAAACAAACTGGAAATCAACCTGGCCAGTTCAGGCAGCATCGTCGCATCCGACATCAGTCTGAATGGAGTTGAATGCAGCCTGGCAGGTAGTGGTTTCATCCAGATAGGAGGAAAGACCGAACAGGCAGAATACAATCTTGCCGCAAGCGGAAACATTAAAGCCTACGATTGCCAGTCAAGCAAAGTAGAGTGTAATATTGCCGGCAGTGGTAATATCCAGACTTATGCTAAAAACCGACTGGAAGCCAATATCGTAGGCAGCGGAAACGTATATTACAAAGGTGATCCGACCACCAGCAAAAGTATCATCGGGTCAGGCAAACTGAAAAAAGCGAACTAAAAGATAAACAAACAAACTTAAAAGTATAAACATTATGAAAGCAATAGCATTAGCATTCATCGGATTAATGACTTTCGGCACCATAGCTTGTCATGCGAAGAAAGTAAAAGGAAACGGAAATATCATCACCAAAGAAATCCAGGTATCCGATTATAACGAGATCAAAGTAGGCCAGGGCATAGAAAGTGGCAACATGTCTTTCACAAAGAAAAACAAATCGCCCCGTTTCAACTACACCCAGCAATCGGGAAGTGCAAGTTTAAATATCACAATAGATGAAAACCTGCTTCCGTTGCTGAATATCCAGTCTAACGGAAACGTTCTGACTATTGGTACAGGAATGGGAACTCAAATCAATCCGACCCGGTTGGAAATCAACAGCCACTCCAAAGAACTGAGAAAACTGGGTATTTCCGGAGGTATGGATTTCTTCCTGCAAAGCAAACTGACCGGAGATAACCTGGAAATAAATGCATCCGGGGCAAGCGACGTATACCTGGAAAACTCTGTCCGCATATCCAACCTGTGTAAGATAAGCCTGAGCGGAGCAAGCGACGTCAAGGCCAGTAACCTTGAATGCGATAAGATAGAATGCCGTTCTTCCGGATCGAGCGATATCAAAATGTCCGGAAAAGCCAACGACGGCGAATATCATTGCAGTGGCAGCAGCGATATAAAATCGTACGATTTCGTTGTGAAACGCCTGAAGTGTTCCGCCAGCGGCAGTTCCGATATACTGACGAACGTGACCGAAAAACTGAATGCTTCGGCATCCGGCAGCAGCGATATCAAATACAAAGGCAATCCTGAAGTGAAAAAGAGCTCAAGCGGCTCAAGCGATATCGATCATGTGAACTAATACAATATAGGGAGAGTTATTGTAAACCCGGAATTACTTTTCATAAAGGCATTTGATGAAAAGTGATCTCCGGGTTCTTTTTGTTGGTAAAAAGGTGTCTTACATTTTATTTCTGGATAAAAGTTCACCGGAAGTAGGAATTATAAATTAAATTACCCCTATTTTTGTAACCGACCTCATTCAGGTCGCGTCTATATTAAGGAAAGGCAATACTAAACAATTAAATTATGAGAACAAAAGGATTATTATCTATTATCATGTTATTGGGATTGTTATTCACAGTCCAGGCAGCCGATCATGTAAAAGGGAACGGTACTCTTACCACTAAGAAAATAAAGATCGACGATTACAATGCGATCAAAATTGATGGCGTTATCGACTTTAATTACGAACAATCGAATGCAGAGCCTTACATCGAGGTAACAGTCGACGAGAACCTGCATGAATTTGTAAACATAGATATAAAAGAGCGGGAACTTTCCGTTGGCTTCAAGGGAGCCAAAGTAGACCATTATACCAAATTCATTATTAAGACCAACTCGAAATGGCTGAAAGAGGTAAAAGCGGCAGGAAATGCCAACTTTATGATCAACAGCTCACTTACTGGGGATGAACTGAAGATCAAGGCAAACTCAAACTGTCTGGTTCAGTTGAAGGAACTGGTTAAAATGGGAAAACTCGAATTGAATGTATCCGGAAGCGCCAATATGGTAGTCAACAACCTGCAAGCCGACAAATTGGAATGCAGCATCAACGGCTCCGGTACTATCAACCTGAAAAAAGGAACAGCCAAAGAAGGCGAATACAGCATCACCAGCAGTGGCGAGATCATGGCCTTTGGTGTAGATGTACCCGAACTGAGCTGTAAAATGACCGGTAACGGAACAATGGAAGTTCACCCTACCAACAATCTGAAAGCAAATATTGTCGGTAAAGGAAATATCCGTTACAAAGGCCCGACTGCCGTCCAGCAGAAAGTGATTGGAAAAGGTAGCGTAGAAGAAGTCAAATAATATAACAATATGAAAACAACACTCTATTTATCTTTACTGTCCGTCATCCTGTTATTCACTTCGGGATGTATCTTCATCCCATCTATCAAAGGCAACGGAAACGTAATTACCCAGACAATCGATATCACCGATTACGATGCGATTGAAGTACAAGGCACTTCAATCATATTCAATTATTCACAGCAGGAGTCTGCTCCCGCTCTGACGGTAACGGTCGATCAAAATATTTACGATTTGTTTGAGTTCGGGACAAAAGACAATAAACTGGTTATCCGTCCCAAAGACCGTAGCCAAAAGTCGATCAGAGTCCGTTCGACAGAGTTCACCATCACCACCAACTCTTCTTCATTGAAAAAAGCAGATATGGCCGGAATCGAAGTGTTTAATCTGAACGGCAAATTCGCATCAAACGAGAAAGTGAAATTCAGTACGGCAGGCAATACAAAAATAGAGTTAAGAGATACAGTGACAGTCGACCAAATGGAGATAAGTGTTGCCGGTAAAAGTACGCTAAACGCCGATGCCCTGTATGCAAGAGTGTTTAAAGGAGAGATAGCCGGAAAAGGCACATTCAACCTGAAGGGCGCAGGCGAAAAGGCCGAATTCGAGATTGCCGGCATGGGCAAAGTGCATGCTTTTGATTATGAACTTTCGACTTTATCATGCGAGATCGCTGGTAAAGGAACGATCGAAACATATACCAAAGATAAGATCAGTGCCGAGATCGCCGGTATGGGCACGGTTAAATATAAAGGAAATCCTTCCATCAGAGAGGATAGGGCAGGGTTAGGTTCCGTAAAGAAAGTGGATTGACCTACAACCACCCTTCTTTCCGGTACCATTCGATACTTTCCTCCAATCCTTTACGTAAAGGATACTCAGGTGTAAAACCAAGTTCATCCTGAAGCGGCGTAACATCACAAATCCAGTTGCGTTGCTTCAGGATGATATATTTATCGGTGTTGAGTGTCATACTCTTGTTCAGCAACTTACCGATCCACTCGGAACAATGGCAAGCCACATTGACCAGTCCCAACGGAATACGGGCATGGAACACCCGTTTCTTTCCGAGTATATCTTGTATCATCCGTGCAAACGATTCGTCGGTATATACATCCCCATCGGCCACAAAGTAATGGCGGTTACGAACAGCGTCATTCTCCAAAGCAAGGAAAGCCACAGTTGCCAGGTCTTTTACATATATAAAGGTGATACGCTGGGGAATAAAGCCTACGGCAAAATCAAAACCGGACTTTACACTTTTGATCTCCATAAAATAATCTTTCTCACCGGGACCATACACACCGGTCGGACGCAGGATCACATAAGGGAAATGCGACTGGCTGCGCACATAGTTCTCCGCCACCAATTTACTCTTCCCATAAGCCGTATCGGGTTGCTGCGGATCATCCAGACGGATCGGACGGAAAGTCGTTTCATCTCCCTGTCCGTAACTGCTCAGGCTGCTCATCAAGAGAAACTTTTTCGGCTTACACCCGGCAGCGGCCAGAGCCTCTATAAAATGATGCGTATTTTCAGCGTTAATATGGAAGAAGTTCTTCTTATCCAACGTCTTGGTCAGGCCGGCATTATGGATCACATAATCCCAGGCACCCTGTTCACGGACAAAGTCCGTCAGTTGGGCTGTCAACGCCTCCTGATTATTATATTTCAGGTCGATAAAACGGATCCGTTCATCCTGCAGGTGTTCGCGACTGCTTGTTGCACGTACACCTGCCCAGGTTTCATATCCTCTGCGCAACGCTTCCTTCACCAGAAAACCGCCGATGAAACCGCTTGCTCCTGTAATCAATATCTTCATATATCAGTCTTTATTCTTCATATAATAAGTATAGTAGTACCACAACAAGCCGATCCAGTTGAGTACGACAATAAGCAATATCCAGACAATCTTCTGTCCCCGGCTGATAAAAGGGTTCTGTGAAACCGCCTTACAGCCAAACAGAATGACCGCGATGCCAACGATAACGCCGATTTCCGGCAATGAGATTAAACAAAGTGGGTGTGACATGGAAAAAGAGAATTAATGTTCGTGTGTTTTCAATACCCGGTGCGGCAGGTTACCATGTCCGATCAGTTCAATCGGGCAGGCATATTTCTCACCCAACCACTCTTCGGTGACATCTACGCCGGAATGATAATGCGATGTTTCGTTTACGCAAGCTATATTCTTTACCATTGCCAGAACGGTACCGATATCGTGCGAAACAAGAATGATCGCACTCTCCTTGTTGATCTCCTCCAACAGTTTGTAGAAACGCGACTCAAACCGTTTGTCGACATACGAATTAGGTTCGTCCAGGATTAATAGCTGGGGACGGGAAACGATGGAACGCCCCAACAGGACGCGTTGCAGCTGTCCGCCGGACAATTCACCGATCGACCGGGTGTAAAGCTCTTCGAGCCCCATTTGCCGGATCACCTCGTCGATACGTAGTTTCTGGGCTTCCGTGTACGAACGGAAACGGGGCTTTTCGGCGGCTAGTCCGGATGCGACCACCTCCCATACCGAGATCGGAAATTTTCGGTCGATATTATTCAACTGGGGAAGATAACCGATACGCAGGGAAGATACAGGCACGCCATCCTGATAAAAACGGATAGAACCGGATACCGGCTGAAGCAATCCGAGGATCACCTTCAATAGTGTTGTCTTTCCACCGCCGTTCGGTCCGATAATCCCGAGAAAGTCGTCCTTCCATACGGTCAGGGAGACATCCTTCAGGACGACCTTGCTGCCGTAAGCGGCTGTTATTTTATCTATTTCAATGAGTTTGTCCATCTGCCAATGCTTTTGCAATATGAATCATTTCTTTCGACCAGTCATAAGCCAACGGATTAATCACGGTCAGTTTACATCCGGTCTCCTTGGCTATCAGTTCCGCATTCTTCTGATCGAATTCCTGCTGGATAAAGACTACACGGGCGTTGTTCTCGCGGGCTGTCTCCACCAACATCTTCAGTTGGGCGGGCGAAGGCTCTTTGCCATCCATTTCGATACACAACTGTATCAGGTTGAATTCGTTGGCAAAATAGGTCAGAGCCGGATGATAGATGATAAAAGTACGGTCGGTCAGCGGATCGAGCAGTTGCTTGATCTCTGTTTCCGTTTTGTCTATTTCATCCACTAATTCATTATAATTCTTCCAGAAGTATTCCGTGTTATCGGGATCTAATGCGATAAAAGCATTCAGCGTGTTCCAGGCTACGACTTTAGCACCGGCAATGGAACTCCAGATATGCGGGTCCACTCCACCATGATGATGGTGGTGATGGGCGTCCTCCCCGGCATGGGCATCGTGGTCGTGAGCGGCATGATCATGCGCATGGGTGTCTTCTTCCGTATCGGCCAGCAACTTCATTCCTTCGGAAGTATCGAATATTTCCAGCTTCGGATTATTCTCACGTATCTTATCCATCCAGGCCTGTTCGAAACCGATAGGGCCGATACGCAGGTAAGCGATACTTTTCCCTACCTGTATCATTTGCTGGGGAGTGGGATCGTATGTTTCCGGACTTTGCCCGGCAGGAACCACACAGTTTATCTTGAATTTATCCCCGGCAATTTTCTCGGCAAAATAGCGTTGGGGTTCGATCGTTACGGTTACTATATTTCCTTCCGTCTGCTTATTTACACAGGCTGTCAACAGGAGAATAGAGAGAAAAGTGATTATTATACTCGTTCGTTTCATACTGATTATCACTGCAATTATATATCGGGATCGTTTATTTATCTCAAGTTCACAAAGGTAGCAAATTTTTTAACACAGCTACCGGAGTGTAAAAAGATAAACAATCAGAGAAGGAGGATGGTTTATGGAGGTATTTGTGGAATTCCCCGGAAGGATAGGGAATATTTCCCCATTTCTTCCATTGGATTTGTTTTTCATCTTGCGGACAAAACAAAACATCGGATGGATAAGCAACAAGTTTACAATATATTACTTCTTTACGCATTCTCATAGTTGTATTTTGGCACGGATATTGCGTAATATAGGGCAATAGGTAAATTTAGGTTTTAGGTTTTTAAGGTAAAAAAGAAAGTATGAAAAAGATTATTTTAATGGCAATGATTGCCATAAGCGCCGTATGTACATCACAAATCCAGGCTCAGAACGCATCGGGCAACAATGCACAAACAGAGAATACAGATAAGTTTTATGAAATCGACATCACAGAAATTCCCCAGATCTTACAGGAGGGAGTGAACAAAGCATATCAGGATTGCCTGATCAAGTCGGTTTATGTTTCAAACAACAGTACATTCATAAAATACAAGGTAGTATTGATGACCCGTGAACAAAAAGAAATGAAAGTTTATTTCGACGATAAAGGAAATGTCGTGAAGGAACACAGTTATTTCGAAGGTTCCAATAAGTAATAACAAGGCCTTCTCTGCTTTTATTTTTTAATCGCATAGAAGGCCTTTACTCTCACTTTAACGTTCAGCGACTTGGTAAATAAGGCTTAGAATAGGTGGTGGCAGCAACCGAACACCCGAAAAGTGACACTAAAACTGTCACCTCTCCGTTCTTTTATACAAAAAGAATTGCATACATGGTTCTTTTTACTTAAATTTGAAAGAAATCAAACAAAAAACTACCATGCTGAACACACTAGATTATTCCCAGGTCCCAAGCGATTTCGTCCATTGTTTTAAGAAAGATTGCAGGTTAGCCGACCATTGCCTGCGTTATCAGGTAACTCCTTTTATTCCCCGCGAACGCTGGTCCGTTTCGGTGATAAACCCGTCCATTGCCGGAACCGGCGACGATTGCCGCGCTTATCTGAGCGATACCCCTTTGATATATGCTTACGGAATGGATCATTTGTTTGACAACCTGCCCTACGCCAAAGCCCGGGAGGCGCGATATGCCATGCGCGAACATTACGGGAAAAACCATTTCTACCGCTTAAAAAGAAAAGAACGTTGCTTCGACCCGAAAGAGCAGCAATATGTAAGTGACCTGTTCCGCCGTTTCCATATAGAGAGCGAACCGGTGTTCGATACTTACCGGGAAGGCTTCCGCTGGGTCAGGTAGGTTTGTTCATCGTGAAGACACTTTAGTTTCACCTGCAGGAAACAAAGGTTTCACTTGCAGGAAACAAAAGTTTTGTCCATAGGAAACTTTAGTTTTGTCCACAGGAAACTTTAGTTTCACCCAGACGAAACAAGCTGAAACTCACAACTATGTTTGATAATCAGATACAACAGATAATATGAAAGTAACGAAGCAAAACACCTACCGGAAGAAGCCGGCACAACGAGCCTTGGGGCTTGACGAGCTGGTCATGCTACTGAAGGAGGAGAAGACACGGGAAACCGTGGAGCATTTCAGAGAACGGTTGCAACGGGCTTATCCCAATAAGAGCTACGCCTACACGCGTAAATTACCCCAAATCTTGTTTGCCGGGACGTTCCGGTGCGGCGAGATGAAAGAATACAACGGATGGGTACTACTGGAGATCAACCACTTAAGCGGAAAAGACGAAGCATCGGTTTTGCGAAAAAAGGTAGCCGGGTATCCGCAAACCCTCTTTGCAATGGTAGGCTCGAGCGGGCGGAGCGTGAAGTTCGTGGTGCCTTACACCCGTCCCGACGGTTCATTACCCCGTTTGCACAGCGAGGCGGAGTTGTTTCATGCACATGCATACCGGCACGCACTCAAAACCTACGAGCCGCGCCTCTCGTATCCGATCGAATTGAAACACCCCGTGTTGGAACAATGCTGCCGCCTGAGCTACGACCCGGAAGTGTACTACAACCCCGAAGCTCTCGTCATCCACCTGGAACAGCCTTCGGAGATGCCGGCCGAAAGTTTGTATCAGGAGAAATTCGAGAAACGGATGCCGGCACAGCATCTTGTAAAATCGTACTACGACCACCACCGCTACCTCTCCGTACAATACGAACTGGCCCTGGGGCAAGCCATTGAGAAGTATGGCGACCTGGACGAAAACTTCGACTTTAAGCCGGTACTGGTCTGCCTCGGTCAGCTTTGCTTCGGTGCCGGGATCGGCGAAGAAGAATGTGTGAAATGGACGCTCCTGTACTTCGGCAATATCATACCGGAGGTAGAGATACGCGAAACGATAGGCCATACTTACCTGAAAGAGAATGGCTTCGGCAACCAGGTATTGTGCAAGCCTGAACAATTGCAGGCGCTGAAAACAGAAGAGTTTATGAACAGGCGCTATGATTTCCGGTTCAACACGATGGCCGGCGGGACGGAATACCGGGAGAGGAATTCGTTTTGCTTCGATTATCGACCGATGACCGAACGGGTGATGAACAGCATCGCCCTGAATGCGCAAAAAGAGGGCCTGCAACTCTGGGACAGGGATGTTCGCCGCTATGTCAATTCCGATCGTATTCCCGATTATGCACCAATAGAAGATTATCTGGCCCGTTTGCCCGAATGGGACGGGAAAGACCGGATACGGCCGCTAGCCGCCCGGATCTCGTGCAACAACCTGCGGTGGGAACAGTTGTTTTACACCTGGTTTCTGTCGATGGTGGCTCATTGGCAGGGACGCGATCGGCAGCATGGCAACAGTGTGTCTCCTTTGCTGGTGGGCGAACAGGGGTGCGGCAAATCCACCTTTTGCTTCAATCTGCTCCCACCGCAACTCAATAAGTATTACACCGACAGCATCGACTTCAGCCGCAAGCGGGATGCCGAGTTATACCTGACACGTTTCGGGCTGATCAATATCGACGAATTCGACCAGGTGACCTCGAAGCATCAGGGTTTCCTGAAACATTTGTTGCAAAAGCCGGTGGTCAACCTGCGCAAGCCGTATGCCAGCCAGGTGGAGGCAATCAGGCGTTATGCCTCGTTTATTGCCACGAGCAACCATACGGATCTGCTGAGCGACCCGTCAGGCAGCCGTCGTTTTATTTGCATCGAGGTAAAAGGGATAATAGACAACACCCAGCCTATTGCTCACGAGCAGCTTTACAGTCAAGCGATTGCAGCTTTGAATAAAGGCGAACGCTATTGGTTTACCCACGAAGAGGAGTTGGTACAGATGCAGGAGAACGAAGAATTTCAGCAACGTCCGTTGTGTGAAGACTTGTTTTACCGTTTCTACCGTCCTGCGGAAAACCGGGAGGAAGGAGTCAAAATGTCGGCCGGCGAGATTTATCTGTCGGTACAGGAAAAAAGCAGACAGAAGTTACCGGGCGGACAGATCTCTCATTTCGGACGTTTTCTGAAAAAATCGGGACTGACCAGTTACAACACAAACCGGGGCAGGTTGTATTTAGTGGTAGAAAGACAGATTTAGTGATAGCAGTGGCCTCCCCTCTTGCAAACAAAGAGTTGCTACCACCACATATAAAACATTAATAACCAGAATATTTTATATGTGGTGGTAGCAGTTGTAGAAAATGTTGTAATTTCAATATATCTCTAGAGGAATAGTTACCGCTTCGAAATAAAAGAGGAGCTCTGTTATTGGACGAATGCCCTTCAAGGCGCAAAAGGCCGTATTCGACAAACTGCTCGAAGTGGCGGATGTGGCTAATCTGAGCAAGGACGAGCGTGTCTTGTATGACGAAGTCCTGAAACGTTACCGCGACTATAAGATTTGATTTATTAACATGAAAGCCGAAAGCAGGTAAAACAGCCCCCCGCTAAAGAAATGCCCCGTTAAAACTATTATATGTGCCGTTAATTCTTTACATTTGCCACAAAATTAGCAGATATGACAGAGAGCAAGGATGAACACATATTGAACGTCATTAACTATCCGGAGGATTTACGAGAGTTGCCCCAGGAAAAGTTGGGGGAAGTATGTGCAGAGTTGCGTCAATACATAATAGATATACTTTCAGAAAATCCCGGACACCTGGGAGCAAGCCTGGGAACGGTGGAACTGACCGTCGCCCTTCATTACGTATTCAACACCCCATACGACCGGATTGTCTGGGACGTAGGCCATCAGGCATACGGACATAAAATTCTGACAGGACGCAGGGACGCATTCCATACACTTCGTAAATTTAAAGGCATCAGCGGTTTCCCCAACCCGGAAGAAAGCCCCTATGACGCATTTATTGCGGGCCATGCCTCCAACTCGATCTCGGCAGCCATGGGTATGTCGGTCGCCTCAGCACTGAAAGAAGAAAAGAACCGCCACGTAATCGCCGTTATAGGTGACGGAGCCATGACGGGAGGACTCGCTTTCGAAGGGCTGAACAATGCCTCGGCTAACCCCAACAACCTGTTGATCATCCTCAACGACAACGATATGGCTATCGACAACTGTGTGGGAGGATTAAGCCAGTACCTGGTAGATATCACAACCAGCCAGGCATACAACAAAATGCGTTACGACGTGTATCGCGGCCTGAAAAAGATGAAGCTGATAAACAACGACCGCCGGGGAAATATCATCCGCTTCAATAACAGCCTGAAGGCATTACTCACACAGCAACACAACCTGTTTGAGGGTTTCAGTATCCGTTACTTCGGTCCGGTGGACGGACATGACGTAAACTATATGATCAAGTTGCTGAACGATATAAAAGACCTGCAAGGTCCCAAGTTATTACATATCAAAACAAAGAAAGGCAAAGGTTTCAAACCTGCGGAAGAGTCGGCCACCGAATGGCATGCTCCCGGCAAGTTTAACAAGGAAACCGGTGAACGCATCATTATACACAATCTGGACGAACCGCAACTGTATCAGGATGTATTCGGACATACGTTGGTAGAACTGGCCGAACAGGACGAACGGATCGTGGGAATTACCCCCGCTATGCCGACAGGCAGCTCGATGATCCATATGATGAAAGCATTCCCCAAACGGGCATTCGACGTCGGGATTGCGGAAGGACATTCAGTGACTTTCTCCGCCGGACTGGCCAAAGAAGGAATGATTCCTTTCTGTAATGTATACTCGTCGTTTATGCAACGTGCATACGACAATCTGATCCATGATGTGGCACTGCAAAAGCTGCATATGGTGATCTGCCTCGACCGTGCCGGCCTGGTAGGTGAAGACGGAGCCACACATCACGGAATGTTCGACCTCGCTTACCTCCGCCCGATCCCGAACCTGACTATCGCCTCCCCTCTCAATGAACTGGATCTGAGAAACCTGATGTACACCGGATATAAAGAAGCTCCGGGAACATTTGTGATCCGTTATCCACGGGGCAAAGGTGAAATGAGGGACTGGCGTAATAAAATGCAGGTACTGCCCATTGGCAAAGGGAAAAAATTGAACGAAGGAGACGACATAGCTGTTCTGACCTTAGGTCCGATCGGAAACGAAGTAATAAAAGCCATCAGTGAAATGAAGGGTGAAGGCATATCGGTTGCCCACTACGACATGATTTATCTGAAACCGATCGACGAAGAGTTATTACATGAAGTAGGCAAAAAGTTCAAACGCATCATCACCGTAGAAAACGGAGTGGTGAAAGGCGGCTTGGGCAGTGCCGTACTTGAATTCATGGCAGATAACGGATATACTCCGCGGGTAAAACGCATCGGTATACCCGACTCATTCATTGAACACGGATCAATTCCCGAATTATACAAGCTATGCGGCCTGAATGCCGATAGCATCGCGGAAGAGATCAGAAAGATGGTGAACGATTAATTAGTAACAACATGAAAATTATTATTGCCGGGGCAGGCGAAGTGGGTACGCATCTCGCAAAGATGTTATCGCAGGAACAACAGGATATCATCCTGATGGACCCGAGTGAGGAGCGATTGAATTTCACTAACTCCAACATGGAGATCCTCCCGATGGTAGGGAACCCTACTTCAATCCGTGATCTGGAAGAAGCAGGAATAAAAAAGACAGACTTGTTCGTCAGCGTTACACCTGAAGAAACAACAAATATCGCTGCCAGCATCCTAGCCTCCAAGCTCGGAGCACGCAAAACACTGGCCCGTATCAATAATTACGAATATCTTTTACCCAAAAATAAAGAACTGTTCGAAAAACTGGGTATCCATTCGATGATCTATCCGGAGATGCTTGCAGCTAAGGAAATTGTGAATGCCGTACGCCGTCCGTGGACACGCCAGTATTGGGAACTGTTCGGGGGGGCTCTGATCCTGATCGGAGTAAAGGTTCGTGAAAACTCACGGCTGGTAAACAGACAACTGGCCGAGTTGCTGAACGAACAGAAACTATACCATATCGTTGCCATCAAACGGCAATACGAAACGATTATCCCACGGGGTACCGACTATGTCTTACCGGGAGATATCGTATTCTTTACCACTACGAAAGAGCATATCAAAGACGTACAGATACATGCCGGTAAAAAAGATCCGGAAGTGAAGAAGATATTTATCATGGGAGGAAGCCGTATCGCTATCCGTACCAGCCAGTATCTGCCGAACAATATCCGTGTCAAAATCCTGGAAACCAACAAAGAGAAGAGTCACCGCATAGCGGAAGTAGTACCTAGTAACGTCTTGATCATTAACGGCGACGGACGCGACACCGAACTGCTTATGCAGGAAGGTATCAAAGATGCACAGGCTTTTGTCGCCCTGACAGATAACTCGAGTACGAACATACTTGCCTGTCTGGCTGCAAAACGTTTCGGTGTATTCAAAACGGTCGCCAAGATTGAAAATATCGACTATATTCCACTGGCGGAAAATATGGATATCGGTTCGGTTATCAACAAGAAACTGATAGCAGCCAGTCATATCTACCAGTTCCTATTGGATGCCGACGTGTCGAACGTGAAGTTCCTGACATTCGCCAATGCCGATGTGGCAGAGTTGGTAGCGCGTCCCGACTCGAAAATCACACGTAAACAGGTAAAAGACCTGCGTCTGCCGAAAGACCTGACGCTGGGAGGGCTGATACGGGACGGAGAGCCGATGATGATCAAAGGTGATACCCAAATACAAGCTTACGACCACGTAGTTGTTTTCTGCCTGGAAACAGCCATGCGTAAACTGGAAGATTATTTTAATTAGTATGCTACTGAATGTACGTTTCATAATAAAAATGCTGGGGATGATGTGCATCCTCGAGACGCTGTTCATGCTGATGGCGGCAGTCGTTGCATTCCTCTACAAAGGAAACGACCTGTATCCTTTATTGCTTTCCTGTGGAATCCTGTTCGGGACAGGTGTTACACTCTATGCAATCGGTTTCCGGGCCAACGAATATTCTGCCGGACGACGGGAAGGGATGCTTACCGTAACATTCACCTGGATACTTTTCTCCCTATTAGGTATGCTCCCTTTCTATCTGGGAGGTTATATCGACAATGTGACGGATGCATTTTTTGAAACAATGTCGGGGTTTACCACCACCGGATCTACCATACTGACTGATATAGAAGCGTTACCGAAAGGCATCCTGTTCTGGAGAAGTCTTACACAATGGCAGGGTGGTATCGGTATGATTGTATTTACAGTGGCCCTGATGCCCATTTTAGGCGGGGGAGCCACTCAACTGTTCAATGCGGAAACACCGGGAATTACACACGAGCGGTTCCGTCCGCGTGTTACCCAGGTAGCCAAACGGCTCTGGGGTGTTTATTTATTCCTTACTCTCCTATTGATCGGCCTGTTATGGATAGGTCCCATGGATTTATACGATGCTGTGAACCATGCCTTGACAGCGATCTCTACCGGGGGATATTCAACCAAAAACACCAGTATCGCTTACTGGGATTCGGCTTATATAGAGTATGTCATCTCTATATTCATGTTTATCGGAGCAACCAATATGACATTGATCTACTTCTGCTTCAACGGAAATGTGAAGAAACTGTTCCACGATGAAGAGTTCCGCTGGTTTTTCTGGTTTGTAGCAATCATGATCGCTGTTTCTACGGCCTGGGTAATGTACCAGGGGGTTGCTACTGACTTCTTATCGGCGTTCAGGAAAGCCTCGTTCCAGGTAGTCACTCTAGTCTCTACCTGCGGATTTGTAACCGACAACTACATTCCCTGGGGGCCGTTCTTCTGGATGATAGCCTTGATCCTGATGTTTATATGCGGTTGTGCCGGTTCTACCTGCGGGGGATTAAAAATAGGACGGTTCGCCATCCTTTCTAAAAATCTCTTCAATGAGTTCAAGAAACAAACCCATCCCCATGCCATTATTCCGGTGCGGATGGATACACATATCGTATCCGGCGAAGTGGTACACCGTGTACTGGCTTTTGCCGTTGCCTACATGCTTCTTATTGTAGTAAGTTGCATCGTTCTGATGCTTGACGGACTGGGGTTTGAGGAGTCGATCGGAGCTGCCGTTTCGGCCATAAGCAACGTAGGACCGGGACTAGGAAAGCTGGGGCCGGTCGATAACTTCTCCGAAGTTCCTGTCGTTTCCAAGTGGTTCCTTTCATTCCTGATGATGACAGGCCGTCTGGAAATATTTACCGTATTGACTTTACTCGTTCCCGGATTCTGGAAACAATAAAATAACAGATCATGAAAGCACCTGCAATATTCCTCTTTATCATCGGTTACCTGTGCAGCACGCTGATAGCCACCTCACAAATAACCTCCCAGCGGGAGACGACCGATCTGTTGCCCGAAGGTACTTTCACAAACGGAATAGAAGGCCCAGCCACCGACAAAGCCGGAAACCTCTATGCCGTGAATTACGCCAAAGAAGGGACGATCGGCATTGTGTATCCGGACGGATCGCACGAATGCTTCGTGACACTGCCGGAAGGTTCCACAGGCAACGGTATCCGATTCAATAAAGAAGGGAATATGTTGGTAGCCGATTATACCGGTCACAATATCCTGAAAGTAGATATGAAAACCAAAGAAATCAGCGTATATGCCCATGAACCGAAGATGAACCAACCCAACGACATCGCCTTGGCCCCCAACGGAAATCTGTATGCCAGCGATCCGGACTGGCCCAACAAAAAAGGACAGCTCTGGTTGATCACACCCGATGGGAAAGTAAGTCTTTTAGAAGGAAATATGGGAACGACCAACGGTATCGACGTAAGCCCCGACGGGAAGAAGCTATATGTCAATGAGTCTGCCCAGCTGAAGGTATGGGTCTATGATATCAAACCGGACGGGACGCTCAGAAATAAAAAGCTTTTCCACACCTTTGAAGGCTTCGGGATGGACGGTATCCGCTGTGATGTGAAAGGGAACTTATACCTCTGCCGTTATGATAAAGGGACCGTTGCCATCATCAACCCGAAAGGTAAATTGATCCGTGAGATACAACTAAAAGGGCAAAAACCTTCGAACATAACCTTCGGAGGCTCGGATAATCGACGCTGCTACATCACTCTCCAGGACCGCGGTTGCTTCGAAACCTTCATTGCTGAATACCCCGGAAGAGAATAATTATTCACGTTATTGAAGATTTCTTTAGGTCTGATATACGCTTTTGCTTAATTTTGCGTTATAATAGGTACGAATTACTAAGATGTAACGCAAAATGATAGAATATATTAAGGGGGATATTGTAGAGCTGACTCCTACACAAATGATAATTGAGTGTTCCGGGATTGGCTATCAACTTAACATATCTCTGACTACATACAGCGCATTCAACGGGAAACCTTCCGGGAAAATTTACGTATATGAGGTTATACGTGAAGATGCCCACCTATTATTCGGATTTGCCCTGAAAGCAGAACGTGAGTTGTTCCTGCTGTTGACTTCCGTATCCGGAGTCGGCCCAAATACAGCCCGCATGATCTTATCGTCACTTCCCCCTTCCGAACTGATACAGGTGATCGCCACTAAAAATGAAACGGCTCTCACCTCGGTGAAAGGTATCGGACAAAAAACAGCCCAACGCATCCTGGTCGACCTGAAAAACAAGGTTAAAGTCGGAGATATGGTCGTTGGTGAAACAGCAGCTCCGGTGCCTGGTCATGGTGCAGTCGCAGAAGAAGCGGTTGCCGCCCTGGTTATGTTGGGATTCCAAAAGGCAGCTTCACAAAAGGCTGTAAGCTCGATACTGAAAAGTTCGCCTATGCTGGCAGTGGAACAAGTGATTAAAAGCGCACTCAGAATGCTTTGATAGTTGACAGTTGAGAAGTGGCAGTTGACAGTTTAAAATGAAAAAGAAAGCTCTAAAATATCTTATCTGGGTAACAGTACTACTATTCGGGGCCGGCATGATCTCGCTGAATGCCGATTACCTGACATATACGGCTACATTACCGGATATTCAGTTATTGGAAGGACAGGACATGCCCGACGGAAAAGATACCGTTCCGGCAACCCGTTATCCGGTATCCAAAACCGTACCGCAGGACTATGAAGACTTGACAAAGAAATCCCCGATGGACTTACGGGATCCTGAGAACGTAAAGACAGCCGTCGAATATGATATTAAGACCGGAACTTATGTGGTTCGTACCCGGTTGGGAGACAAGGACCTGACCACCCCTATCAGCCTGACTCCCGAAGAATATCAGGATTATAGTATGCAACAATCGCTCCGCTCTTACTACCGTCAGAAAAACGAGGAGGAGTTTCAGAAAGAAGCTGATAAAAAATTCAACCTGGCCGATATGCAGTTCGGTATCGGTGCAGCGGAAAGAATATTCGGCCCGGGTGGTGTACGCGTAAGAACACAGGGGTCTGCGGAAATTACAATGGGTCTGAAAAGTAACAGTACCAAGGACCCTTCACTTCCCGAGCGTGCCCGTAGCCGTACATTCTTCAACTTCGACGAGAGTGTACAGCTCAATGTACAAGCCAGCGTCGGTTCGAAAGTAAACTTCGATATGAACTACAATACAGAGACTTCATTCGACTTCGACTCTAAAAAGCTCAAACTGGCTTACACCGGAGAAGAAGATGAGATCATCAAGTCGCTGGAAGCCGGTAACGTATCGATGACGACCAACAACTCCCTGATAAACGGGGGGGCCGCCCTGTTCGGTATGAAGGCAGACCTTCAGTTCGGAAAGCTGAGGGTAAACGCATTATTTGCACAGCAGGAATCGGAGTCAAAAACCGTAAACTCGAAAGGTGGCGTACAAACCAAGCCGTTCGAACTGACCATCGACAAGTATGATGAGAACAGGCACTTCTTTCTATCACACTATTTCCGCAACAGATACGATGAAGCTGTCAAGGCATTACCTACCATCAATTCAAAGATAACGATCAAACGCATCCAGGTATGGGTTACCAACAAAAGAGGTAACTACGACCAAGCACGTAACATTGTTGCTTTTACAGATATAGGTGAGAACGACAGAAATTACATGGTGAATCCCATTGCTTTCCCGATAAACGGAAACCCTGAGTTCCCGGCTAACGACGCGAACAGCTTATATAACGAAATGATCACCACCTATGCCGGAGCACGCGACTACACGGCCGTCAATCAGACTCTTTCCGCTTTCGTCGGTGGATCGGAGTACGAAAAGGTCGATAATGCGCGCTTACTGGATGCTTCCGAATATACATACGATAGCCAGTTGGGATATATTTCACTTAAAACAAGCATGCAGCCTGGTGAAGTACTAGCTGTAGCCTACGAATATCAATATGACAACAATGGCACACCTAAGACAGTAAAAGTCGGTGAGTTCTCAGACAATAATCCTGAAAATCCGAGTGGATGTATCTACACCAAGCTGTTAAAAGGTACAGAGATGTCACCTGCCATGAAGTATTGGGATCTGATGATGAAAAACATCTATTCACTGGGAGCTTATTCCGTACAGAAAGAAAAGTTTCGTCTGGATGTGATGTATCAGAGCGATACGACAGGTACTTACCTGAACTATCTGCCGGAATCGACAGACCAAAAAAAGATATGGATCCGGATTATGGGTGCCGACCGTTTGAATTCGCAGAACGAACCCCATGCCGATGGCTTCTTCGACTTCGTAGAAGGCTACACGATCCAGGCAGATATGGGTAGAGTGATCTTCCCGAGCGTCGAACCGTTCGGTTCCAGCCTGAAGAAAAAGATGATAGAGCAGAATATATCTGCGGCTATCGCCGACAAATATGTATTCCAGGAATTGTACGACTCTACGCAAACAGTTGCCCGGCAGATAGCCGAAAAGAACAAATTCAAGATGACGGGAGAATACAAAGCCTCTTCCGCCGCCGAAATACAACTGGGAGCCAGCAATGTAGCGCGCGGATCAGTACGCGTAACTGCCGCCGGAGCCACACTGACCGAAAATGTAGACTATACAGTCGATTATACATCAGGAACAGTTACAATCCTGAATGAAAGTATCATCTCTGCAGGAACACCTGTCAGCGTATCGCTGGAAAACCAAACAGCTTACAGCATGCAACGTAAAACGATGATGGGGCTGGACCTGAATTACCAGTTCACACCTAATTTCTCGTTGGGGGCTACCATCATGCACATGTCGGAAATGCCTCTGACTACAAAAACGGTCATCGGTGAAGAATCTATCAAGAATACACTATGGGGATTAAATACAGCCTATAAAGGGGAAAGCCAGTGGCTGACCAATATGTTCGACAAGCTACCGCTGCTTACGCTGACCAAACCCAGCCAGATCTCATTCAACGCCGAGTTTGCCCATTTGATTGCCGGACATTACGAAAGCAAAGAAAACGGAGGCTATTCTTATATAGATGATTTCGAGTCGACACAAAGCGGCTTCGACCTGTTGAGCCCTTATCCCTGGAAACTGGCCAGTACACCGTATGACGATAATAAAGCAAGCGCTTTGTTCCCCGAAGCTTCACTGGTAAACGATATAGAATATGGTAAAAACCGTGCTTTATTGGCCTGGTATTATGTGGATGGTTTGTTCACCCGCAGAAGCTCCAGCCAGAGACCATCGTACCTCAACAAAGACAGTCTGTCGAACCATTACGTTCGTGAAATCCAGGTATCCGAACTATTCCCCGACAAAGACCAGGGATATAATGAAACCAGTACGATCAATGCATTGAACCTTGCTTTCTATCCAAATGAACGTGGCCCGTATAACCTGGATGCCGATTTAGTAAATTCTGACGGTACACTACAAAATCCGGAAAAACGCTGGGGTGGTATAATGCGCAAAATCGATCAGAGCGACTTTGAAACTGCCAATATCGAATACATCGAATTCTGGATGCTCGACCCGTTCCTTGAAGATGAGAATGGGACCAATAACGGTGGAGATTTATACTTCAACCTTGGCGAAATATCCGAAGACGTACTGAAAGACGAAAGAAAGTTCTTCGAGAACGGCTTACCCATCGATGGAGACAAAAGCAAAGTAGATTCCACAATATGGGGACTTGTTCCTAAACAACAAAGTACTGTATACGCTTTCGACAATACTGCCGGAGCACGCACCAAGCAGGATGTCGGGCTGAACGGTCTGTCTGCTGATGAGGAGCTAGAGTTTCCAACTTATGCGGAATTCATAGAAAAACTGAAGACAAAACTGAACCCTGATATCATCTCAAAGATGGAGAGAGACGAATTCTCTCCCCTCAGAAACCCTGGTACTGATAAATACCATTATTTTCGTGGTTCAAATCTCGACGCCAACCAAGTCGGCATTCTCGACCGTTACAAACGCTACAACGGAACAGAAGGAAACTCCGCCGAAACCGGCACTAGTGGAGAAAGATATGACACCTCCGCTTCAAAGAATCCGGATGTAGAAGATCTGAACCAGGATAATACCATGAACGAGAATGAGAAATACTTCGAATACAAAATTCCCATTCGTCGTGATGAACTGGCAGTAGGCTCGAACTATATTGTAGGCACAAAAGAAACTTATCCAGTCTTGCCGGATGGTACCAATGCCAATAATAGTAAGGAGGAAAAGGTTACCTGGTATCAGTTCAAAATACCTATCAAGAAATACAATCGTCGTGTCGGAAGTATCAACGACTTCAAGACCATCCGTTTCATGCGTCTATACATGACGAATTTCAAACAGCCGACCATCCTTCGTTTCGCTACGTTCGAACTGGTTCGCGGCGACTGGCGTTCTTACGAACAAGATTTGTCCGATCCAAAAGTACCGGTTAAGTCTAATGCCACACTGGAAGTATCTTCGGTGAACATCGAAGAGAACAGTTCGCGTGAACCCGTCAACTACGTAACACCTCCAGGAGTGAGCCGTGAACTTATGACCGGGCAGCCTCAGCTAGCACGTCAGAACGAACAGGCTTTGTCGATGAAAGTGACTGAACTGTCACCGTTTGATGCACGTGCGGTATATAAAAATACCTCTTACGACCTGCGCCAATATAAACAGATGCAGATGTTCATCCACGGAGAAAAGATAAGCGACGAAGATTCTTATATCCCAAGTAATGGCGACCTGTCCGTATTCATTCGTTTGGGATCCGACTATAAGAACAATTACTACGAATACGAAGTACCTCTGACATTGACCGATTATACAGGTAAAGGGAGGAGGTTCACTGCTGAAGAAGTTTGGAATCCTACGACAAACACGATGAACATCACTTTCGAAGTATTGACAAACCTTAAGCTACAACGCAACAAGGATAAACGCGCCGGAGTCAATGGAGTCAATTACCAGACCGTTTATTCGATGCCTGACCCGAACAACATGCTCAATACGATCAGTATCGTCGGTAACCCGAGTCTAGCGGAAGTGAAGACCATCATGATCGGTGTTCGTAACAAATCGAATACAGTGAAGAGTGCCGAAGTTTGGGTGAACGAATTACGCCTGAGCGACTTCAACGAGTCAGGCGGATGGGCTGCCAATGCCAACCTCAATGTGGCCGTATCCGACCTGGGGACAGTCAACGTGGGTGGACGCATCGAAACGGCCGGCTTCGGGGCACTCGACCAGTCATTATCCGAACGTCGTATCGACGACTTCTCACAATATAACATAGCAACCAATATCGAATGGGGTAAATTCTTCCCGGAAAAAGCTAAAGTCAGCATCCCGATGTACTATGCCTACTCGAAAGAAATGACCAAGCCCCAGTATAACCCGCTCGATCAGGATATCAAATTAAACGATGCCCTCGATGCTGTAGAGACAAAAGCCGAAAAAGACTCTATCAAGAACTTCTCGGTAGATAAAACCGTAATCAAAAGTATCTCGTTCAACAACGTGAAAGCGGATATCCGCAGTAAAAACCCGATGCCTTACGACCCGGCCAACTTCTCGATCGGCTATTCTTACAGCCAGACTAAAACGCAGAATCCGGAAACCGAATACGAAACGACGAAGGATTACCGTGGAAACTTATCGTATAGTTACACACCGTACGTAAAACCGTTCCGTCCGTTCCAGAAGATAAAGAAGAACAACGGATACACCCGTTATGCCAAACAGTTCAGCCTGAACTATGTTCCGTCGAACATCAGTTTCCAGACGGCCATGATGCGTAACTATTACGAATTGCAGTTGCGCGACCTGGAAGACACAGGCAGTAAGCCGGAAGCGTCCTTCAGTTCAAACTTCTACTGGGATCGTGCTTTCAGTTTGCGCTGGGACTTCACCAACAATCTGAATATGACATTCACTTCCGGTACGAATGCCCGTATCGAAGAACCGTATGTACAGGTAAACAAAGAACTGAATCCTGATGGATATCAGGTATGGAAAGATTCTGTAAAGCAAAGTATCGCCGATCTGGGTACACCGTTGAAGTACGACCAGACATTCAATGTTACCTGGAACCTGCCTTTGCAGTATATCCCTGTACTCGATTGGGTAAACAGCTCGTTGACCTACAACGCGCAATACAACTGGGACCGCGGGGCTGTTGTCGAATCCGACTATGAGATCGGTAACACGATTAAAAACAACCGGCAGTTCGATTTACAGAACAGCTTGAACATGCTTTCACTCTATAACAAGAACAAATACCTGAAAAAGGTGAACCAGAAATTCTCTGCCACCCGTACGGCTACCAAAAAGAAAGAACAGAAAGAGATCAAACTGGAAAAAGACATACAGCTGAATATGGATAGCGGAACCGTCGTTCAACACGGCATGTTCACCAAAAAGGTACGTATCACTGCACGCGGAGCCGATGGGAAGGTGTATTCAATCAAGTACAAACCGATCAACTACGCACAGGTAATGATCCTCAATCAGGATACTGCCCACCTGAAGCTAACCATTAAACCCGGTCCTAAAGCAACCGAAGACTTCTTGTATAAGGCAGCCGAGCATGCTTCACGCTTCCTGATGATGGTACGTCGTATCAACATTCAATACCAGACAACCGATGGTATGATGGTTCCCGGATTCCGTCCGATGATCGGTGACATTTTCGGTCAGGGACGTTCGCCGTTCGGCCTGACACCTGGTCTGGGTTTTGCCTTTGGTGCCGTAAACCGTCAGTTCCTGGAAGATGCCAACGAACGAGAATGGCTGGTCTATAACCCGACCAACATAACACCTGCCGTAATGAGCAGTGCAAAGAACCTGAACATACGGGCAAACCTCGAACCTATCACCGGTTTGAAGATCGACCTGAATGCCAACCGGGTAGATACACGCAGTACCGATATACAATATATGTATCCGGGCATGCCTGAACAAACCGGCGGTAACTTCCTTATGACAACCATCGGTCTTAGAGGTTTCTTTAAAGGTAGTGGTAATATCGACAACGGATATGCTTCGGAAACATTCAACAAGTTTATCGAAAACCGTGAGATCATAGCCAACCGTCTTGAAAGCCAGTATAGTGGAACGAACTATCCTTCGGGCGGCTTCCTGGCAGAAAACGGACAGGCAGGACAACCTTATACACCAGGCGGTGTCAACAAAAACTCAGCCGACGTACTAATTCCGGCTTTCCTGTCAGCCTATACCGGAAAAGATCCGAACAAAATTTCGTCGTCTCCTTTCCCTGCCCTGCGCAGCCTGTTACCGAACTGGCGTATCACATACGACGGATTGGTTCGTATTCCGGCCGTGAAGAAATACTTCAAGACCGTAATGTTGAGTCATCAATACGTTTGTACCTATAATGTCGGAGCCTACAATTCCTATTCTACCTGGGTAGACGCAGGATTGGGTGGCAACATGGGCTTTACACAAGGTTCGGATAACCTGGCTATACCGTCTTCCCCATACGAAATATCCAGTGTCAGCCTCAACGAAAGCTTCAACCCGCTATTGGGTGTCGATGCTACCATGCTGAACAATATCACGATCCGTATGGACTATGCAACGAGCCGCAACCTGAACCTGAACATATCCTCCTACCAGATCGTAGAAGCACTTTCAAACAAGTATACGATCGGTTTAGGATATAAGTTCGCCGAGTTCAACAAGATATTGAAGATGAAGAAAACACGCGACTTCAGCAATGACCTGACCGTGCGCCTGGACTTCTCTTACAATAAAATGCAGTCTCTGATACGTAAGATAGAAGACAGCTTTACACAAGCTACCAGCGGTAACATAGCTAAGACGATCCAGTTCTCAGCCGATTACGGATTGAGCCGTGCCCTGACAGTGCGTGCTTTCTACGATTTGCAGATCAACGAGCCGCTGATCTCTAACGCAGCCTATCCGACAAGCAACTCCAACTATGGCGTAGCCCTCCGCTTCTCGCTGGCGCAGTAAGCCAATCCGTTCGGGTGAGGGAGTGCCTCACCCTGATGAGGCGAACTACCGCATCGGGATGCGGCTGTCAACCGCACCCCGATGAGGCAATCAACCGCACCCGGGTGCGGCACTGCCCCGCCAGCACAGGGTGGCATGCCCCATCGGGACAGGGGAGCGTGCACTAACAGGATAGGATACCTTGTCACCTTACCGGCTAAGGAGAGTAGATCACAGCATGTGATAATCCTTCAGTTCCCCGCGCAAGGCGAGCGCCTTGTTGTCTGTTACACCGTTCAGAAGTTTCCAGAAGCGATCGCTATGGTTCATCTCTACCGTATGGCAAAGTTCGTGAAGGAGGACGTAATCGATCAGATGCCAGGGGAGCAACATCAGGGATAAGGAGAGATTGATTGTTTTGCGCGTACTACAACTTCCCCACCGGGTCTTACTATTCATGATCCGTACGCCTGTACAGGTAAATTTATATCGGGCAGCGAGTGCCATCAAGCGGTCGGGAAGTAATCGTTTAGCCTCGTGGCGAAGCGCTTTCTCCAATAAATCCTTCAAAATCTCCTGAACTTTATCGGACTCGAAACGGGTTGCCGCCGGACAAGCAATACGAAGTATCCCTTCCTTCAAGGTCATATAATAGTTGTTACGGTCTGTACGGAATATTTCTACGCGGAAAGTAGTTGCCTGCAACTGCGTCGTCTCGTCCAGCAACGGGCGTGCCGGATGCTTTTTCAAAGCCGAAAGAAGCTTCTGCCTGTTCTCTTCGATAAAAGACAGCATCCGTCCTTCATCCCCGCCTTCCGGCATAGTGGCGGTGATCATTCCCTTTGATATTTTCAGCGTATAACGGGTTGCTCGCGGGGTAGTACGGAGAAGGATGGTTCCCAGATCGTTGTAGTATATCTTCTTTTCCATATTTACCACAAAAGTAATACTTTAAAGGGAAATAATATTACGGTAGAAATGCTTATCTTTGCGCCCGGTATTAGATATTTAATAAGTATAAACTATATAAATAAGGCAATCATGAGCAAGAAAGCACTTTTATTGATCTGCGATGGCTGGGGAATCGGCGACCGTGGTAAAGATGATGTAATCTACAACACTCCCACTCCGTACTGGGATTATCTGTTGAAAACATACCCTAACTCTCAGTTGCAGGCTTCCGGCGAAAACGTAGGTTTACCCGACGGACAGATGGGTAACTCGGAAGTAGGTCACCTGAACATCGGTGCAGGCCGTATCGTTTACCAGGACCTGGTGAAGATCAATATCGCCTGTCGTCAGAATACAATCCTCGACAATCCGGAAATCAAACGTGCTTATAGCTACGCCAAAGAAAACGGCAAACAGATCCATTTCATGGGACTGGTTTCCGACGGTGGTGTACACAGCTCACTGGAACACCTGTTCAAACTGACTGATATCGCGAAAGAATACGGAGTGGACAAAGCATACGTTCATTGCTTCATGGACGGTCGCGACACTGACCCGAAAAGCGGTAAAGGTTTCATCGAACAACTGGAAAACCATCTGAAAACAACAGGCGGTAAGATCGCTTCCATCATCGGCCGTTACTATGCAATGGACCGTGACAAACGTTGGGAACGCGTGAAAGAAGCGTACGACCTGATCGTGAACGGAACTGGTAAACCTGCCGAAGACATGGTAAAAGCCATGGAAGAATCATACGCAGAAGGCGTAACGGACGAATTCATCAAACCGATCGTACACGTAGAAAACGATAAGCCGGTAGCTACTATCGAAGAAGGCGACGTCGTTATCTTCTTCAACTACCGTAACGACCGTGCCAAAGAACTGACTGTCGTTCTGACTCAGCAGGATATGCCGGAAGCAGGAATGAAGACTATTCCTAACTTGCAGTATTTCTGTATGACTCCGTACGATGCGAGCTTCAAGGGTGTCCATATCCTGTTCGACAAAGACAATGTAGAAAATACACTGGGCGAATTCCTGGCATCCGTTGGCAAAACACAGTTGCACATTGCCGAAACAGAGAAATATGCTCACGTTACTTTCTTCTTCAACGGCGGACGCGAAACTCCGTTCGATGGTGAAGACCGTATCCTGGTTCCGTCTCCGAAAGTAGCTACTTACGACCTGAAACCGGAAATGAGCGCATTCGAAGTGAAAGACAAACTGGTAGAAGCTATCAATACAAAGAAATATGACTACATCGTTTGTAACTACGCAAACGGCGACATGGTAGGCCACACCGGTATCTATTCAGCCATCGAGAAAGCAGTCGTAACCATCGACGCTTGTCTGAACGACACCGTTGAAGCAGCCAAGGCTAACGACTACGAAGTGATCATCATCGCCGACCACGGTAATGCCGACCACGCTCTGAACGAAGACGGTACACCGAACACGGCTCACTCGCTGAACCCTGTTCCTTTCGTTTACGTAACAGAAAACAAAGAGGCCAAAGTAGAAGACGGTATCCTGGCAGACGTTGCTCCCTCTATCCTTCACATCATGGGATTGAAGCAGCCGAAAGAAATGACTGGCAAATCTTTGATTAAATAACAACTTTTATTAGTTGACAGTTGACAAGTGACAGTTGACAGTTATTACTCCACATAAAGGGGAATAATTGTTAACTGTCATTTCTTATCTGTTAACTATCACTTCTCAACTCTCAACTGAAATGATCCAAATAGAAGACACCCTGGTAAGCCTCGACCTGATTGAAGCCAAGTTTCTCTGCGACCTCAGCCAATGCAAAGGTATTTGCTGCGTAGAAGGCGACTCAGGAGCCCCATTAGACAAAAAAGAAATAGCAGAACTGGAGAAAGTACTCCCGGTTATCTGGGACGACCTGGCCCCGGAAGCGCAGGAAATCATAAAGAAGCAAGGTGTTGCCTTCATCGACTGTGAAGGTGATATCGTCACGTCCATCGTCAACGGTAAAGACTGTGTCTTCACCTGTTATGACAATGACGGTACCTGCAAATGTGCCATCGAAAAGGCCTATCGCGAAGGAAAAGTATCTTTCTACAAACCGGTATCCTGCCACCTTTATCCGGTACGCGTCACACAATACAGGGATTTCCGTGCTGTCAACTACGATCGCTGGAAGATTTGTAAAGCCGCTGAGATACTGGGCCAAAAGGAAAAACTACCTCTATACAAATTCCTCAAAGAACCTCTCACCCGCAAATTCGGGCAGAAATGGTACGAGTCGCTTGTAGAAGTAGCCGAAGAGTGGATCAAACAAAAGGAACAGGAAGAAGAATAGTATTATTCTATCTTCCTTATCAAATCAGCCGTCTGTCCCTCTTCCTTCAGGTAAGTTTCGATATGACGTTTCTTCTTATCTTCGAGGATTTCATTGATGGCAATAAGTATGCCGGTCTCCTCTACATCCCCGAACTCATGGTTGATAGCCGTTCCGAATACACGCATCTTAGGTGAAAGACTCATATAGGCGTTTACAAGGGGCGGCACATTGATACCGAACTTACGCACTTCCTGGTTCAGTACCTTATAATTTTCCTTGAAGTTATCGTAATGGAACAAATCCTTCATTTTCTCTATATCCGTATCGGTTTGCAGCGGGTAGACAGGCGTCACCAGCTTGTCTGCATCCGGGAAATGCATACCGAGGAAGTAAAGGATCATATTACGTGCCTCTGTATTATATGTATTATACATCGTTACCTTCCCGAAATAATACTGCAGGCTCGGATCAACAACCGACAAGGCTCCCAATCCATCCCACAGATTATCCAGTACAAATAAACCCTTTGCCCCGGCACGTGTAGATTGATATTCTAATGTTACGAAAGAACGGCCCAGTTCGACCGTATAAGGAAGGAATTCTTTATTAAACTTGTCGGAGAAGTTAAACAAGTGAGAAGTGGCTAACATCGGCTTACCGTTCTCATCAAATTTCACATCCGATCCACACAAGAAACGATAACCGCCCAGGATTTGTTCATCTTCCGGACTCCACACGATCAACTGACGATAGGCGTCCTCCATCGTATCGAATTCATCTATATCCACCGGAAAACCTGTACCTCCGCCATAATAACGGAAAGCGATTTCCCGCAGACGTCCGATCTCCTGCATTACACTAGGAGAGTCGTGGGCTGTTACAATATATATTTCATTGTTTGATTTATTCGTGCTGCGGAGCTTCTTCTCTTTTGTCAGTTCCGCCTTAAGTACTGCACGGTCAATCGGTTTAATAATGTCTTGCATATAAATTGAGTCTATGTTTTCTTGAGATTATAAGCCTGTGTCCTTACCCATTCGGCCCACTCGCCCGGTTTCTTACTACCGTCGAACGTCTGCCACGGGATAGGTTTCCCGAAATGGATACGGAATGTTTTATGCTTGCACCGGAACATCTCATCCGGCAGATAAAGCATTTCATAGTTCATCTTAATCCCCAGCGCTTTACGCAGATTAGCCAGCCGGTAGAAGAAATTGGAATTCCTTCCCTCGAAATAGACCGGAACGATATCCCGTTTATGTTCGACCGCCTTCTGAATAAACGATTTCTTCCATTCAGGATCTTGTATCTTCCCGTCTATCTTACGGGAACAAAGACCTGCCGGGAAAGTCACGATCTGATTATCCGAAGTATAAGCCTCATCGATCAGCCGGGCATTCTTCTTACCCTGCGCACCGTGTTTATTGATAGGGACAAAAATGGACCTTAGATTTGACAAGTAGAGCAACAGATCGTTCACCAGATAACGTATCTTCCCGCCGTAATGCTTCCCGATCACAGCCGACAAACAGATGCCGTCCAACCCTCCCAGCGGATGATTGGATGCAAAAATATAGCGTCCTTCAGCAGGAATATTTTCTTCGTTCACCAGTTCCAGGATCAGGTCGAAGTAACCGATCAACTCCTGCATAAAATCAACCCCATCCTTATCATGATAACGGGTGAGGATATCATTCAATTCATTCTGGTGAATGGTACGAATCAGATAATTGACTACAAAACCGGGAATTTTACCGGCCACCGAGGGGGCCTTTTGCTGTAATACCTGTTTTACATCAATTTGCGTAATACCTTCTTGTGCCATACTACATAACTCTTGTCACTTGTCAGGAGACAAAGATATAGCTAATAATTAAATCTGAATGCATTCGGCAAAAGTTTTTAAGAAGTTTCAATTTCTTATGTTACCGTTCGTTAGCACTCAAATAAAATAAATCGGCAGTTGCATCCGTTATACATATATATTATACTACTCCGTATGCCTAAATATGAAGCTGAAACTATTCCCGGCGAATTCATATTTTTTGCATAAGTTGAAACAAAATAATCAATAATTATGTTTTTATACACAAGAACTAAACTCTAAGTATTCCTCTTGAAAGGGGAATGGTGGTATAAGGCTCTGTTTTCAAGACTAATAGATCGTTTAGTGGCCAATAGGCTAAACTATTTTTAAGAAAACCAGCCTATGTTTTTTACCTTTTTTGTGTGAATATTAAACTAAAATGAGCGTTATTTGTTCTGTTAAAAAGAGAAAGTATTTGGAATGAGGAAATCTACTATTTGGTTACTCGCTGTTGTAATGGCATTTGCATTTGCCGGTTTGCTTTTCCTTCAGGTTAAGTACGTGAGCATCATACTCAAAAAAAGTAGCGAGCAATTCAATGAAACAGTAAAAAGAAGCCTGCACCAAGTATCAAAAAACCTGGAGCTAGACGAAACACGCAGATATCTGGAAGAAGATATTAAGCGTGATGAGAATAATTACCTGCAAAACAGTCAGGATCCGCAAGAGGTTGCCCAGGCAATCACCCAACAGAAGCTGCAGATACAGGATGCAAATGGAAACATATTGCATATAGAACAATTACGCAGTTTCAGCCAGAAATTCGAACCCCTGTCGTCGCTCGACAAGAAACAATCGGGTAACAACATTGTCAGTACATCACAGGATTTGCAGAAAACATTGAAGCGCCGTATGCAGTATCAGAACGCTTTGATGCAGGAAGTTGTGTATAGTATGGTAACTACTGCAAACCTTAAGCCTATTCAGGAGCGGGTAGATTTTAAGAAACTGAATAATTACTTAAAATCAGAATTTATTAACAACGGTTTGAACCTGCCGTTCATATTTTTTGTTATTAACAAAGATGGCAAAAAAGTGTATCAAAGTGGAGAAATAAAAAAGGAACCTATTGCGTCTGATATAATTACGTATGTATTGTTCCCGAACGATCCTCCCTCAAAACAGAATTATATGAAGGTATATTTCCCGACAAAGGGTGATTACATTTCAAGTTCTGTAACATTTATTGTACCATCCGTACTCTTTTCGCTGATACTTTTGGTAACATTTATCTTTACCATATATATAGTATTCCGCCAGAAGAGACTGTCAGAAATGAAGAACGACTTTATCAACAATATGACGCACGAGTTGAAAACACCGGTATCAACAATCTCTCTTGCGGCACAGATGTTGAAAGATTCGGATATAACCAAGAGCCCCGATGTGTTTAAACACATCTCAGGAGTTATCAATGATGAAACGAAACGACTAGGCTTCCTGGTAGAAAAAGTGCTTCAGATGTCGCTGTTCGAACGACAGAAAGCGGCACTTAAGCTGAAAGAAGTAGATGCAAACGACTTGGTGATCAGCGTAGCTAACACCTTCGTCCTGAAAGTAGAAAAGTATGATGGATCACTCGACATTGACTTACAGGCAACAGACTCGTCCATCTATGTAGATGAAATGCACATCACCAATGTATTGTTTAATCTGATGGACAACGCGGTGAAATACCGCCGTCCGGAAGTACCGCTCACATTGATGGTAAGAACCTGGAACGACAACAACGGGAAACTGTTGATTGCTGTTGAAGACAACGGGATCGGGATCAAGAAAGAATATCTTAAGAAAGTATTCGACCGCTTCTTCCGGGTACCCACTGGAAATGTACACGACGTAAAAGGTTTCGGTTTGGGACTTGCTTACGTCCGTAAAATTATCGAGGACCATAAAGGTACGATCCGTGCCGAGATCGGTCCCGGAAACGTAGGAACAAAATTTATTATTACTTTACCTCTTATAAAAAGTTAGTTATGGAAGAAAAACTGAAAATCTTCTTTTGTGAAGACGACGAAAACCTGGGTATGCTATTAAGAGAATACTTACAGGCAAAAGGTTATGTAACTGATCTCTTCTCTGACGGAGAAGCTGGTTACAAAGGTTTCACCAAAGGCAAATATGATCTTTGCGTATTAGACGTAATGATGCCGAAAAAAGACGGTTTTACCCTGGCACAGGAAATCCGTTCAATAAATCCTGATATTCCAATCATTTTCCTTACTGCAAAGACAATGAAGGAAGATATCCTGGAAGGATTCAAGATCGGAGCCGACGATTATCTGACAAAACCGTTCAGCATGGAAGAGCTGTTGCTTCGTATCGAAGCTATCCTGCGCCGTGTGAAAGGTAAAAAGATGAAAGACATTCCTTTCTACAAGCTGGGTAATTTCTTGTTCGATACACAGAAACAGACACTGGCAATCGGCGACAAGGTAACAAAGCTGACTACAAAAGAATGCGAATTACTGAGCCTGCTGTGTGCACACGCTAATGAAATTCTGGAACGTAACTATGCACTGAAAACTATCTGGGTAGACGATAACTACTTCAATGCCCGTAGCATGGACGTGTATATCACTAAACTTCGTAAACTGTTGAAAGATGATCCAGGTATCGAAATCATCAACATCCACGGTAAGGGTTACAAACTGATCACTCCTTCTGGAGAAGAACAGGCCCGCGAAGAAGGTATCCAGGTACTTTAAGGAACATATCCCGGAGGCTTAAACGGCTCCGGGATTTTTTCTCTTCCAGAAAAGGAATGCAACCAGTGTCACTACCGTTATGCTGCAACCTATTATCTGTGAAACCGTAACATTCATACCTAATCCTTCAGGAGCGACAAAAATATAGGTGGAACAAACGGCTGTCATAAACAGGGCAGGGATCAGGGTTACGATATACGGCTTCTTCGAACGGGCAAGAAAGACCGTCAACGCCCAAAGGGTAAAGACTGCCAACGTCTGATTTGTCCAGGCAAAATAACGCCAGATCATATCGAAACCATCCTTATCTTTTAAACTGTAAAGTAATATCCCGATCGCTACGATAAACAGAGGGACACAGATCATCAGACGACTAGCCATGCTTTTCTGCTCCTTATGGAGAAAATCTGCTATGATCAAACGGGCCGAACGGAATGCAGTATCCCCCGAAGTAATCGGAGCAGCAATAACGCCTAATACGGCTAATACACCGCCAACCGTCCCCAGCCACTCTTTAGTGATACTGTCTACAATCACGGCTGCATTACTTTCACCCATACCATTATTATGATAAAAATAAGTAGCAGCGGCAGCCCAGATCAAAGCCACGATACCTTCTGTAATCATCGCTCCGAAGAAGACAGGACGTCCGTATTTTTCATTCTTGATACAACGAGCCATCAACGGACTTTGAGTAGCATGGAAACCGGAAATGGCTCCACAGGCAATACTCACAAACATAATCGGAAAGATAGGAAGATTTTCCGGATGCGTATTCGCCAGGCCGTCGGTCAGCTCCGGAAGTGGCGGATGGTTCACGAACAACATCACAAGAATACCTACTGCCATAAAAAGCAAGGCGGCAGCAAACAAAGGATATATCTTACCTATGATCTTATCGACCGGCAACAAAGTGGCCAGGATATAATAGATAAATACCACAAATATCCAGAAAGTGGCATCGAGGTATTCCGGAGTCAACTTTGCCAGCAACCCGGCTGGACCGGCAACAAAGACAGCTCCGACAAGGACCATCAGAATAACGGTAAACCCACGCATGAATTGCTTGAAATTGTTCCCGAGATAACGTCCGATAATTTCAGGCAGACTCTCGCCATGATGGCGCAGGGAAAGCATTCCGGCCAGATAATCGTGAACAGCCCCGGCAAAGATCGTGCCCAATACGATCCACAGGAAAGAAGCCACACCAAACTTGGCTCCCATTATAGCGCCGAATATCGGACCGAGACCGGCAATGTTCAGAAACTGGATCATAAAGACTTTCCAGGAAGACATTGGAATATAATCTACTCCATCCTGATGAGTGAAAGCTGGAGTTTTACGGGAAGGATCGACCCCGAAGATACGTTCTATAAAAGAGCCGTAAATGAAATAGCCTGCAATAAGAACTGCAAGACAACAGATAAAGGTTATCATCGTTTAAAGTTATTAGAATTCGGTCTAGTTCTAAAAGAATGAGTCTAAAAGAAAGCTTGCAATACCAAGCATTTTCATATATCAGATAGTGACAGGTTATAACTTATCCCCTCTTGAGAGGAGATAAGTTATTTTCAAAACTATATTATATTAGCTATTCAGCAGGCGTTTTACCGCTTCTGAAATAGCACGTCCTTCTGCTTTACCCGCAAGCGCTTTGGAAGCCGTTCCCATTACCTTACCCATATCCTGAGGACCGGTAGCACCTACCTGGGCGATAATAGCTTTCAATGCTATTTCAAGTTCTTCGGCAGTCATCTGCTTCGGGAGATAAGTTTCCAGCACTTTTACCTGCGCAAGTTCACCCTCTGCCAGGTCTGCACGACCTTGCTGGGTGTAAATGTCAGCAGAGTCCTTTCCTTGTTTCACCAGCTTCTGGATAATTTTGGTGGCATCGGTATCCGTCAAAGTATCGTTAGCTCCCGGAGCAGTCTTTGCTTCGAGGAAGAATTTCTTCACATTTCTCAATGTTTCGAGGGCAACTTTATCTTTTGCCTTCATTGCGTTTTTAATGTCTTCGCTGACTTTTTCAAACAAATCCATATCTTATTTCTTATTTAAAATTATCGGAAACTTATCACCTTCTTGCCTCCTGTATCCGGTTTCTTTCCTTCGGAACGAGAAGCTGAAGTATTGACTGCTGTCGATGATACCGGAATTTCTTCACCACCAACCTTCGAACGGGCACGAGCTATTACTTTCGGATCACGGTTATAAGTAGGATTATCCTCGATCAAGGCAATCAAAGCATCATCGTCCAATTCATCCTGTGTCAATACAACAGCTTTGGCACGGGCTGCAACACGGCGCATACGCTGGCCGGAAGCTCCGTAATATTTGTCGATCAGATCTTTTTCGGCACGTTCCTTGTTCAAGCGTTCCTCTTCCAGACGAAGTTCCTCCTCAGTCATACGTCCCTGTTCGATCTGACGTTTTTCAGCGATCTGAGGAATGTCTTCCATACCGAAACCGGTTGCCAGGATCGTCATCTTCACTTTCGAACCGAGAGTGCTGTCGATAGCCGTACCCCAGATCACTTCGATATCGCGTCCGAAGCGTGACATGAAATCGTGAACATCGTTCATTTCCTCCATACGCAGTTCGGCTTCCTCACCGAACGAAACGTTGAATAATATCTTTTTGGCATTGAACACATCGTTATTGTTCAACAGCGGAGAGTTCAGTGCATCTTCAATTGCCTGGCGTACACGCCCTTCACCTTCACCGAAACCGTTACTCATCAAGGCAACACCACCATCTTTCATCGTGGTATTGACATCGGCAAAGTCGAGGTTGATTATACCCGGAAGGGTGATGATCTCAGCAATGCTCTTAGCAGCAATGGTAAGGGTATCATCGGCTTTTCCAAAAGCATTCGTCATAGTCAGGTCGGAATAGATCTCACGCAAACGTTCGTTGTTGATAACCAGCAACGCATCCACGTTCTTGCTAATATCTTCAACACCGTTCAGTGCCTGAATGATTTTGCGTTCGCCTTCGAATACGAATGGAATAGTAACGATACCGACAGTCAGGATACCCATATCCTTGGCAAAGCGGGCAATTACCGGAGCTGCTCCTGTACCTGTACCACCACCCATTCCGGCAGTGATAAAGACCATTTTAGTGCCGTCGCTAAGCATCTTGCGGATATCTTCCATACTTTCTTCGGCAGCCATCATGGCACGTTCGGGTTTGTTGCCGGCTCCCAATCCCTGGGTGATATTACGCCCCAGCGGTACTTTTACGGGAACGTCGGAACGGTTCAACGCCTGGTTATCGGTGTTACACAAAACGAATGTAACATCATGTATACCTTCCTTGTACATGTGGGTAACAGCGTTACCTCCACCGCCTCCTACACCAATTACTTTGATGATTTTAGGAGTATCTGTCGGATAATTGAAATTTAATATTGTATCGTCCATTGTCTTCCGGTTTTATTACATTCGCTGATTACTTTGTATCGTCTTCGTCATCAAACAATCCTTTGCCAAACGTGTCTATACTTTTGGTTATGCGTCCGAACAGGCCTGGGCCTTTCTTCTTCTCTGGTTTCTTCTTCGGGGGTTCAGGGGCAACTTTCACTTCTTCCTTCACCTCTACCTCCGGTTCCTCCACCTTCACCTCCACTTTTGGTGGGATGTAAAGGGCGCAATTCTCAGTTCCTTTAGCCAACAAGCCGACAGCGACAGCATATTCGGGATTGTTGGCTATCATTTCCCCACTCTCAACGATACCTTTACGGACAGCCGAGTAGCGTACATCCATGTTCAACCGTTCGCGGATAACTTCCGGAAGGTTCTTCAGGGCGGCACCTCCGCCTGTTATTATGATACCTGCTCCCAAACCGTTCATCAGTCCGGTAGCTTCAAGACGGGCATATACGTTTTCCAGAATTTCTTTCATACGGGCTTCGACCACATTATTGAGGTCGGCCAATTTGATCTCGCGAAGTCCCATACCGTCGGCAGAACTAACCTGGATGCTCAGGTCGTTGTCTTTTTCCATCTGTGCACTACCGTAGGTCAGTTTCACCCGTTCGGCTTCCGCTTCCACCAAGTGCAGGCTGGTAATGTCGCGGGTAATCAGATGACCTCCGAAAGGAATGACCGAAAGGTTGACCAACTGTCCGGCTTTATAAACCGTCAGTGTGGTTACTCCGGCACCGAAACCGATCAAGGCGCATCCTAAGTCCTTCTCGTTGTCAGTCAGCACCACATCGGCCAAAGCCAAAGGAGAAACAACGATATCGGCGATTTCTATCTTAGCACGGTCGGCAATACTGTTGAGCACATAACGTTTCAACGAAGGCCGTCCTACAATCAGCTTGTAACGGGCTTCGATCCGGGTACAAGGAATACCCACCGGATTGGGTTCGGGTTTGTCATCTAAAAAATAGGTAGGCGAAACCGCTGCCAGCACATCCAGCATATCCGGGTGATAATTACGGCATTCTTCGTAGAGACCATCAATAATATCTTCGGTCACTACGCCATCGGTCCCCAGAATACGTGGAACCGTATGGTCGATAGAGCGCAGCGACTGTCCACCGATGCCAACATATACTTTCCCGACCTTCGCGCCGTTCAGTTTATTTTCGAGCTTCAGTATAAGACGCTTTATCTTATTCGCCGTTTCTTCCACATTATATACACATCCTCTTCGTATACAGGTAGCGGAGTTTTCAACTTCGTAGGCAATAATCGAGAGTGCCCCGGTCGGGCCCTTCGTTCCTACCATACCGACCATGTGAGAAGAGCCAAGGTCGATGGCTGCTATAAAGTCTGTGTATGCCATATCATCTATCTTTTAGTACAAACAATCTGATCTTTGTATTTTAAATTAATTATACTGTATTTCTCCCATCCGACTTTCGGAACGACCTCGTCGTAGAAGAGCCGCAAGTTATCCAGCTTTTCTTCGAAGTTGTCGAAAGAACCCAGTACGATCCGGTGGTTACCCACCCGGGGAATCAGTTCTACTTCGTTGTCAGGATGAACATAAATCTGTTCTATCTGACTATTCCAAAACTCATTCTCCTGCAAAAATAATGCAAATTTGTATAAGTCGGTTACCGCCAGCTCTTTTTCGACGTATCCACTTACTAAAGGAACGTCAGTTACATACCGATGACTGACCGGCATCGTGCTTCCGAGGTTATCCACATAGAAGTTTCCCCTTGAACTGATCACACGTAAAATAGGTATTTTCTGCTCCACTTCGAGCTTGACTATTCCCGACGGCGTTTTATATGCTTCGATACGGGCAATCATCTCGTTCTTTTTCAGTTCATTCTCTATCTTATCCGTATTGATTGCGTCCATAGGCTTTTTGATCGGGTTAAGATCCGCCTTTTTGAGGATCGCCACCAGGTCGCTTTCACTCACGAAATGTTTATCGAGGCTGTCTTTCACCACGACCTGAAGGTCATGACATTCCTTATCCTGCCTCATATCCCGGAAGAAGAAGGTGACAAACACGATGTAACAAGACAACAGTGTAGCTACTATTATGGATACTATACGAATCACAATTTCTTATCCAATATTTGTTTAACCGGCTCGATCAACCGGTCGATATCGCCGGCGCCAACCATCAATACTACTTCAAACGTATCCGCTTCCTTTTCCACCAGGCCGAGCAATTCTCCTTTACGGATCAGCTTTTTGGCCGGAGTGGTCACAGCATCAAATATAATCTCGGAAGTCACTCCCGGTATCGGTTCCTCGCGTGCCGGATAAATATCCAGCAGGATCAATTCATCCAACAGCGACAGGCTGGTTGCAAAATCAGGCGCAAAGTCACGTGTACGGGTGTACAGGTGAGGTTGAAAAATACCTGTCACCTTACGTCCGGCATACAGTTCCTTAACTGATTGGATACTGGCTTTCAGTTCGGCCGGATGATGGGCATAATCGTCTATCAACACGATATTTTCCTTTTTCAGATGAAAGTCGAAACGACGTTTCGGGCCTGCAAACGAAGCCATGCCTTTCTTTATTTCTTCGGGTGTCACTCCGTTCAGCCATGCCAGAGCAATAGCAGCAACACCATTCTCGATATTTACTTTAACGGGTACTCCCAGTTGGACGTCTGCTATCCGGATATCGGGCCCCACAAAATCAAAGAAGATCTCACCGTTTCCGATACGGATCTTTTCTGCATGGAAATCAGCTTTTTCAGTTGACAGTTGATCGTTATATTCTTCGGCTCCGGCGTAGGTATATAACTTCACTCCTTCTTTCAGGCGAGGCGTTACAGCAATACCTTTCCGCATGATCAGGCAACCATCGGGACGGATCAGCGAAGTGAAATGCTCGAAACTTTCACGATACGCTTCAGCTGTGCCATAGATATCCAGATGATCAGGATCAGCAGCAGTGATAACAGCCATATAAGGAGTGAGCCAGTGGAAAGAGCGATCGAACTCGTCGGCCTCGATCACGGTCAAATCACTTTTATCCGAGAGCATCAGGTTGCTGTCGTAATTCTTCAGGATGCCGCCCAGGAACGCATTACAATCCACATGCGATTGTTTCAACAGATGGGCAACCATCGAAGAGGTAGTTGTCTTTCCGTGCGTTCCGGCAACACAAAGGCCCCGTGAACAGTTGGTAATCTCACCCAGGACACGGGCTCGCTTCATCACCTCAAATCCTTTCTGACGAAAATACGTCAACTCAGCATGTGACTCAGGAACAGCCGGCGTATAAACAACTAATGTCTGAGCCGGATCTTTAAAAGCATCCGGAATCAGGGATACATTATCTTCATAATGAATAACGGCACCTTCACGGTTAAGCTGCGCAGTCAGGTCAGACGGAGTTTTATCATATCCTCCCACCTGTTTCCCTTTCGACAGGAAATAGCGGATCAAGGCACTCATTCCTATACCACCCGCTCCGACAAAATAGACAGCCGTTATCGTATTTATATTCATATTATTGCTTTTTCTCTACTATCTTAACTATTTCATCTACTATCTGATCTGCACTGTGATGATGGGCCAGCTTTTCGATATTACGGCTCATCCCGGCCAGTCGTTCGTCGTCATGAACAACCTCAAGCGCCTTGGCGACCAACTGTTGTTCAGCCTCTCTATCTGCAACCATTATCGCAGCGTCTTTGTTTACCAACGCCAGTGCATTCTTGGTCTGATGGTCCTCAGCTACATTCGGAGAAGGAACCAGAATAACCGGTTTCTTCAACAGGCAAAGTTCGGAAATAGAACTGGCTCCCGCACGAGAGATGACAAGATCAGCCGCCGCATAGGCATAATCCATGCGCGTAATAAAGTCGGAACACCAGATAGGCATTCCGCGATAAGCCTTCAGGTGCTTGGTTGCTTCGCCATAATAATAGCGTCCGGTCTGCCAGATTACCTGCACATCGGAGGCGAACAGTTTATCCAGATCACCTTGAATACTACGGTTAATCGTCCGGGCTCCCAAGCTACCGCCGACTACCAGAATCGTCTTCTTTTCGGGAGAAAGGCCAAAGAATGCCAATGCTTCTTCCTTTCTATTAGTCGCCTCTTCCAGGTCTTGACGCACCGGATTACCGGTTATCACGATCCTGTCTGCCGGGAAAAACTTTTCCATACCGTCATAAGCGACACAGATCTTCGATGCCTTTTTCGCCAACAACTTGTTGGTAACTCCTGCATACGAATTCTGCTCCTGTATCAAGGTCGGAATACCTTGTGAAGCAGCCATCCATAAAGTCGGACCGCTGGCATAACCTCCAACGCCCACGGCGATATCGGGACGAAAATCACAAATAGTCTTCTTCGCCAACCGGAGACTCTTACGCAAGCGATTGAGCACTTTTATATTATTAAATAGGTGAGCACGGTCGAAACCACTCACCGGTAAACCTACTATCTGATAGCCGGCGGCCGGAACTTTTTCCATTTCCATCCGGTCTTCCGCACCTACAAATAAGATTTCCGCATCAGGAAAACGTTTCCTGACGGTATTGGCTATAGAAATGGCCGGGAAAATGTGTCCCCCAGTTCCGCCACCACTTATTATTATCCGGTACTGTTTCATTTTTTATTTTGTTTCTGTTGCAAACTGTTCTTCCGTTTCGGGTTGCGTATCGGGTACCCAGTTTGATATTTCTTCTTCTGTAATAGCCGGAACTGCACCTGCACCTTCGGCTTCATCTTCCGGATCTTCATCTTCCTCATTACCCATATTTGCTCCGAATCGGCTCACACTCAGGATAATTCCGAAATAGATACAGGAAATCACCGTCGAGGTTCCTCCACGACTGACCAATGGCATCGGCTGACCGGTTACCGGGATCAGGTTCACAGCCACCGCCATATTGGCCAGTGCCTGTACGACGACCAGCAATCCACACCCCAATACAAGGTATTTCGGGAAAGCCTTATCACATTTCCGGGCAATCATCCCGACGCGCACCAACAACATGATATACAACATCAGGACAAACACACCACCCACAACTCCCAGTTCTTCAATAATGATCGCATAGATAAAGTCGGAATAGGCCTGCGGAAGGAAATCCCTCTGCTGGCCATGACCCGGCAATTGTCCAAACAGTCCCCCGCGTGCAATAGCGATCTTCGCATGGGAAACCTGATAATTATCATCGGTTATTTTATAAACTCCATTCGCATCCACATCCGCCTCATGAGGCTCAAAGAAACGCTCCAAACGTCCCTGCCAGGTACTAAAACGGTCAGGTAGATACTGAGTCACCCCGGTGGGGGTGAAACGCAATAAGACAATAAACACAACCAGTCCCAAAATCAGGATACCGGCCAGTTTTCCGAGCTTCTTCAGTGGCAACTGCCCGATAAACATCATCAGGAAGCAAACACCAAACAACATAAAAGCGGTCGAGAAGTTCTCAGGAAGGATCAGAACACATGTCGTACCCACCCCGATCAATATATACTTGAATATCTGGTCGTCCGTAAATTTACTCCGTTTACTGAGCAGAAAGGCGATAAACACCACCGAGGCTAGCTTGGCAAACTCCGAAGGCTGGAACTGTATACCGAATATCTCCAGCCAACGATGTGCATCATTCGCATTGATCCCCACAAATGGCGTGGCAATCAGCATCAATACCGAAACTGGCAATAGGAGTATAAACACCGGAAAGAACCGGCACGGGACATTGTGCAACAGCAAAACAAGCACAAACCCGCCCAGCAGGAAAGTGGCATGACGAACGATCGGTGCCCAATGATTCGCGTTCTTGTAGGCGATCGTACTCGTAGCACTAAACACCTCAACAACCGAAATCAGGCACAGGAACATAAAGATGATCCATATCACCCGGTCGCCCTTAAATAATTTACTTGCCAGATCCATTCTAATTCATTTTATCTAATTCTACAAATCCACCTGCTCTTGCGCAACGACTGCGCATTACCGTGCGCGTTGGCTGCGCAAACGAATGCACAGTGGATGCGCACAGTCGTGCGCACTCATCGTTATAAATTACGTACGCACTGTTTGAACTGGTCGCCGCGGTCTTCGTAACTCTTGAAAAGGTCGAAGCTGGCGCAGCAGGGCGATAACAAAACGGTGTCTCCCTTTTCTGCCAGTTTATAAGCCTTGCTTACCGCTTCTTCCATCGAGCGGGCATCTTCAATCTGCGCCACCTTTCCGTCGAAGAAAGTATGCAGTTTGTCATTGTCGACACCCAGGAAAATCAAGGCACGTACTTTTTGTTTTACAAGTTCTTCAATCTCGGAATAGTCGTTACCCTTGTCCGTTCCGCCCAGTATCAGTACCAGTTTGGTCGTCATACTTTGCAATGCATACCAGCAAGAGTTTACATTCGTAGCTTTCGAGTCGTTGATATAGTCTACTCCGCGTACACGGGCCACTTTCTCCAGGCGGTGTTCCACCCCAGTAAAGTCACTCAGTGAAGCCCGTATATTTTCATCGTGGATATCGACCACCTTGGATGCGATGCCCGATGCCAGCGAATTGTACAGGTTATGTGTACCCGTTAATGCTAATAAGTCCTGATCCATTGTAAATGTTCCGTTTGAGGTTTCAATTACTATTTGCTTATTATCCGTATATCCCTTCACGCCGTCTTCATGCGTTTCGGCGAATGGGTAAAGAGTTGCCGCAGGATGGCGTTTAGCGATCTCGCGGGCTATGATCGGGTCGTCGTTCCAGAAGATGAACGCATCTTCCGACGTTTGGTTCTGGATTATGCGGAACTTGGCGTTCACATAATTCTGCATCTCGTAGTTATAACGGTCCAGATGATCGGGTGTTATATTCAACAAGATAGCTATATCCGCTTTGAAGTCGTACATGTTGTCCAACTGAAAACTGCTCAGTTCGATCACGTAGACCGCGTGCGGGTCTTCGGCAACCTGCAATGCCAGGCTGTTTCCTACGTTTCCTGCCAGGCCGACATCCACTCCGGCTTCTTTCAGGATATGGTATGTAAGCATGGTAGTCGTTGTCTTACCATTACTTCCGGTGATACAGATCATTTTCGAGTCGGTGTATCGTCCGGCAAATTCTATTTCGGAGATGATATGCGTCCCCTGCGCTTTCAGTTTCTGGATCATCGGAGCCTTGTCGGGTATTCCGGGGCTTTTGATGATCTCGTCGGCATTCAGAATGTCGGCTTCGGTATGCTGTCCTTCTTCCCAACGGATTCCGTGGGCGTCGAGCATATCCTTATACTTGGGTTTGATAGACGAAAAGTCGGAAACGAACACGTCAAATCCTTTTGCCTTCGCCAACACGGCTGCACCTGCACCGCTTTCTCCTCCCCCTAATACAACAATTCTTTCCACGTTTATATATATTTATTATCTCATCTTCAATGTGACGATCGTTATAACCGCCAAAATAATACCGATCAACCAAAAACGTACCACTATCTTCGATTCAGGCACCACGTTGAACGGTTTTTGCAGCAACGCTTGTATTCCTGCATTCCCCGCTTTCTGGAAATGATGGTGCAATGGCGTCATCTTAAATATACGACGACCTTCGCCATACTTCTTTTTTGTATATTTGAAGTAGGCAACCTGCGCCATAACCGAAATACTTTCAGCGAGAAAAATACCACAAAGAATTGGTATTAGCAACTCTTTACGTATAATTATAGCAAATACCGCGATTATACCACCCAGTGTCAGACTTCCCGTATCACCCATAAATACCTGCGCAGGGTATGAGTTATACCAAAGGAAACCGACTGTCGCCCCGATAAAGGCGGCGGCAAACACCACCAACTCTTCCGCTCCGGGGATAAACATGATATTCAGGAAGGAAGCGAACTCGAAGTGGGCGGACATATACGCCAAAATACCTAACGCAACGCCTATGATTGCAGAGGTTCCGGCAGCCAGACCGTCTAGTCCGTCCGTCAGGTTTGCCCCGTTCGATACGGCTGTCACCACAAATATGGTCATTAAAACAAAGACCAGCCATGCCGCTTCTTCTTTATAATCGCCTGCCCAGCTAACCAGTTGGGCATAATCGAAATTGTTATTCTTCATGAAAGGGATGGTCGTTTTGGTTGACTTCGTTTCTACCGTATGATAGTGGACTTCTTCGATCACATTATCATGGCGCACCTCCATATTCTCCTTAATCACGACATCCGGGCTCATAAACAACACCAAACCTACAATCAGCCCCAGGCCGACCTGTCCGATGATCTTGAATTTACCGTGCATCCCTTCTTTATTCTTACGGAACACCTTAATATAGTCATCGGCAAAACCAAGAGCGCCCAGCCAAACGGTGGTGACCATCATCAGGATCACATAAATATTATTCAGCTTGGCACAAAGTAAAGTCGGGATCAGGATAGCAATGATGATAATGACACCTCCCATTGTCGGTGTACCTTTCTTACTCATCTGTCCTTCCAGTCCGAGGTTACGTACCGTCTCACCGATCTGCAACATCTGCAAACGGTCAATAATACGGCGACCGATAGCTGTCGAGATAAACAAGGAAAGGATCAGTGCCAATCCGGAACGGAATGATACGTATTTAAACATCCCCGCTCCAGGTAAATCCAATTGATCCAGATAATTAAAAAGATAATAAAGCATGTCGTTTTATTGTTGTTGTGTTGCAAATATTTCCCGTAACTTCTCACGGTCGTCAAAATGATGTTTTACGCCTTTCACATCCTGGTAATCTTCATGGCCTTTACCAGCCACAAGGATCACATCGCCTTTCTTAGCCAGCATAGTGGCCGTTTTGATAGCCTGTGTACGGTCGGTAATACAAAGCGTACGTTCCATATCCGAATGACTCAGCCCGGCTACCATATCCTGAATGATCTCGTCCGGTTCTTCAAAACGGGGATTATCGGAAGTCAGGATTACCTGGTCACTCAGTTTCGCCGCCTCTTTCGCCATCAACGGGCGTTTCCCCTTATCGCGGTTTCCGCCGGCACCGACAACGGTAATGATTCGGCCTCTTCCATCGAGCACTTCTTCAATGCCGTTCAGGACATTTGTCAAAGCATCCGGCGTATGGGCATAATCGACAATCGCCGTATAACCGAGCGGAGATTGTATCGTTTCAAAACGGCCGGACACCGAATGCAGCGTGCTCAATACGATCAGCGTCTCTTCCGGATCTTTCCCCAGTGAAACAGCCGCACCGTAAACAGCCAGCAGGTTGTAAGCATTGAAACGTCCCACAAAATGAACAACTACTTCACGACCGTTAATGATCATTTCTGTTCCTTCAAAATGCGACTCCAGGATCTTTCCTTTGAAATCGGCCAAGGTACGGAGTGAATAAGTCAGCTTCTTTGCCGCTGTATTCTGGAGCATGACCAGACCAGATTTATCATCGGCATTGGTCAGTGCAAAAGCATCTGCAGGTAGGTCGTCAAAGAATTTTTTCTTTGCTTTCAGATAGTTCTCTACCGTTTTATGATAATCCAGATGGTCGCGTGTCAGGTTGGTAAAGATACCACCGTCGAACGACAAGCCACTGATACGTTTCTGATCGATTGAATGGGAACTGACTTCCATAAAGGCATATTCGCATCCGGCTTCCACCATCCGGGCCATCAGACTGTGGAGGGTGATCGGATCGGGCGTTGTATGTTCTGTCGGGATCGCTTCACCGTCGATATAATTGCATACGGTGGAGATCAAGCCTACCTTATGTCCCATCTTACGGAACATTTCATACAATAAGGTAGCGATGGTGGTCTTGCCGTTCGTCCCGGTAACGCCCACCAGCGTCAGCTTGTCCGAAGGATTGTCATACCAGGTCGAAACAACCTTACCCAATGCGTCCGCCGAATCTTTCACCCGGATGAAACAAATGTTTCTCCCGGATGAAACTTTAGTTTCTTCCGAAAGGGATGGAATTTCCTCGCAGATGACCGCTACAGCCCCTTTTGCTATGGCACCGTCGATATAGGCATGTCCATCGACCGCCGTACCTCTTACCGCTACGAACAAAAAGCCATCTTCCACCTTGCGGGAATCAGACTGGATGCCTGTAATCTTTACATGATCCGCTCCGACTGTTTCCTGTACATCCAACGTATGAATCAATTTCTTCAGTTCCATATTATTTTAATGTTAATCTTATGGTTTGTCCTTTGGCAATCCGTGTACCTGCTCCCATCGACTGGGCCGAAACCCGTCCCATGCCATCCAGAGCTACACGCAAACCGGCACTCTCGAGTAAATAAACCGCATCTTTGGCTCCCATACCGATCACACTCGGCACTAATCCTTCACGGATCGTCAAATCACGCAGATGGAGTTCTTCGTCTCCTTCTTCACGTTTGGTGACTACCCATTTTGTTTCCAGACTGTCTGTATTCGCATCGATATCCAGTTTTCCCAGTACATTTTCAAGCGCTTCCAAGTTACCGTTCTTCGCCGCCGGCATTAAAACGGCTAATGAGTCGCGCTCCATATCCCGCACATCAAACGA